>DATLXM010000138.1:0-33752 GCA_035575835.1 Gaiellaceae bacterium
GATCGACGACGACGGGAACGAGATCGCCTGGGACGGCGAGGCGATGGGCGAGCTCGAGGTGCGTGGCCCCTGGGTCGCGTCCGCCTACTACGAGACGCCCGAGCAGGCCGAGCGGTGGACGCCGGACGGCTGGTTCAAGACCGGCGACATCGCCTCGTTCCACCCCCGGGGCTATGTGATGATCAAGGACCGCTCGAAGGACGTGATCAAGTCGGGCGGCGAGTGGATCTCGTCGGTCGACCTGGAGAACGCCCTGATGGCTCACCCGGCGATCGCCGAGGCGGCCGTGATCGCGATGCCGCACGAGAAGTGGGACGAGCGGCCGCTCGCCGTCTGTGTGTTGCGGGAGGGCCAGACCGCGACCGGCGAGGAGCTCCGCGAGTTCCTCGCCCCCAACTTCGCCAAGTTCTGGCTCCCGGACGCGTTCGAGTTCGTGGACGAGATCCCGAAGACCGCGGTCGGCAAGTTCCGCAAGACGGCGCTGCGCGAGCAGTTCGTCGGGACACCGATGCCGTCGTGAAGATCAACGGGAAGACGTTCATCGTGACGGGCGGTCGCTCAGGCCTCGGGGAGGCGACCGCGGCGATGCTCGAGGCCGAGGGGGCGACTGTCGTGATCGCCGACCTCCCGGAGACCGACGTGACCGATGCGGAGGCGGTTCGCTCGCTCGTGGACGGCTGCGACGAGCTCCACGGCGCGGTCAACTGCGCCGGGATCGGGGGCGGCGCCCGGGTGATCGGCTTCCCGCTCGACCGCTTCCGCAAGGTGATCGAAGTCAACCTGATCGGCACGTTCAACGTGCTCAGCCTCGCTGCGGAGAAGATCGCAGCGGGCGATCCCGACGAGGAAGGCACACGCGGCGTGATCGTGAACACCGCCTCGAACGCTGCCTACGACGGTCAGATCGGCCAGGCCGCCTACTCCGCGTCGAAGGCCGGCGTCGCCGGGATGACGCTCCCGATCGCGCGCGACCTCGCCTCCAAGGGGATCCGCGTCGTCACGATCGCGCCAGGCCCGTCCGACACGCCGATGCTCGGGCCCATGAGGGATGACATCCGCGAGAGCCTGACCGCGCAGATCCCGTTTCCCAAGCGGCTCGGTCGCGCGGAGGACTTCGCCTCCCTCGTCAAGCACATCGTCGAGAACGAGTACCTGAACGGAGAGGTGATCCGTCTCGACGGCGCCCTCCGAATGGGGCCTCGCTAACCACATCAGAGGAGTCAGATGCCCCAGTACGTCAAGGTCGAAGAGGACGGCGCGGTCGCGATCGTCACGCTCGACCATCCACCCGTGAACGCGCTCTCGTCCCGCCTGCTCGAGGAGCTCGAGGAGGAGTACGACCGCCTCGACCGCTCCGACGAGACCCGCGCGATCGTGCTGCGTGGGGAGGGCGAGAAGGCCTTCGTCGCCGGCGCGGACATCACGGAGTTCCCGGCGATGCGCGAGGCGATCGAAGAGGCGGCCGAGAGCGGGTCGGCCCGCGGGATTCAGAAGCTGGCCGCCCGGATGGACGCCGGCCGGACGCCCGTGATCGCCGCGATCCATGGCTACTGCCTGGGCGGCGGCCTCGAGCTCGCGATGGCGTGCGACATCCGGATCGCGGCCGAGGACGCCCAGCTCGGCCAGCCCGAGATCAAGCTCGGCCTGATCCCCGGCGGCGGCGGCACGCAGCGCCTGCCCCGGCTGATCGGCCAGGGGCGCGCACTCCTGCTCAACCTGGGCGGCGACCCGATCTCTGGCGCGCAGGCCTACGAGTGGGGCCTCGTCGAGCGAGCCGTCCCGCGGGAGCAGCTGCTCGAGACCGCGCTCGAGCTGGCCCGGACGCTCTCGGAGCGCTCGCCGTTCGCAATGGGCGTGATCAAGGAGCTCGCCTCCGAGACGCGCGACCTCCCGCTCTCCGAGGGGATGCGCCGCGAGGCGCAGGCGTTCATCCGCTGCATCGGGAGCGAGGACGGCACCGAGGGCGTCGTCGCGTTCCTGGAGAAGCGCAAGCCGCAGTTCACCGGCAAGTGAGAGCCGCCGTCCTCCATGAGATAGGGGCTCCCCTGTCCGTGGAGGACGTGGCCGAGCCGGCCTCGTCCGAGGGTCTGTCCCTCGTCGAGGTCCGCGCCGCAGGCATCAACTTCGCCGACGTCCTGATCCGGCTCGGGCACTATCCGCAGCCGCCGCCACTCCCCACGATCCTCGGCAACGAAGTCGCGGGCGAACTCGACGGCAGACGCGTGCTCGCCTTTGTGCGGACGACCGGTGGCGGCTACGCCGAGCGGGTTGCCGTCGATCCGGAGTGGGTCTTCGAGCTGCCGCCGGATGCGAGCTATGCGGAGGGCGCAGCGTTTCTCACGACCTTCCTGACGGCGTGGATCCCCTTCAATCGCCAGGCTCGGATCCGGCCGGGAACGCACGTGCTCGTCACCGCGGCAGCCGGCGGCGTCGGCACGGCCGCGATCCAGCTCGCCCATCTGCTCGGCGCGCGTGTCACGGCTGCCGCCGGCTCCGAGGAGAAGCTCGACGTCGCACGCAGCCTCGGCGCCGAGAGCACGATCACCTACGAGGAGATTGGTGACCTGGACGACGTGGACGTCGCGCTCGACCCCGTCGGCGGGCCGGTCTTCACCGCCTGTCTGAAAGCGCTGCGGCCCCTCGGCGTCGCGATCGGGATCGGCTTCGCGGGCGGCGCCTGGGAGCCCGTCGACCCCGCGCGGCTCGTCGGCCGGAACACCGGCGTCCAGGGCTTCTACCTCGGCCGCCTGATGGGCTTCGAGCCGAAGCTCGTCCAGGAGCAGGTCCACGAGCTGCTCGCGCTCTGGCGGCAGGGCTCGATCCGGCCGGTCGTGGGCGCCGAGTTCCCGCTCGAGGAGGCCCAGGCCGCTCACGAGCTGATCGCCTCGCGCCAGTCGACCGGAAAGGTCGTTCTTGTTCCCTGAAACGGCTCTCGTCACGGGCGCCGCCGGCGGGATCGGGCGGGCGCTCGTCGCGCTGCTCGAAGCCGAAGGCGCACAGGTGCGCGGGCTCGACCTCGCCGACGGGTTCGACGTCTCAGACCGCGCCGCCTGGGATGCGGTCGAGCCGGCCGACCTCGTCTGTCTGAACGCGGGCGTCCTGGCGCGGGGAGACGACTCGCTCGAGGACTACCGGCGGATCCTCGGCGTCAACGTCGACGGGGTCGTCTTCGGGACGCAGGCGCTTGCGTCGCGGATGAGGAGCGGAAGCGCCTTCGTCGTCACCGCCTCGCTCGCGGGCTTGATTCCGATGGAGTCGGATCCGCTCTACGTCCTGACCAAGCACGCCGTCGTCGGCTACGCCCGCTCGCTGGCGCCGGTGCTCGAGCCGCGCGGAATCCGGATCAACCTGGTCTGTCCCGGAATCGTGCGGACGCCGATGACCGAGGATGCACAGGCCGAGCTCGACGCGGCAGGCTTTCCCCTGATGGAGCCGGAGCAGATCGCAGCGGCGATCCTGATGGCCGGGCGTAGCCCGGAAACGGGCCAGGCCTGGGTCTGCCAGCCCGGACGTGAGCCGCTCCAGTTTCGCTTCCCGAACGTTCCCGGCCCGCGGGTCGAGGGCGCGCAGGGAATGGTGCCGCGGCTGTGAAGCTCGCCCTCCAGCTCGGCTACGACGACCCGATGGGATCGGTCGAGCTCGCCCAGGAGGCTGCACGGCTCGGTTTCCACTCGGCCTGGACGTCGGAGGCCTGGGGCGCCGACGCGGTCACGGTCGCGACCTGGATCGCCGCGACGACCGAGAAGATCGGGATCGGGACGGCGATCATGCAGATGCCTGCGCGCACCCCCGCTGCGACCGCGATGACGGTCGCGAGCCTCGATCAACTCTCGAACGGGCGCGTCCTCCTCGGGCTCGGTACCTCGGGCCCGCAGGTCGTGGAAGGCTGGCACGGCGTCGCCTGGGGCAAGCCGCTCGGCCGCACCCGCGAGTACGTCGAGATCGTCCGGGCCGCGCTCCGCCGCGAGACCGTCGAGCACCACGGCGCCCACTACGACATCCCGTACTCGGGCGAGGATGCGACCGGCCTCGGCAAGCCGCTGAAGCTGATCCTGAAGCCGCTCCGCCGCGACGTCCCCATCTACCTCGCCGCGCTCGGCCCCAAGAACGTTGCTCTTGCCGCCGAGATCGCCGACGGCTGGCTCCCGATCTTCTTCTCGCCCCAGCGCTTCCGGGAGGTGCACGGCCCCTCGCTCGAGGCAGCGCCCGAGGGCTTCGACGTCGCGCCGCTCTGCCCCGTGCTCGTCGACGACGACGTCGAGATGTGTCGCAACATGCTGAAGCCGATGCTCGCCCTCTACATCGGCGGGATGGGCGCGAAGGGCAAGAACTTCTACAACTCGCTCACGCAGCGCTACGGCTTCGAGGGCGCCGCGGCCGAGATCCAGGAGCTCTACCTCGGCGGGCACAAGGGCGACGCGGCCATGGCCGTTCCGGACGAGCTCGTGGACGCGATCGCGCTCGTGGGGCCGAAGGAGCGGATCGCGGAGCGGCTCTCGATGTGGCGCGAGGCGGGGATCTCGACGCTCGTCGTCCAGACCAAGCAGAAGGAGGCGCTCGCCGTCATGGCCGAGCTCGTCCTGTGAGGGAGGCGTTCGCGGCAGCGCTCGGCGAGCCCGTCGAGCGGGCGGTCATGCTTGCCGGTGGTGCCTCCAAGGAGGCGTGGGCGGTCGATGCGGGCGGGCGCGAGCTTCTGATCCGCCGTGCCGCAGGCGGCGTCATCCATCAGGCGACGCTCACGCTCGAGCAGGAGTTCGAGGTGCTGCGCGCCGCGCACGAGGCGGGAGTCAAGGTGCCCGAGCCGATCGCCTACCTCGGCGAAATCGAGGGGCGCGAGGCCTTCGTGATGGAGCGGATCAAGGGCGAGACGATCGGCCGGCGGATCGTGAAGCAGCCGCCTTCCGGGCTGGACGTCCAGCTCGCCGAGGAACTCGCGAAGATCCACTCGATCTCGCCCGAGCGCCTCGCGTTCCTCGAGACGGGCGACCAGGTCGAGCGCTTCTACGCCGAGCTCGACTCCGTCGGTGAGCCGCATCCCGCGATCGAGCTCGGCCTGCTCTGGGTCAAGGAGCGGATGCCGAAGGATCGGCCGCTCACGGTCGTCCACGGCGACTGGCGGATCGGGAACATCGCGGTGGACGAGAACGGCATAGTCGCCGTCCTCGACTGGGAGTTCGCGCACCTCGCCGACCCGGTCGAGGATCTCGCGTGGCCCCTCGTCCGCGCCTGGCGATTCGGTGTCGACCACCTGCACCTCGGCGGGATCGGTGAGCTCGACCGCTACCTCGCGCGCTACGCAGAGCTGACCGGCCGCGAGGTGACCCGCGAGGAGCTGCTCGTCTGGGAGGTCTTCGGCAACGTCAAGTGGGCGACTGGCTGCCTGACCCAGTCGCGCCGCCACCTGAACGGGCAAGAGCGGTCAGTGGAGCTCGCGGTGCTCGGACGCCTGGCCGCCGAGATGGAATACGAGCTGCTGGATCTGATCGAACATGCAGCATGACCGCCCAACACCGCAGGAGCTCGCCGAGGCCGTGCGCGAGTTCCTCCAGGAGGAGATCCTCCCGATCCTCTACGACCACCGGCTCAAGTTCCGGACGCTCGTCGCGATCAACGGGCTCGGGATCGCCGAGCGTGAGCTCTGGGCGACGGGCGAGCAGCAAGCGGCCGACTGGGAGCTCGCACGCCGGATTCGCGCCGGCGACGTGCCCGAGGACGCCGTCGCGCTCCTGAAGGAGCAGGTCGCGCAGAAGCTGCGCGTCTCGAATCCGCGCCAGCTCGCGAAGTACGAATGAGGCGCCGGCTCTATCTGATGCGCCACGCCGAGGTCTCGTACGTGGACGACGCCGGGCGCCCCGTCAACCCCGAGGAGGTACCGCTCACGCTGCGCGGCCGGGAGCAGGCGGAGGCTGCGCGGGAGGCGCTCGCAGGCGTCGCGCTCGACCTCGTGCTCGCGAGCGACCTTCCCCGCACCGCCGAGACCGCCGAGATCGTCGCGCCGGGCCACGAGGTCGAGCGCTGGCCCGAGCTCGCCGAGTGGCGTGGCGGCAGGCTCGACGGGATTCCGCCCGAGGAGCTCGAGCGGCAGTTCGTCGGCGCCCTCCGGGTCAAGGACGAGGCCGCGCGCTTCCTTGGCGGCGAGTCGCTCGGCGAGGCACTCGACCGGGTCCACCCCGCGCTCGAGCGGCTGCTCGGCCGCGAGTGGGAGACCGCGCTCGCCGTCCTCCACGGCGGCGTCAACCGGATCGTCCTCTCCTACGCGCTCTCCGGCGACCGCACCTACTTCGGCACCTTCGAGCAGGCGCCGGCCTGCGTCAACGTGCTCGACCTCGGCGAGGACGGCTGGATCGTGCGCACCGTCAACTACATCCCGTACGACCCGCTCCACCCGGCGAGGGAGACGACCATGGAGCAGCTCTGGGCCGAGTTTCGGGGCTGGAGGGACGCGCGCTGACGCGTCTCTAGGCGATCTCGACCCGGATCGTGTGGTGCCCGCTGGCCCCGTTGGGCGCGACGTCCGTCCGCTCGGCGGTCTGGGTCTCGCCTGTGCCGTCGGTCGCCCGGACCGCAATCACGTACTCCCCCGGCGCTGCGCCCCACGGGACGAACCATTGACGCCAGCAATCGTCGTTCAGCGGAGCCGCTAGGGTCGCCTCCTGCCACGGGCCGTCGTCGATGCGAAGCTCGACGCGCTCGATCCCCCGCCTCGGGGCCCAGGCGACGCCCGCGATGACCTGGCGGGACGCGACGTCGATCCGGGACTGGGTCTTGATCGGCCCTTCCTTGGCCCAGCCGCGGGGAATCCAGTAGCCGTCGACCTCGTCGAAGCTCGTCAACTCGATCGCGGCGAGCCACTTCGTCGCCGACACATACCCGTACAGACCGGGGATGACCAGGCGGGCAGGGAAGCCGTGGAGTGCGGGCAGGGGCTCGCCGTTCATGGCTACCGCGACCATCGCGTTCCTGCCGTCGAGCGCCACCTCGGTCGGGAACCCCGCGGTGAAGCCATCCACCGAACGTCCGAGAACCTGCGTCGCGCCTCTCTGGACGCCCGCTCGCTCGAGGAGGGTGGAGAGGAGCACGCCCTGCCAGCGAGCGTTGCCGACGAGTCCTCCACCGACTTCGTTGGAGACGCACGAGAGGGTCACGTCCGCCTCGATATGAGGCATTGCCAGCAACTCGTCATAGGTAAGGCTGAAAGGCCGGTCGACCTTGCCCTTGACCTCGAGCGACCAGTCCGCCGGGTCGACCTGCGGCACGATCAGCGCCGTGTCGATCCGGTAGAACTTGTCGTTCGGGACGTACAACGGCGCGAGCCCGGGGATCTCGAGAGCGGCGCCCGCAGGGGGCGCCGGCGCACGTCGTGCGGGACGGGGGATGCGGATCGCCTGCCGTACCTCGTCGATCCGCGTCCGCGCCGAGAGCAGTCGTCCGCCATAGGCGCCGGCTGCTCCGACGAGGACGGCGCCGGCGGCAACCCCGAGAAACCGGCGGCGGTCCGCAACTCCTCCACGAGCCGGGTTGCGCGGCTCGAGAGCCTGCGTCGGAACCGGATCGGTCCGAGCCGCTCCGAGCAGGAGCCAGAGCGCGAGGATGCCGGCGGGCGCAGCGATCAGCCCGGTCGCGACCGGCCCGGCTCCTTCGGCCTGCGGGTCGGCGAGAGCGGCCGCGACGGCGATCCCCACGAGGGCGCTCAGGCCGGCCGCTCCCACGAGGAACCGGCGGACGCTCAGAATGCCGAGTACGGCGCCGAGGAGCATGGTGACGAGAACGATGTTGGCGATCAGGAACGGCTTGTCGTTGCCGCCGAGCGTGGAGATCACGGCCCGCTCGAGCCAGCCGGGCACGAGGTCGATGACGACGTCGCCGACGGAGACGACGAGCGACCGGCTTTCGGGGAGCGCGGCCGCCGCGACCTCGGCCACGCCCAGCGTCACTCCGGCCGCGAGCAGCCCGGCGAGCGCGGCGTAGCCGCGCCGGACCGCACCGTGCCTCTCCTCCGCGTGAGGGCGGGCCGTGCCGGACGGTTTCGAGCCCATCCCGCCGAGGCTACCGCCGGCGACGCACCCTCGGTCTTAAGAAACGAGTAAGCGGAGAGTCCCTGGCTCCGCCTCCTGCGGCTGGAGGTAGGCGCCGCGGATCACCGTCCACTTCCGGATCCGCTCCTCGTCCAGACCCGCCGCGACGAACGCCCTGATCCGGCTCTCCAGGTGCTCGACGCGCAGGCGACACGGGAGCGGATTCCAGAGAAAGGGAGGCACGTCGTACTCCGGCTCGCCGAGCATCGGCTTCGGGTCGATCGCGAGCCAGCCTCTCTCGGAGCGGAGCACGTTGTGGTGGTGGAAGTCGCCGTGCACGAGCGTCGTGCGCCCGACGTCGAGCGAGGCGTAGAGGTCGCGCGCCAGCGAGGTCAGCTCGCTTTCGTCCGCCGCGAGCCAGCGGGGCACGTGATCGCCGATCCAGCGGAACGGAGCGGCTGCGGGTCGCCACAGTCGGCTGCCCACCTCGACCGCGATCGCCGTGGCCTCCTCCTCCGGCAGCCCGGAGATGTCGGCCCCCGGCCGCGCCCGCTCGAGCAGGAGCGCCCGTCGCTCGCGGTCCCTCCGCAACAACCGCACGGCTCCGTCACCGCCCCACAGCTCGAGCGCGTCCGCCCCCTCGTCCGACTCGTCGTCCTCGGGCGGCGTCACCTTCAGCACGGCGTCCGCGCCGACCGGGGCCACGTAGGAGTAGCGGGAGAGCTCGAACGGCTCGCCGAGCTCGAGCCCCCATTCCTCCGCGATCCCGCGAGCGACGCTCAGTCCTTCCATTTCGGCACCGTCCACAGTACGCTCGGTCCGCTTGGGTTGAATCGACAGAAGGGGGAGGACTTGAGACGCATCGTGTACCTCACGGTGGCCGTTGTCGCGTTCACCACACTCGTAGCGGCTGCCACCGCCCATCCGGATTACGGCTCGACGAACATCGAGGCGTTCCCCGGCGAGGGAATCGCCACCGACGACCAGCACGGCACGACGAGCGGCCATCTGCCGCCCGTCAACCGCAACGTCCGCGTCGTCGGCAAGGCGACGGTCGCCAATCCGTCGGGCCTGACCGGCCGCATCGCGGACGTCGCCGCCCACGGCAACTACGCATACCTGACCGCCTTCCGTAACCCGGATTGCAAGAGGACGGGCGCTCACGTGATGGACATCTCGAACCCGGCTGCACCGTTCGAAGTCGTGAGCGCGTTCATGCCTACGGAGGAGGGCAATTACGCCGGCGAGGGCGCGCAGACGCTCGAGATCCGGAACGCGTCGTTCAACGGCGTCATCTTCCTGCACCAGAACGAGACCTGTCCGAACGCTCCGGCGGCAACGGTGCCGCGGACACGGGGCGGGATCAACATCTGGGACATCACCACCCCGACCGTCCCGCTCCAGCTCGCCTCGCATGCCGGCGACTACGCCAACCCGGACGGGACGACGGACACGCAGGCGAACCGGGCGCACAGCATGTTCGCCTGGAACAGCAAGGCCGACCGTCGCACGTACGTGGTGCTCGTCGACAACGACGAGACGACGGACGTCGACATCATGGACATCACCGATCCGCGCAACCCGGTGCTGATCAACGAGCTCGACCTCGAGGCACCGCCGTTCTCGGTCGCCCAGGAGAGCCCGAAGAATCTCACGACCGTCTTCTCGCACGACATGGTCGTGAAGCGGGTCGGCGAGCGGTACGTGATGAACATGAACTACTGGGACGGCGGCTACGTGCTCCTCGACGTGACCAATCCGCGCGCTGGTGGCGTCACGCTGATCGCCGAAAGCGATTACGCGGCGCTCGACGAGGAACGGCTCGCCCGCGGGCACGAGATCTCGCCCGAGGGGAACGCTCACCAGTCGGAGCTCTCTCCCGAAAACCGCTTCCTGATCGGAACGGACGAGGACTTCAACCCGTATCGCGTGGTCGCCGAGATCACTTCGGGGCCGTACGACGGCACGGAGTACACGGCAACCTCTGCGTCCGGTACTCCCGCGATCAGCGAGGGCACGAGCATCTCCGGGACTCCCACCTACCTGGGTGAGGCCTGCTCGGGGCTCGCCCCCGGAACCGGCGTCGCGCTCGTCGTCCGCGGCACCTGCTCGTTCCAGGTCAAACTCGACAACATCAAGGCGGCCGGATACAGCTCCGGCATCGTGTTCAACTCGCTCCGCTCCGACTGCCAGGCCCGGGTCTCGATGCTCGCGGTCGGGACGATCCCATACGTGTTCGTCGACCGGCTCACCGGGCTCCAGCTGCTCCAGCAGGCAGGCGTCACCGCGACGAACGCCTGCACGACAGCGAACCCGGCCGGCGGGACGGCCAGCGCCTCGACGACGATCGAGGCGATCTTCGACGGCTGGGGCTACGTGCGCCTGTACAAGACGCACATCCCGGGCGAGGTCGGCGTTCCCGGCTCGATCTCGCAGCTCGACACGTACACGGTCCCCGAGGCGCAGGACCGGGCCTTCGCGACCGGCTTCGGCGCGCTGAGCGTGCACGAGGTGGCCGTCGATCCGAACCCGGGCAACAAGCTCGCGTACCTGAGTTACTACTCCGCGGGCTTCCGGGTGCTCGAGTACGGCAACGGCGGCCTCCAGGAGGTCGGCGCCTTCATCGACGAGGGCGGCAGCAACTTCTGGGGCGTCGAGGTGCACACGATCGGGAAGCAGCAGTACGTGCTCGCAAGCGATCGTGACCGGGGCCTCTACATCCTTCAGTACACCGGGAAGTAAGAGATCCGGGGAGGGAGGCCCTCGGCCTCCCTCCCCACCGGTCGTTACGGCGTGCCCATGATCCGGGCGCCGATCATCCCGTAGAGACCTCCCGGGCGACGGCCGCGAACCCGCCGGGCCAACCGGCGCCGACCGCGGCGCGAGCGAGGCCGAGCCTGTGTTGGATCAACACAAGCGCTCCTCGACCCGCGCAACCATGCGGGGTCGGACTGAGCTTGATCAATGAACAAAGTTCGTTCGATGGCCACTCAGAGATACTCGGACCAGCGCTGTCGAGGACGCCCGTTGCGATCCAGTCGCGCTGGGCGGCTCGGGCTTCGGTGGACTGCGTGCTTCAGCGCAGGCGCTCGACGAGCATCGCCATGCCCTGCCCGCCACCGACGCACATCGTCTCGAGCCCGATCGTCCGATCCATCGACTCCAGGTCGTTCAGGAGCGTGCACATGATCCGGGCGCCGGTCATTCCGTAGGGGTGGCCGAGCGCGATCGCGCCGCCGTGCGGGTTCAGCTTGTCCGAGAACGGATCGACGCCGACCTCGCGGCACACCGGGATCACCTGGGCCGCGAACGCCTCGTTCAGCTCCATCACGTCGACGTCCTCGATCGTCATCCCGGCCTGCTTCAGCACCTTGCGCACGGCCTCGATTGGACCGACGCCCATGATCTCCGGATCGATCCCGGAGACGGACGAGGCGATGATTCGCGCCCGTGGGGTCAGGCCGAGCTCGCGGGCTCGCTCCTCGGACATGATCACGAGCGCGGCCGCGCCGTCGTTCAGCGGGCACGAGTTGCCGGCCGTGACCTTGCCGTCGTCCCGGAAGACGGGCGCCAGCTCCTGCAGCTTCTCGTAGGTCGAGGACGCGCGCGGGCCGTCGTCGGCCTCGAGCACCGAGCCGTCGGCCTTCGGGTAGGGCGTCAGCTCGCGCGCGAAGTGACCGGACACCTGCGCCGCGACCGCACGCTCTTGCGACTGCTGCGCGAACCGGTCCATGTCGTCGCGCGAGACGTCGTACTGGTCGGCGACGTTCTCGGCGGTCATCCCCATCGGGATGTAGACGTTCGCGACCGCGTTCTCACCCATCAGCCGCGGATGCAGCTCGTCCGCGTCCTTCGGATAGCCGTTCACCTGTGAGATCGATTCGACCCCGGCGGCGACGTACGCGGTTCCCTCACCGGCCTTGATCGCATGGAAGGCCATGCGGGCGGTCTGGAGCGAGGAGGCGCAGAAACGATTCACCGTCGTCCCGGGAACGGTGTCGGGCAGCCCCGCGAGGAGCGCGCCGCGCCGGGCCAGGTTCATCCCCTGCTTCTGCTCGGGGAAGCCGCAGCCGACGATCACGTCCTCGATCTCGGCGGGGTCGAGCCCCTCCGCCTGGGAGACGGCCTCCCGGATCGCGAAGGCGAGCAGGTCGTCCGGCCGCTCGTCGGTCAGCGAGCCCTTGCCGGCACGCCCGATCGGGGTGCGGACGGCGGAGACGATCACTGCTTCGGGCATCGGAGCTCCTTGTTCTTGGGCCGCGGGCGGCCCCTTTAGGGGCCTTCGCGCGATGGACGTTCCCCGGGAGGGGAATGTTCATCTTGCGCACAAAATCACGTAAATGCGGCTTCGCCGGTGAGGGCGCGGCCGACGATCAGGGTCTGGATCTGGCTCGTACCCTCGTACAGGGTGGTCACGCGGGCATCGCGCAGGTACTTGGCAACAGGATATTCGTCCACGTAGCCGTAGCCGCCGAGCACCTGGACGGCTGCGTTCGCGGCCCGGACGGCGGCCTCGCTCGCGTACCACTTCGCGATCGCCGCCTCGGTCGTGTACGGCTGCCCGGCGTCGGCGAGCGAGGCGGCTTTCCACGTGAGCAGGCGCGCGGCCTCGGTCTCGACGTGCATTTCGGCCAGCAGCTGCTGGATCAGCTGGAAGCCCGCGATCGGCCGGCCGAACGCCTTCCGCTCCTTGCCGTACGAGACCGAGGCGTCCAGGCAGCCCTGCGCGATCCCGACGCAGCCGGCGGCGAGCGAGATCCTGCCGTTGTCGAGCGCGGACATCGCGACCTTGAAGCCCTGGCCCTCGTCGCCGAGCCGGGCCGAGTCGGGGACGCGGACGCCGTCGAGGGAGAGCTCCGCCGTGTCCTGCGCGCGCAGGCCGAGCTTGCCCTTCATCGGCGTCGCCGCGAATCCCGGGGCGCCGGTGGGAACGAGGAACGCGCTGATCCCACGGGCGCCGGGCACGCCGGTGCGGGCGAAGACGATCGCGGTCGTGGCCCAGGAGCCAAGCGTGATGAAGACCTTCGAGCCGGTGAGTATCCAGTCGTCGCCGTCGCGCACTGCGCGCGTCGCGAGTGCAGCCGCGTCGGATCCGCAACCAGGCTCGGTGAGCGCATAGCACCCGAGCGCCTCGCCGCTCGCGAGCCCCGGCAGGTGCTCGGCCTTCTGCTCCTCGCTCCCCCACTTCGCGATCGTCTTCCCGTAGAGGCCGTTCGAGACCGAGACGATTCCGCGCACCGAGGAGTCGGCCTTGCCGAGCTCCTCGCAGAGGAGGCAGTAGGAGACGGAGTCGAGCCCGCCGCCGCCGAGCTCCTCTGGCAGCGCCGCGGCGAGAAAGCCCGCCTCGGCGAGCGTCCCGACGAGCTCGCGCGGCAGCTCCTCCGCCTCGTCCCAGGCCTGCGCGTGCGGGACGAGCTCCGCCTGGCACAGCTCGCGGGCCGAGGAGCGGATCAGCTCCTGCTCCGAGGTGAGGGCGAAATCCACGAAGCGCAGCCTAGACAGAAACGGGGCCGGCGAATTGCCGGCCCCGTGTCACCTTCCGATCCCTCGGGTTGCTACCCGCGCGGGCGGCCGTCCGTCAGCTTGCCGATCAGCGTCCACTTGCTGTCCGTGAACCGCTGCAGCTGCTGGTGGGAGATGATGAAGTGATCCGTCGCGGACGTCTTCAGACGCGACCCAGGAAGCAGGTAGGGGTTCGTCTCGTTGAAGGACGTGAGCGCCTTCAGGAGCCCGGCCCGCGTCGGGGCCTTCCCGGCCTTGTACATCGCCCGGACGAACGTGTCCGCCTTGGCGAAGCCGTAGAAGTTGAGCCCGTTCGTCGGGTTCGCGCTCGGGTTGTACTTCGCCATCAGCCTCCGGTACTGCTGCACCGTCTTGTCGTTGGCGAAGCCCGGCGAGGCCGGATCCTTCAGATACGCCGCGCTGATCGAGCCGTTCACGGTCGCCGCGCTGGAGCGGGCGATCGCCACGGTCATGAACGTGTCCGTCGCGGAGACCGAGTTCAGGTAGATCTGATCCGGCTTCCAGCCGAGCGCACGAATGATCGCGTACGTCTGGATCGTCGGCGTCGGCGTCACGAAGATCACGAGCGTGTCCGCCCCGGTCGCCTTCAGCCGCGCGAGCTGCGAGGCCGGGGTGGCGCCGCCAAGCACGTCGTAGGCCTGCTCACCCACGATCTGCCGGTCGGCCTTCGCCTTGCCGAGCGCCGAGCGGAGCCCGAAGAGATAGTCCTTGCCGTAGCTGTCGTTCTGGTACAGGACGGCGATCTTCGCGTTCGGCCTCTTCGCGAGGTCCAGCCCGTAGAGCCGGCCCTCGGCGATGTAGTCCGGCTGCCAGCCGATCGTGTACGGGAACTTCTTGTAGTTCGAACCGAACCCGCTGGCGCCCGTCGAGACGAGCACGTGCGGAACCTTGACCTGGTTCAGGTAGGGCTGGATCGCCTCGTTGACCTCGGTTCCGAGCGAGCCGACGACCGCGAAGACCTTGTCCTCCTGGACGAGCTTCCGGGTCAGCTGAACCGAGTTGACCGGGTTGTAGCCGTCGTCGAAGTAGTTGAAGACGATCTGGCGGCCATAGACGCCGCGCTTCCCGTCAGGCCCCTTGCGGGCGTTGATGTAGGAGAAGTACGCCTTCATCGCCTGCGGGATCGGCGCGTAGCTCGACGCCGGTCCCGTCAGGGGGAAGGTGCCGCCGATCTTGATCGTCCGGGCGGTGATGCCCGGATCCGCTGTCGTGCCGTCCGCCTTGGCGAACGCGGCCGGGATCGCCAGGGCGAGTGCCCCGACGAGAGCCAGCAAAGCCAGTGAGACCCTACGCATGAACACTCCTCTTGTGAGTCGTTCCAGTGATGGTAAAAGCCCGCATCCGAGCGAGATTACTCCGTGCTCCGCCGGAGAACAATGAAGCTTTCAACAGGTAGGACCGTCCGGAGACGGCGAAGTTAGGGTGAACGCCTGAACTCGATGTGGTGATCGACGGGCTCGAAGCCGGCGTTTCCGTAGAGCCGTCCCGCGTGGTAGCCCGCGAGCGAGTAGACGACGGCCGTGTCGGCGCCGAGCGCCCGCAGCCTCCGGCAGGCTTCGAGGCAGACCGCCTTGCCGAGACCGAGTCGCTGGTGGGCGGGGTGCGTGCCGACCGGCTCGAGCTCGCCGATGCCGTTCTCCTCGTCCAGCCAGACGAGCGCGTACGCGGCGAAGCTCCCGTCCGGCGCCTCGACGACCAGGTCGAGGTCGGCGCGGTAGGGCGGCAGGGTTCGCAAGAGGCGGTAGGCGGGAGCGGTCACCTTCGAGGGGTGGAACGCAGCGCGGTGCACCTCCACGCGCCGCTCGAGATCGTCGTCACGGACGTCTCTGAGGGTGTAGCCGTGCGGGAGCACGGGCTCCTCGACGGCGTCCGCGAGCGAACGGACTCGGTGCTCGAACCTCGTCCCGCTCTGCAGCAGCTCGTAGCCCCGCCGCTCGAGGGCGCCTCGGAGGCTTGCCTCGCTCTCGAGGAGCTGGACGTCGAGGCCGCCGTCGAGCGCGTCTCCAGCCGAGCTCTCGAACCAGTCGAGCAGGGCGCCGTAGACCTCGTCGTCTCGGTGCTGTGGATGGATCGCGCACTGGAGCGTCTGGGGCAGCCAGAGGATCCCGAAGGCGACAGGCAGGCCTTCCCGCTCGAAGATCCGCGTCACCTTCGGAGTCGCGAGCTCGGGCTCGTGCTGGTAGAGGCCCCAGGTGACGTCGCCGACGTGCGGGATCGAGAGCGGCTTCGCCGCCTTCATTGACGCACGGGCGACCTCGTGGAGCGCGGGCAGGTCGTCGGGGCCGGTGAACGGGCGCTCGGTGAGCATCGCTAGAAGCGGAGCGCGTCCGGACTGGTGGCGGGTGCGAGACACGTGAAGCGCTGGCAGACGTACACGGCCGGCTTCCCGCCGACGAGCCCCTTGCCCTCGAGCAGCGGGACGCCCGAAGCCGGCCCGACCGCCACGACGGTGTTCGGCTGCCACGGCTCCAGCGCGGCTCGTGCAACCGCTGAATCGACAGGGCCGACGATCGCGAGCTCGCGTGGCGGGCTCAGCCAGAGGTCGAGTGCACAGAGCCCCCAGCCGAACGCGGTCGGGGCGCGTTCGAGCGCTGGCCGGAGAAGGCGAAGGACCCCGACCGCCTGCCGCTCGAGCTCGTCGTCGCCGTAGATCCGGGCGAGCCTGAGGAGGACGTGGGCGAGCATCGAGTTGCCGGAGGGAAGCGGGTGATCGTCGAGCGGCTTCGTCCGGGCGACGAGCTCGTCGCCCGGGGCGAGGAAGAAGCCGCCGTGCTCCTCGTCGCCGAAACGCTCGACCGCGAGCCGGGCGAGTCGGTTCGCCTCCTCGAGCCAGCGGAGTCCGCCGGTCGCCACGTGGAGCTCGAGCAGCCCGTGAGCGACGTTCGCGTAGTCGTCGAGGAAGCCGGCGCCGCTCGTGCGGGCCTCGCGGTAGCTCCGCTCGAGACCGCCGTCGGCGCTCGAGAGCGAGCCGAGCAGAAACTCCCCGAGCCGAACCGCGGCCTCGATCCAGTCCGGTCGCTCGAGCCTGCGCCCACCCTCGGCGAGCGCCGCGAGCGCGAGGCCGTTCCACGAGGCGATCGCCTTGTCGTCCCGGAGCGGCTTCGGGCGCAGCTCGCGCTGCTCGAAGAGCCGCTCCTTCAGCTCCGGGTCGAGCTCGCCGCGGAGGATGAAGCGTCCGTGCTCGAACGGCTCGAGCAACTCGGCGGGCGCGCCCTCCTCGGGCGTCCAGGAGAAGGTCAGCCCCTCGACGCCGTCGGTGTCCGCGTCCTGCGCTGAGGCGAAGCCGCCCTCGGGGAGCAGCAACTCGCGCAGGAGATAGTCGATCGTCTCCTCGCAGATCCTCCGGTAGCGCGCCTCGCCGGTGACGAGCCACCCGTGCAGGTACGCGGGGGCGAGCAGGGCGTTGTCGTAGAGCATCTTCTCGAAGTGCGGCACGAGCCAGCGCTCGTCCACCGAGTAGCGATGGAAGCCGCCGCCGAGCAGGTCGTACATCCCGCCGCGCGCCATCTGGTCCAGCGTCTTCACGACCATCTCGGTCTCGCCGCGGCGAAGCAGGAACTCGAGCACGGGCGCGTTCGGGAACTTCGGCGCCCGTCCCCAGCCCCCGAAAGCCGGCTCGAACTGCTGCCCGATCCCGCGCACGGCTTTGCCCAGGAGGTACTCGGAGAGAGGCTCTTTCGAGGCCCGGAGCGACGCCGAGTGACGCACGGCCTCGACGAGCTGCGCCGCCGAGCGGGCGACGTCGTCGCGCCGCTCCTGCCACGCGTCACCGATCGAGGTCACGACCTGGCGAAAGCTCGGGAGCCCGTGCCGCTCCTCGGGTGGGAAGTAGGTGCCCCCGTAGAATGGCTCACCGTCCGGGGTCAGAAAGACGGTCATCGGCCAGCCGCCCTGCCCGCTCAGCGCGACGACGGCCTCCATGTAGACGGCGTCGAGGTCGGGACGCTCCTCGCGGTCGACCTTGATGTTGACGAACCGCTCGTTCATCAGGGCGGCGGTGCCCTCGTCCTCGAACGACTCGCGCTCCATCACGTGGCACCAGTGACAGGCCGCGTAGCCGATCGAGAGCAGGATCGGCCGGTCTTCACCGCGCGCGCAAGCGAGCGCTTCCTCGCCCCACGGGTACCAGTCGACCGGGTTGCCGGCGTGCTGAAGGAGGTAGGGGCTCGTCTCGTGCTGGAGGCGGTTCACGACAGGACCTCACGTACACCGCGGAGCCGAGTCCGAATCATCGCCTGGGCGCGCGAGGAGTCGAGGGCGCAGTCGAGCGGGCGGTCGTCTGGCGCGGGCGCGCCGCGGAGCGGACGGCGCGCGACGAGCTCCGCGAACTCGAGCCGTGAGACCGCATCCGGGCCGGCGACGTGGAGCGGACCGGAGACGTCGAGCGCGGCGAGCTCGAGCAGCGCCCGGGCGAGGTCGCGGACGTGGACGGGCGTTCGGATCTCGTCCGTATAGAAGGTCAGGCTCGGGTCGTGGGCGGCGCGCTCGTGCTTCGATGGTGTAGAGCCCCGGTAGATCAACGAGGTTCGCACGATCAGGCCGCCCGGATGGGCCTCCTGCACCGCTTCCTCCGCCTCCGCTTTGGTGGCGCCGTACTCGGTCGCCGGGCACGGCGCGTCGGACTCGACGTATCGACCCTCTCTGCAACGGCCGCAGAAGACGACGTCCGTCGAGAGATGCACGAGCCGCGCGTCCACCCAAGCGGCAGCGCGGGCGACGTTGCGTGAGCCCTCGACGTTGATCCCCCGCGCGTCCGGCCCGTCCTGACGGTAGGCGGTGTGGATCACGGCCTCCGGGCGCAGCCGGACGAAGAGCTCGGAGACGGCCGCCGAGTCGCGCACATCGACCCGTTCGGTGCTCGCGTTCGGGGCGAGCCCCACGAGCTCCGAGCCGAGGTAGCCGGTCGCGCCGGTGACATGGATCCGCATGCTCCCACGCTATCCGGCGCGCGCCGTAGGCTCGCCGCCATGAAACGGACATTCACGTGGATTCAGCTCGTTCTGGCCGGGCTCGTCGTTCTCGGCGTCTGGCTGCAGGTCTACTTCATCGCGGCGTACTTCTTCGGCGCGGTCGACGCGCTCGACGCGCACCAGGCGGTCGGCAGCATCACGCACCTGGCCGAGGTGCTCGTCTTCCTCGCGGCGCTCGGCGCGTGGTGGCGCAACTGGGGCCGGATCGGCCACGCCTTCGCGCTGGCCGCGATCGGGACGATCCAGATCGCCCTGACCGACTCGAGCGCCTGGGTCGGCGGCCTCCACGGCCTGCTCGCGCTCGTGATCCTCGTCCTGGCGGTCTTCATCGTCAAGGACGACGTCGCGGCCCTCGGGCTCAGGCGTGCTTCGCGCGACGGTGACGCAGGTAGCGCACCGTCTCGACCACTCCGGTGACGGCGACCGCGATCGCAAATGCGAGGAGGAGTCCCTTCCAGGGCTCCTCCTCGAACGTCTTGCCGCCGAAGTAGCCGAGCAGAACCGTGTACGACCCCCAGATCGCGCCGGCGATCGCGTCGAAGAAGATGAAGCGCCGCCAGGACATCGCGTCGAGCGTGCCCGCGACGAAGGTGGTCGCGGTCCGGCCGCCGGGGATGAAGCGCGCGACCACGATCAGGTATCCGCCTCGCTGCTCGAGCTGCGTTTCCGCCCAGCGCAACCGTTTCTGGGCCTTCTCTCCGGAGAAGAACCGTCTAATCACGCGCGGCCCGAAGAAGTGGCCGCCCGCGTAGGAGATGTTGTCTCCGACGATCGCTCCGAGCGCTGCGGCCGGGATCAGGAACTCGAGGCGCAGGTCGCCGGCTCCGGCGACGACGCCTGCCGCGATCGCGGTCGCTTCGCTCGGTACGAGCGGAAAGAACGCGTCCAGCATCGCGACGAGGAAGACCACGCCGTAACTCCACGAGGAGCCGGAGACCGCGTCGACGAAGGTCTCGAACACGGCCTCATCCTTCCAGCGATGATGTCGGCCGTGCCGTTCCTACCCCTCCAGGGCGTTCGCGTGCTCGATCTGACGAGTTCGCTCGCGGGCCCGACATCGACCGAGATCCTCAGCTCGCTCGGAGCCGACGTGATCAAGATCGAGCACCCGGGCCGGGGCGACGAGGCCCGCGACTGGGGGCCCCGGTTCTTCGAAGGCGGCAGCGTCATGTTCTTCTCCGCGAACGCGGGGAAGCGCTCGCTCGCGCTCGATCTCAAGGACGAGCGGGGCCGCGAAGCGCTGTTGCGGCTGGCCGAGGGGGCGGACGTCGCCGTCCAGAGCCTCCGCCCCGGCACCGCCGAGCGGCTCGGGATCGGGCCCGACGACCTGCGCGCGCGCAACCCGAAGCTCGTCTACTGCACGATCGGCGCCTTCGGCCGCAAGGGGCCGCTCGCGGCCGAGCCCGGCTACGACCCGCTGATGCAGGCGGCGGCCGGGCTGATGAGCGTGACCGGAGAAGCCGACCGTCCGCCGGTCCGCGTCGGCGTCTCGCTGATCGACATCGGGACGGGCGTCTGGGCGGCGCTCGCGATCCTGGCTGCGCTCCACGAGGGCGAGGGCCGCACGCTCGACCTCTCGCTCTACGAGACGGCGCTAGCGCTGCTCCCCTACCAACTGTCCGACGTGCTCGCCGGAGGCGCGACTCCGGGACGCCACGGAACGGCGTTCCCGCTGATCGCCCCCTATGAGGTCTTCCCCACTGCGGACGGCGAGCTGATGATCGTCGCCGGGAACGACCGCCTCTTCGCGTCGCTCTGTGCCGTGCTCGACGCCCCCGACCTCGCGGCCGACGTTCGCTTCGGCTCGAACCCACTCCGGGTCGAGCATCGCGACGAGCTCGTCGAGCTCCTGCGCCCGCGAATCGCGCTGCACGCGACGGACGACCTGCTCGAGCGACTGCGGGGCGCAGGAGTTCCCGCCTCGCCCGTCCTCGACGTCGGCGAAGTCGCGGCGCACGAGCAGACCAGGGCGACGGGGATGCTCCAGGAGCTCGCCGGCGGGACGATCGTGGCGCCTCCGTTCTCGGCCGACGGCGAGCGCGTCCTCCACCGGAGTGACCCTCCGCTCCTCGGCGAGCACACCGCCGAGATCCTCGCCGAGGCGGGTTACGACGGGGCCGAGATCGAGGCACTTGCGGCGGCGGGAGTCGTGCGGGTCGGTCAGCCGGGGAAGCCCCCGGCGCGGTAGACCCGGCCGGGGAGCTCGCGGCCGAGCAGCCCTTCGAGCCACTGCGCGACCCCGATCAGCCCCTCGAGGTCGATCCCGGTGTCGACGCCCTCGCGCTCGAGCAGGTAGAGGACGTCCTCGGTGGCGACGTTGCCGGTGGCGCGCGGAGCGAAGGGACAGCCGCCGAGGCCGCCGACCGAGGCGTCGAGCACCGTCGCACCGGCCTCGAGCGCCGCCCAGGCGCAGGCGACGCCCGTGTGGCGTGTGTCGTGGAAGTGGCCGCCCGTCGCGGCGCCGAGCGTCGAGCAGCGCTCGACGAGGGCCTTGACCCGTCCGGGTGTCGCGACCCCGATCGTGTCGGCGAGGACGATCTCGTCGGCGCCCGCAGCGACGAGCCTGCTCGCGAGCTCGGCGACGACGCCGGAGTCGACCTCCCCCTCGAAAGGGCAGCCGAAGGAGCAGCTGATCGTCGCCGTCGCGGGCAGCGTCGCCGCAGCAAGGATTCGCTCGACGCGTCCGACCGCCTCGGGAAGCGAGGCGTTCCCGTTTCGCTGGTTGAAGCTGTCGGTCGCCGCGAGGGTCACGTTGACCCGTCCGAGCGACGTCGCGGCGAGCCGCTCCCAACCGCGCTCGTTGAGCACGAGGCCGACCAGCTCGGCCGAGACGTCACCTGCGGCCGAGACCACCTCCTCCGCCCCGGCCATCTGCGGCACCCGCTCGGCACTGACGAAGCTGACCGCCTCGATTCGCGGCAATCCCGTTGACGCGAGCCGCTGAACGAGCTCGGCCCGGACTCCGGGAGCGAGGATCTCGGGCTCGTTCTGGAGCCCGTCTCTCGGCCCGACGTCGCAGAGGATGACCGTCACCGTCCGAGCCTATCCGAGCCCTCTCCCTCGCCAGCCGGCCCTCCCGGGGCTGCGGCGATCGCGGCTGCCGCCGGAGCTCTCCGGCAGTTTGCACGGCGCCGAGAAGAGCGGGCCTATTCGTACTGGAGCGCCTTGAGCGGGTCGAGCTTTGCCGCTCGGCGGGCCGGGAAGATCGCGGCCAGGATCCCGACGAAGATCGTCAGCACCGCGAAGACGATGATCTGCGTCGTCGGGAGGACGAACTCGATGAAGTCGACGCGCGCGATCAGGAGCGCCCCGAGCACGACGCCGAGGATGATTCCGAGAACGCCGCCGATCAGCGCGGTGATCACGCTCTCGTGCCGGATCATCCGCCGCACCTGACGACGCGTCATCCCGATCGCGCGGAGCATCCCGAGCTCGCGCGTGCGCTCGAACACGGTCAGGACGAGCGTGTTCACGATCCCGAAGAGGCTCACGATCACGGAGAGCGCGAGCAGGACGTAGAGGATGTTCAGGATCTGGTTCAGGCCGGCGATCTGGTTGTCCACGAACTCGTCGCGCGTCTGCGCCTTCGCGTTCGGGAACTCCGCGAGCGCGGCCTCGAGCGCCTTCGTGTTCGCTTCGGTCGTGTCGCCCGTCGTCTGGATGAACGTGAAGAGGTTGCGTGGGGACTGGTACTCGCGGTCGAAGGTCGCGCTGGAGAACGTGACTCTCCCGAAGGGCGAGCCGCCGGTCGGTGGGTCGAAGATCCCCTTGACCTCCAGCGCGAGGCGCTTGCCGGAGGGCACGATCACCGTGATCGGCGAGCCGACGCTCAGGTCGTGGCCGGCGGCGTAGTCGTCGTCCACGAAAGCACCGTTTGCTCCGAGCTCCCGGAAGACGGCCTGCGAGCCCTCCTTCCACTCGAGCGTGATCACCTCGCCCGTCTCCGGCTCCACGGCGGTCACGAACTCGGTCGTGTCGAAGATCCGCGCTTCGGCGGTGCGGGTGCTCGCGATCGACTCGACGCCCGGTGCGTCGGCGGCGGCCGCAGCGGCCTCGATCGGGATCGGGGAGAAGTTGTTCTGAGCCGTGATCGCGTAGTCGGACGTGAAGACGTCGTCGACGGCGCCGCGGAACGTCCCGGTGATCCCGGCGGCGAGCGTGGCCACGAGCGTCACGAGTGCGAGCCCGATCATCAAGGCCGACGCGGTCGAGGCGGTGCGCTGCGGGTTCCGCCGCGCGTTGTCGCGGGCGAGCGTGCCGGCGGCACCTCCGATCCGCGCAGCGGGCGCTCCCAGCGCGACCACGAGCGGACGGACGAGCCGAGCCGCGAAGAGTGCGACCCCGACGAAGATCAGGAGAGCCCCCAGACCCATCCAGATCAAGACCTCGGTCGTCCCGAGCCCGTCGCCGAAGAGGCCGTAGGCGAGCGAGGCGAACCCGAGCGCGATCACCGCGAGCGAACCGAAGGTGCGGAAGCGCGCGAAGCGCGATTCCGGCAGCGTCGCACCCTCGCGCACGGCCGCGATCGGGGGAACGCGGGTCGCGCGGATCGCGGGTCGCAGGCTGGCGAGCAGGGTCACGACGATCCCGACGAGCAGCGAGACGACGATCGTCCTCGTCTCGAAGAGGAGGCCGCTGTTCGGGAGAGTGAAGCCGACCAGGTCGAAGAGCCAGAAGAGCGCCTTCGCGAGCCCGAGGCCCGAGAAGAGCCCGATCACGGACGCGATCACGCCGACGACGAGGGCCTCGACGATGATCGACCCGAGAATCTGCTTGCGGGAGGCTCCGAGCATCCGCACGGTCGCGAACTCACGCGCTCGCTGGGCGATCGTGATCGAGAGGGAGTTCGCGATCACGAAGCTGCCGACGAAGAGCGCGATCCCGGCGAACGCCAGGAGGAAGCTCTGAAGGAAGGTGATGAACTCGTTCGTGCCGGACGCGTCGTCCGCGGCCTGGGCCTGGCCGGTCCGGACCTGGGTGCCTTCCGGAAGCGCAGCCTTCAGGTTGGCGATCAACTGCGCGTCGGTCGTGCCGGCGGACGCGGCGACCGCGATCTCGTCGAGCTTGCCCTCCTTCTCGAACAGCCGCTGGGCCGTCGGGAGGTCGAAGCCGGCGAGCGTGGCGCCGCCGATCGAGATCGAGGCATTGAGGCGCACGAAGCCGGAGACCTGCAGCCGCGCGACTGCTCCCTCGGCCTGGACGCCGATCGTCTCGCCGATCTCGAAACCTTCCTCCTCGGCGGTGCCGGTGTCGATCACGACCTCGTTCGGGCCGGGCCAGTCGCCCTCTTCGAGTGCGAGGGGGTTGAACGCCGACTCGCCGTCCGCGATCGCGAAGCCGAGGTTGGGAGCGCCGCCGTTGACGACTGCCTTGCCGTCGCGGCCGATCAGGGTGGTCGACTCGCTGTCCACGCTTCCCTCCGCGAGGGAGACGCCGTCGACGCCGCGCACGGTCTGGAGGACGCTCTCGTCGAAGGCCGGTGCGGACGCGCCGCTCCCGTCCGAGAGGTCGAAGGCCGCCTTGCCGCTGACGACGGCGTTCGAGCCCTTGCGCACCTCGGTGAAGATCGTGTCGAACGCGGAGTCGATCGAGTCGGTGAGGACGTAGGTGCCGCTGATCATCGCGACGCCGAGGACGATCGCGAGCGCAGTCAGGGCGGTGCGGAGCTTGCGGCCGAGGAGGCCCTTGAGCGCGAACTTGGTCACGCCGCGGAGAGCTGATTCAGCGTTTCGAGGATCTCGGCCTGGGTCGCGCCGGGCAGGTCGCGGACGATCCGCCCGTCGGCGAGGAAGAGGATCCGGTCGGCGATCGCGGCCGCTCGTGCCTCGTGCGTGACCATCACCGTGGTCTGGCCGTACGTGTCGACGGAGTCGCGCATCAGGGTCAGGATTTCCCCGCCAGTGGTGGAGTCGAGATTCCCCGTCGGCTCGTCGGCGAAGAGCACCGTCGGCCGCGAGACGAGCGCCCGTGCGATTGCGACCCGCTGCTGCTGGCCCCCGGAGAGCTCCGAGGGCCTGTGGCTGAGGCGGTCCTTCAGCCCGACCTTGTCGATCAGGCCGCTGAACCACTCCGCGTCAGGCTTCTCGCCCGCAATCGCGAGCGGGAGCGTGATGTTCTCCTCCGCGGTCAGCATCGGAAGCAGGTTGAAGAACTGGAAGACGAAGCCGATGTGGCGACGCCGGAGCTTGGTCAGGTCGGAGTCCTTCAGGGTCGTGATTTCGGTCCCGGAGATCTCGACGGTGCCGGTCGTCGGCTTGTCGAGCCCCGCGAGGATGTGCATCAAGGTCGACTTGCCGGACCCGGACGGCCCCATCACAGCGGTCAGCTTGCCCTGCTGGACCTCGAGCGAGACGCTCTTGAGCGCGTCCACTGCGGTGTCACCCTGTCCATAACGGCGCGAGACGTCGTCGGCGACGACGACTGCGCCCGTCGATCCATTCTCCATCTGCCCTCCTGTCCGGTCATCTCGACCCTAGCCTGCCGGGCGGCGGCCGTGGTTGGGATGCGGTTAACCGCACTCTTTCGTCATGGGCGGCCAAGTGGCTCGTTCCCAACTTCGCTCGAGCTCACCAGCGACTGAGAAACCGATTCGTGACAATCGCGATCAGAACCGCGAGCATCACCAGCCCGGCGGCTGTCTCCGCAACGATCACGGTTGACGAGTATTGGCTCTGATCAGCCGGCGAAGCGCCGAGAAAGAACAGGCTCGCTGCGAGTAGCGATGCAGCCAGCCCGACGCCGGTAGCTGCGAAGACGAGGCTGAAGAGTCCGACGATGGAGGCTGCAAAGATGAGCCAGCGCCCGATCGACAAGCCGAAGTCCGAAGCTGCGCCGAGGAACAGCAGCAACCCAAGAGCAGGGAGACGTCGATGCCAGGGCCATCCCTCGAGCTCATGGAGCAACTGCTGAGTCGATACTGGTGCGCGCAATACGCTACGAACGGCGAGAGCTCCGCGCCAGAGGTGAACGTAGTCTGCGGATGTAGGCTGCCGCCTCGCGCGACGCGCAGGACCTCTCTCGTGCCGATCCGGCGGGAGGCGTCGAAGACCGTGTCGACGAGACGGGCACCGCGGAAGGACGCAAGATGAAGGTCTGCCCCGCTTAGATCCACGGCGACGAGTTCCGCGTCGTCGAAGCGCGCGTTGTAGAAGTGCGCGCCGAGAAAGCGACAATTGTGAATCTCGCTGTTCTGAAGCGTGGCGTTTCTGAAGAGCGCGCTCGGAAGGTCGCAGCCTCTGAACGTGACGCCCGTGAGCGACGCACCGGAGAAAGCGACCGGATGATCGACCGAGCGACAGCGCTCGACGCGCGCGCCATCCAGCTTGCACTCGGCGAGCGAGGTGTCCGAGAGGTCGCATTCGCGAAACCACGTGTTGCGGAGATCCTCGCCCCGAAGGTCCTTGCCGCGGAGCATCGCGCCCTCGTAGTCCGGGCCGGTCACGAGAACCTCCGGGTGAACGCTGTCAGGGCGTTGTCCAGCATCACCGGAACGCGCGAGGCGCCGCTCTCCCGGAACCCGAGCAGGACCTCGCGGTTCAGCCCGTAGGGATCCCATACCGCCCGGACTGTCTGGGCGTCGGCGACCAGGCCGTGCTCCTCGTGCAGAGCTAGGAGCTCCCGATATCGCTCGGACCCCTTACTGATGCCGTCCGCGACCAGGAGGACGCTCCCAGGAGGCATTGCGGTCACGTAGGCGGCGCGGACGCGCGAGATGTCTGCCAACTGCTTGCCGAGAAGCGAGGTCAAGAAATGCTCGGTGATTACGTCTACAGGACCGAGTCCGCCGACGAACGCCGCGTCCCGAAGGTCGCCGACCGCGACCTCGATAGACGTGATCCGCGAGTGCGTGGCCGACTGCCTGGCGTCGCCGCGCAGGCGACGCCAGCGCCCCGGCCGCTCCGGCGCTCGGACAAGGGCACTGAGTGGTCCGGCGCAGCGATCTGCGACAACGACGTATATCCGGTGCATCCGCGAGCTCCGCGGCCCGCTCGACGAGATCGAGGTAGGAGGAGTGGTGGGCGGGCCCGGCGACACCGGCTTCTAGGACGCGAATCGGGCGGACGCGTCGCTCCACGAACACAGCGACCAGCCGCTCGACCAGCCACTGGCGCTGCTCTTGCACGAGCGCCCAGCCGCCGGCCGGCGGTGTCTCCGAGGCGAAGAGCTCGGCCAGCCTCTTCAGGTCGGGTGTCCTCCGCAGAAACCCTGTCCTCTCGGTGGATTCCTCGAGCACGCCGTCGTTGATCTCGAAGGCGACGCACCGGAGGCGATCGCGGTGGTACGAGCAGTAGGCGACTAGTCCATCCGAGCTCACGCAGAGGTGCGCAGCGTCGTTCAGCTCGGCCTGAATCGTTTCGCTCATACCGGTGTCCTTGGCTGGGCGAAACCAGTCTCCTGCGACGGAACGAGCCGGGTGGCTAAGGGGCGAGCCCGACCCGCTTCCCCGCTTCGGCGAGCACGTCACCGAGGATCCCGGTCATCTCGTCGAACTCGGCCTGGCCTGCGACGAGCGGCGGCGAGATCTGAATCACGGGGTCGCCCCGGTCGTCCGCGCGGCAGATCAGGCCGCGCTGGAAGAGCTCGCCCGAGAGGAAGCCGCGCAGGAGCGTCTCGCACTCCTCGTCGGAGAAGCTCTCGCGCGTCTCCTTGTCCTTGACGAGCTCGAGTGCGTAGAAGTAGCCCGTGCCGCGGACGTCGCCGACGATCGGGAGGTCGAGCAGGGTCTCGAGGGTCGAGCGGAACGCGCCCTCGTTCCCGAGCACCCGCTCCATGATCCCCTCGCGCTTCATGATCTCGATGTTCTTCAGCGCGATCGCCGACATGACCGGATGGCCTCCGAACGTGATCCCGTGCGAGAACATCGCGGAGCCTTCGAGGAAGGGCTGCATCACCTTGTCGGTCGTGACGACGGCACCGATCGCGGCGTAGGACGAGGAGAGGCCCTTCGCGCAGCAGACGATGTCCGGCCGGATGTCGTAGCGCTCCGAGGCGAACCAGTGGCCGACGCGGCCGAAGCCGGTGATCACCTCGTCCGCGGAGAGGAGGATGTCGTACTTGTCGCAGAGGCCGCGCACGCCCTTCCAGTAGCCCGCCGGCGGGAGGAAGGCGCCCCCCGCGTTCTGGATCGGCTCCATGTGGACGAGGCAGACCGTCTCCGGCCCCATCGCGAGGATTGTGTTCTCCAGGTCCTCGAGCAGGAAGGCGGTGAACTGCTCCTCGGTCTCCTCGAAGGGCCTGTGGTAGCGGTTCGTGTTCCGGACATGGCGAACCTCGGG
This sequence comes from Gaiellaceae bacterium, assembly GCA_035575835.1. Classification (GTDB taxonomy): domain Bacteria; phylum Actinomycetota; class Thermoleophilia; order Gaiellales; family Gaiellaceae; genus Gaiellasilicea. The sequence goes on from DATLXM010000138.1 coordinate 27,784, forward strand.
GACGAGCGGCTCGAAGGTCTCCTTGAGCGCCGGGATCCCGTTGATCGAGAGCGCCCCCATCGTCGTCCCGTGGTAGGCGATCTGGCGCGCGATCGCCTTGTACTTGCGCGGATGGGGCGTGCCGACGCGCTCGTCGCGGCGCGTCTCGTCCGAGGGGACGCCCTTGCCGCCGCGCGCGAGGTAGTACTGGCGCGCGAGCTTCCAGGCCGACTCGACCGCCTCGGAGCCGCCCGAGCAGAAGAAGACGCGGTTCAGGTCACCCGGCGCGAGCGACGCGATCTCGGTCGCCAGCTCGATCGCGCGTGGATGGGCGTACGACCAGTTGGTGTAGAAGGGCAGCTCGCGCATCTGCTCGAGCGCGGCCTGCCCGATCTCCTCCCCGAACCCGTAGCCGAGGTTGACCGAGAAGAGCCCCGCGAGCGCGTCGAGGTAGCGGTTCCCCTTCGAGTCCTCGAGGTGGCAGCCGTCGCCGCGGACGATGATCGGCACCTCACCCGTTCCGTAGCCGCCCATCCGCGTGAAGTGCATCCAGAGGTGGTCCCGCGCTCCTCGCTGGAGATCCTGCGTGGTTGCGGTGGCTGACTCGGTCATACGGCTCCCTTCGAGCGGCGGATCTGGACGAGGACGTTGACGAGCATGAGGCCGGCCGCGGCGAGGAAGATGATCGTCCCCATCACGTTCACCTGAGCCGGCACACCAACGCGCGCGGCGCCGTAGACGTAGAGCGGGAACGTGATCGTCGAGCCGGAGTTGAAGTTCGTGATCACGAAGTCGTCGATCGAGAGCGCGAACGCGAGCAGCGCCCCAGCGAGGATCCCCGGGGCGATCAGCGGCAGGGTCACGCGCGTGAACGTGGTGAAGCCGTTCGCGCCGAGGTCCATCGCGGCCTCCTCGAGGTGGCGGTCGAAGCCGATGAGCCGCGCGCGCACCGTGACGACCACGAACGAGACGTTGAACATGATGTGGGCGAGCACGATCGTCCAGAAGCCGGTCGAGACGCCGAGGTTGAGAAACAGGGTCAGGAGCGACGCGCCCAGCACGACCTCGGGCGTCGTCAGCGGCAGGAAGATGAAGAGGTTCGTCGCTCCGCGGCCACGGAACGCGTAGCGGACGAGTGCGAGCGCGATCGGGACGCCGAGGAGCGTCGCCGTGAGCGAGGAGAGGAAGGCGATCTCGAGGCTCGCCCGCATCGCCTCGCCGAGGCCGGGGACGCCCAGGGGGTTCGCCCAGTTGTCGAGCGTGAAGCCCTCCCACGTGTAGTTGAAGCGGCCGACGGGGTCGTTGAACGAGAAGAGGACGACGACCGCGATCGGGAGCATCAGGTACGCGAGGGCGAGCCCCGCGAAGCCGGTCAGCGCGTGGCGGCGGATGAGGGTCACGCGGCGAGCCTCTCCGTCCCGAGCGCGCGGGTGTAGGCGAGGACGGCGACGAGGATCGCAGCCATCAGGACGAAGGACAGGGCGGCGGCCTGCCCGTAGTCGGTGATCACGAGGAACTTCGACTGGATCACGTTCCCGATCATCGACTGGCGCGGAGTTCCGAGGAGCTCCGCGTTGATGAAGTCGCCGGCCGCCGGAATGAACGTGAGCAGGGTGCCCGCGACGACGCCAGGGAGCGAGAGCGGCAGGGTCACCCGGAGGAACGCCTGCAGCTTGCTCGAGTAGAGGTCCTCGGCGGCCTCGAGCAGGCGACTGTCCATCTGCTCCAGCGAGGCGTAGAGCGGGAGCGCCATGAACGGGAGGAAGTTGTAGGTGATCCCCGCGACGACCGCGGTCCCGGTCGCGAGCAGCCGCCCGCCGTCCTCGACCACCCCGATCCCGGTCAGCGTCCGGAGCACGAGCCCGTTGTCGGAGAGGATCGTCTGCCAGGCGAGTGTCCGGATCAGGTAGGTGACGAAGAAGGGCGCGATCACGAGCAGGAGGAGCAGGTTCTTCCAGCGACCGCCCCGAAACGCTATCCAGTAGACGAGCGGGTAGCTGATCAGGAGCGCGAGCACGGTCGCGATCCCGGCGTAGAGGAGCGACCGGACGAATTGCTCGTGGTACGCCGAGATCGCGTCCGTGTAGTTCGACCAGGCCCAGCTGAACGTGTAGCCGACGTCGACCGACCCCTCCTGGAGCGAGGTGTGCGCCAGGTAGTAGGTCGGGACGACGAAGAAGAGGGCGAGGAAGGCGAGGCCCGGCGCGAGCAGGAGATACGGGACGACCCACCTGTGCCGGTGGAGCAGGCTCACCTAGGCGCCGATCACGCTCTGGAACGCGGCCTTGTAGTCCTTGTTGTCGGCGGCCTCGGCGTCGAAAATCTTGACCTGCGCGAGCGTTTCCTCGCTCGGGAAGATCAGCTGGTTCTCGGCGAGGGAGGCGTCGATCGTCTTGATCTCCTCCCGGGCGCCTTCGACCGGGCAGATGTAGTTGACATACGCCTCGATCTGCGCCGCGACCTTTGGGTCGTAGACGTAGTTCATGAAGGTCGAGGCGGTGAAGATGTCGCCGCCCTTCGGGATCAGCATGTTGTCCGTCCAGATCATCCCGCCGGCCTCGGGGATCACGAACTCGAGCTTCGGGTTGTCGAGCTTGAGCTGAACCATGTCGCCGGACCAGGCGGTGCAGGCCCAGACGTCGCCCTTGGCCAGGAGCGGGGCGTAGTCGTTGCCGGTGAACTGGCGGATCTGCCCGTTGTCGACCGCCTTCTGGAGGCGGGCGATCCCCTTGTCGAACGCGGCCTTCTCGACCTTGGACGGGTCGTCGCCGTCGAGGCGGAGGAGCAGTCCCATCGTGTCCGGCATCTCGGTCAGGAACGAGACCTTCCCCTTCAGCTTCGGATCCTCGAGCAGCTGCTGGATCGAGGTGATCTCGCCGCCGAAGCGCTCCGGGTCGTAGCCGATCCCGGTCAGGCCGGACTGCCAGGGGAGCGAGTAGGAGCGGTCGGGATCCCAGCCCGGGCTCGCGAGCGCGGAGACCAGGTTGGAGGCGTTCGGGGTCGCGTTGCGGTCGAGCTTCTCGACGTAGCCGAGCCGCACCATCCGGGCCGCCATCCAGTCGGTCAGCACGGTGATGTCGCGTCCGATCGGCTTGCCCTGGCGGAGCGCGGCCTGGTTCTTGCCGAACCATTCGTCGTTGTCGTTGACGTCCTCGATGTAGTCGACCTTCACACCGGTGTCGGCGGTGAACTGCTCGAGCGTCGGCCGCTTCTTCGTCTTCTCGTCGATGTCGATGTAGAGCGACCAGTTCGAGATCGTCAGCTTGTCCGCGAGCGTCTTGTCCGCGATCGTCGGGGTGCCGCCGGCCGTGGTCGCCGCACCCTCGATTCCCCCGTCGCCGCCGCAGGCCGCCAGGAAGCCGGGAATGGTCAGGACGGCGCCGCCGAGCGCGGCGCGCTCGAGCACCTCTCTTCTCGTGTACGGACGGGTCATGCGGGCTCCTCCTCGGGGGGATCGACGACGAATGTGCACTCGGGCTCCCACCCGAGCGTGATGCGGGCACCCGGAACCACCGGGGGCCCGCCGGACGCGCTGTTCTGCGCAAAGACGGTTATGCGGCCGGCTGCGGTGTCGACGAGCGCCTGCGTGGCGACGCCGATGTAGGCCGTCTCGGCGACCACGCCGGCAAGCGTGTTCTGGCCGCTTCCGTCGAGCCGGATCTTCTCGGGCCGGATCCCGGCTGCGACCCGGCCCGTGCGGCCGTTCGGCGCGACCGCGATCTCACTCCCGTCCGCGAGCCGGAGGCGCCCCGGGCTCTCGACGGTCGCGGCGAGGAGGTTGGAGATGCCGAGGAAGCTCGCGACGAAGGCGGTGTCGGGGCGCTCGTAGAGGTCGGCGGGCGCGCCGAGCTGCTCGACCTTGCCGCCGTTCATCACCGCGATCTGGTCGGCCATCGTCATCGCCTCCTCCTGGTCGTGCGTGACGTGGACGAAGGTGATCCCCACGTCGGCCTGGATTCGCTTCAGCTCGAGCTGGAGCTGCTTGCGGAGCTTCAGGTCGAGTGCTCCGAGCGGCTCGTCGAGCAGGAGCACGCGAGGATGGTTGACGAGCGCGCGCGCGAGCGCGACCCGCTGTTGCTGCCCGCCGGAGAGCTGCTGCGGCTTCCGCTTCTCGAGCCCGGCCACGTCGACGAGCTCCATCGCCTCGCCGACTCGCTGCCGCAGCTCGGCCCGGGCCGTTCCCTTGCGGCGCAGGCCGAAGGAGATGTTCTCCCAGACGGTCAGGTGGGGGAAGAGCGCGTAGCTCTGGAAGACGGTGTTCACGTCGCGCTTGTGCGGGGGGAGGCCGACGACGTCGCGGTCGCCCAGGAAGATCGCGCCCTCGGTCGGCTCCTCGAAGCCGCCGATCATCCGGAGCGTCGTCGTCTTCCCGCACCCCGAGGGGCCGAGGAGGGCGAAGAACGAGCCGGACGGGATCTCGAGCGAGATCCCGTCCACGGCCGTCACGTCGTCGAAGCGCTTGACGACCCGGTCGAGCCTGACGTCCGCAGCCTCCGTCAACCGAGCTTCACCGCCACGTGCTTGACGCGGGTGTACTCCTCCATCGAGTAGATCGACATGTCCTTGCCGTATCCCGACTCCTTGAAGCCGCCGTGCGGCATCTCCGAGGAGAGCGGGAAGAGGTGCTCGTTCACCCAGACGGTGCCGAACTCGAGCTTCTTCGCGGCGGCGAGCGCCCGGCCGACGTCGCGGCTGAACACCGACGCTGCGAGTCCGTAGCGGGTTCCGTTCGCCATCGCGAGCGCGTCGTCGTCCGATGCGAAGCGCTGGATCGAGACGACCGGGCCGAAGACCTCGCGCTGGACGATCTCGTCGTCCTGGTTCACGTCCGCGACGATCGTCGGCTTGACGAAGAAGCCGCGGTCGCCCACGGACTCGCCGCCCGTGACGACGGTGGCGTGCGCGGGCAGCCGCTCGAGGAAGCCGAGCACGCGCTCCCGCTGCTCCTGCGAGATCACGGGGCCCATGTCGACGTCCTCGCCGTCCGCGGGATCGGCGGTCTTCATCGCCTCGATCACCGAGACGGTGGCACTCATGACGTCGTCGTAGATCCGCTCGCTGACGAGGATCCGCGAGGAGGCGGTGCAGTCCTGACCCGAGTTCCAGAAGCCGCCGATCTTGATCGCCTCGGCGACCTGCTCCGGATCTGCGTCGTCGAGCACCACCATCGGCGCCTTGCCGCCCAACTCGAGGTGGACGCGCTTGAGCGTGTCGGCGGCGTTCCGGGCGATCGTCTTCCCGGTCTCGATGTCGCCCGTGAGCGAGACGAGCCGGATGTCCGGGTGGCGGACGAGCCCGTCCCCGACCGGGATCCCGTCGCCCGTGATCACGTTGAAGACGCCCGGCGGGAGCACGTCCTGAGCGAGCTCGGCAAACCGGAGTGTCGAGAGCGGCGTCTGCTCGGCCGGCTTGATGATCGAGATGTTCCCGCCGGCGAGAGCCGGGCCGAGCTTCCAGACCATCATCATCAGCGGGTAGTTCCAGGGCGTGATCCCCGCGACGACTCCGAGCGGCTCGCGCCGGATGATCGAGGTGTAGCCCTCCACGTACTCGGCTGCGGCCTTGCCCTCCAGATTCCGGGCGGCGCCTGCGAAGAAGCGGAGGTTGTCGGCCGAGAAGGGCATCTCGTCGCGGGCGATCGACATCGGCTTGCCCACATTCTGCGACTCGAGCTGGACGAGCTCCTCGGCGTTCTCGTCGATCACGTCCGCGAGCGCGAGCAGGAGCTCCATCCGATCCTTCGGCGTCTTCTCGAGCCACTCGGGGAGTGCCTTCATCGCCGCTGTGACCGCGCGGGTGACGTCCTCCGCGTTGCCGCGCGGGACCTCGGCGATCGTCTCGCCCGTCGAGGGGTTCAGCACGGGCATCGTCTCGCCGGAGGAGGACTCGACCCACTCGCCCCCGACGTAGTTCTTGTACTGGGTGATCGCCACGCTCACGCTCGGCCTCCGTTTCCGGGATCGTCGGCGTCGAGCCTAGTCGCCATCGAC
>DATLXM010000139.1:0-4088 GCA_035575835.1 Gaiellaceae bacterium
GCGTCGTCCTCAGCGACCGGGCAGGTGAGGCGCTCGAATCGGCGAGCTCGGCGCTCGGGACGATGGCGATCGCCGCGGATCTCTCCGATCGCGAGGACGTGCACCGGCTCGTCGCCGAGGCCGGGCCGGTTCAGATCCTCGTCAACAACGCGGGGCTTCAGCACGTCAGCCCGGTGGACGAGTTCCCAGAAGAATCGTGGGATCTCCTGCTCGCGGTGATGCTGACCGCCCCGTTCCTGCTCACCAAGGCGTTCCTGCCGGGGATGGTCGGGGCGGGCTGGGGCCGGGTGATCAACGTCGCTTCCGTGCACGGTCTCGTCGCGTCGCCGTTCAAGTCGGCGTACGTCTCCGCCAAGCACGGGCTCGTTGGCCTGACAAAGGCGGTCGCGCTCGAGGCCGCCGCCCGCTGCCCCGACGTGACCGCGCACGCGATCTGCCCCTCGTACGTCCGGACGCCTCTGATCGAGGCGCAGATCGCAGAGCAGGCTCGGGCTCACGAGCTGGACGAGGAGCGCGTGCTCGAGGAGGTGTTGCTCAAGGCGAACGCGGTCAAGCGGCTGATCGAGCCCGAGGTGGTTGCGGACGCCGTCGCGTTCCTCTGCGGCCCGTCGGCGTGGTCGATGACCGGAAGCGTCTTCCCGCTCGACGCGGGCTGGCTCGCGCACTGAGCGGGGGGCGGAAGACCGCGCACTCACCGCATGCCACCAGGCCCCCCGGCCGCCGCCCGTCGTGGCGGCCGGGCAGGTCGAATCCGTCGGTCAGCGGATGACGGGACTTGCAACGTCCTGTCCCGGCGGGACCGAACCGGTCGTCTGGTAGCAGCCGTCCGCCCGGCCGGGCGTGCCGGCGTCGGGGCCGTGGTGCGCCGTCTCGAGGCCGTAAGCGGCGGGGTCGCCGCCGCAGGAGGTGCCGTTCACGAACCGGCCGTGGTTCTGGCCGTTCGCGAGCACCTGGCTCGACGTCGAGACGACGTGCGGGTGAGCAAACGCCGCAGTCGGGCCGATCACAGCGGCCGCGAGCAGCGCGGCAGATACCGCGAGCATCCTCTTCATGTTGTCCTCCTTCGTTGGCATTTCGCTCGCAGCCGCGAGCGGCACGAGCCGCTCGGGCTCGTAGCCCACGACCCGGAAGACGTCCCGCGTCGACCGAGCCTCGCCCTCGGCGAGCAGGCGCGACTTCCCGGAGCCGGGATCCCCCACGAGCACGAGCGCCGCGGGCCCTTCACCCTCGTCGAGCGCGCGCTCGAGCTCGGACGCACGCCCGATCAGGACCCCCCTCACGCTTTCAGCTTCCGGCGGTCTTGCAGAATGCGATAGTGCACGCGTGCCGGGGATGAAGCCAAAGGACGTCTACGAGCTCACGGGCGTCTCCGACCCGCGGCTCCGGCCGGGCGGCGAGGACGTGGCGTACGTCGTCTGGTCGATCGACGAGGAGGCGAACGAGTACCGCCAGTCGATCTGGCTCGCTCGTGTTGACGGGTCCGAGTCGCCACGACTGCTCACGAGCGGCACGAACGACTCGCAGCCACGCTGGTCGCCCGACGGACAGCGGCTCGCGTTCGTCTCGAAGCGCGGCGACGAGAAGGCAAAGCGGCAGCTCTACGTGCTGCCGCTGGGCGGCGGCGAGCCGCAGTGCCTGACGGAGCTGAAGGACGACGCCGGCGAGGCCGCTTGGTCGCCGGACGGAACGCAGCTCGTTCTCTCCGCGCGCGTGCCGGACAAAGCGTACGAGGAGGAGGACGAGAAGAAACGGGCGCCGCGCCGCTTCACTCGCCTCCTATTCAAGCTCGACAGCGTCGGCTGGACCGGCGACCGGCGACGTCATCTCTTCGTTGTCCCGGCCGACGGCTCGGGCGAGGCGAAGCAGGTCACAAACGGCGACTTCGAGGACTCCGAGCCCGCCTGGAGCCCGGACGGGAAGACGATCGCGTTCGTGTCTGCGCGCGGCGAGGACTGGGACATCCACCTGATCGGCGACATCTACACGATCGCGGCGGCAGGGGGAGAGCCCCAGCGGCTGACCCCAGGCAACGCCGGGTACGGGGCGCCCTCGTACTCACCGGACGGCAGTACGCTCGCCGTGAAGTGGGGCCCCGGCGGCTTCGACTTCCCGCGGCACACGCAGATCGGCGTCGTCGACGCTGCGAGCGGCGGCGACCTGAAGCTCCTGACCTCGTCCCTCAACCGGACGTGCGATCCGTATCCGAGCATCCGCGAGCCGATCTGGGACGGCGGCGCAATCGTCTTCGCGATCGAGGACCGCGGCAACATCCACCTCTATCGAGTCTCGCCTGACGGCGGCGAGCCGGAGCTCGTCGCAGGCGGCGACATCGTCCTCTCCGGCTACGACACGCGCGACGGCCAGATCGTCCGGACCGGCTCGACCGCGCCGAACCTCGGCGAGCTCTACGCCGGCGAGAAGCCGCTCACCGACGTCGGCGCGGCCTTCGGGAAGGGTCGCGAGCTCGTCGCCCCGGAGCGCTTCACGGCCATCTCGAAGGACGGCACCGAGGTCGAGGCGTGGATCGCCCGACCCGCGGGCTTCGAGGAAGGCAAGCGCTACCCCGCGCTGCTGAACATCCACGGCGGCCCGTTCACGCAGTACGGCAACGGCTTCTTCGACGAGACCCAGGTCTACGCGGGCGGCGGCTATGCGGTCATCTATTCGAACCCGCGCGGCTCGTCGGGCTACTCGGAGGAGTGGGGGCGCGCGATCATGGGGCCGGGCGAGCTCGGGCCGGGCTGGGGCACAGTGGACTACGAGGACCTGCTGGCGGTCGTTGACACCGCGCTCGAGCGCTACAACTTCTGCGATCCGGAGCGGCTCGGCGTCCTCGGCGGCTCCTACGGCGGCTACATGACCTCCTGGATCGTCTCGCACACGAACCGCTTCAAGGCTGCCTGCTCGGAGCGGGCCGTCAACAACCTCGTCTCGATGTACGGCTCGAGCGACATGGGCTGGGTCTTCAAGGGGTACCACGGCACCTTCGTCCACGAGGGCGTCGAGAAGTACCTGCAGATCTCGCCGTGGACGTATGCGAAGGAGATCGAGACGCCGCTCCTGATCCTCCACTCCGAACAGGACCTCCGCTGCAACATCGAGCAGGCCGAGCAGCTCTTCACGACGCTCCGGCTGCTGGAGAAAGACGTCGAGTTCGTGCGCTTCCCAGCCGAGAGCCACGAGCTGACCCGGTCCGGCAATCCCGTGCACCGCGTACAGCGCTTCGAGCTCGTGCTCGAGTGGTTCGACCGCTACCTGAAGTAGTTCGGTCAACCGGCGTGACGGGCACCTCCGCCTACATCTCCCCGTCGCCTCCTCTCTCTGCCTGAAACGGACGTGTCCCAGGGTCTGTCCCTGGGACACGTCCACAACGGCCAGCTCGTGCGAGAATCGCGGTTATGGCCTACACGATCTTTCACGCGGATGCGCTCGACTGGCAGCCGCGGCGCGAAGGCGACCCCCGCCTTGCCGCCGGGCTCTCGGGCGCGATGACGCAGTCGCGCGCGAACCTCTTTCGCTATCCGCCGGGCGCGATCGGGCGGCGGCACATCGACCCTATCCAGGAGGAGGTCTTCGTCGTCCTCGCGGGGACGCTGACGATCCACATGGGCGAGGGCGACGAGCCCGAGAAGCACGAGCTCGCAACGGGCAGCGTTCTCGTCGTCCAGTCGGGAACGGCTCTCCAGCTCTCGAACCGCGGGGACGAGGAGCTGCGCCTCTTCATCGTCGGCGCCCCACCGGAGCGCGGCGAGGCGACCTTCCTCGATCCGGTCGAGTGAGCGGTTCGACGACGTCCGTACGCTCGTCCCTCGCAAGGTCTGGGACGGAATCACTGCCCGCGCCGTCCACGGCGAGCGGCTAGCGGCTCACGCTCGCGGTCGTCGAACTCGACCCGGGCGCGGTCGCGGAGGAGCACAGCCACGAGACGAGCGGCTAGGCGAGAGAAACCAGCCTCGGCCCTGAGGAAGCGGCCGAGACCGGATGGTGGTCTAGGAGTGAGCGCGGTCCCGCAGGCGGGCATTCATGCCGAGGAAGAACGGCACGAGGAGCACGCCAAAGAGGACGTGAACGCCGAAGCTGAAGAGCTG
>DATLXM010000140.1:0-30995 GCA_035575835.1 Gaiellaceae bacterium
CCGGATGAAGGTGCATTTCGCCGACCTGACCGACAAGAGCTCGATCGACTATCTGATCAAGGAGCTCCGCGACACCGCCACCGACCGGCCGTACATCTTCCACCTCGGCGCGCAGGCGCACGTGGGCGAGTCGTGGCACCGGCCATACGAGACCGTGATGGCGAACACGATCGGGACGCTGAACCTGCTCCAGTCGGTCGTCGACTGGGGGCTCGAGCTCGAGAAGTTCGACACCGCGGGCACCTCGGAGGAGTACGGGAACGTCCGCGAGAACGTCGCCCACCACCACGACTTCGACGACGCGGGCGGCCTGATCCTGCACGAGCGCTCGCCGATCAACCCGAAGTCGATCTACGCGACTGCGAAGGTCGCGGCCGACTTCCTGACGATGAACTACCACGACGCCTTCGGCGTGCCCGGTGTCGTCACCCGGATGTTCAACAACTACGGGCCGCGCCAGAATCCGCGCTACGTGACGGGAACGATCATCACCCAGGCGCTCGAGCGTCCGGAGATCGAGCTCGGCGCGCTCGAGCCGCTGCGCGACTTCTGCTTCTGCACCGACGGGGTTCGCGGGCACCTGACCGTGGCTGCCCACGGCGTTCCCGGCGACGTCTACGTCTACGGCCAGGGCGCGAACATCTCGATGGCGGACTGGTGCGATCTGATCATCCGGACCGGGATCGAGCACGGCTTCTGGCCGGACGACCGGCACGTGGTTACGGATCCGTCGCGCCTCCGGCCAGGGGTGACGGACGTGATGGCGCTCAAGGTCGGGTACGAGAAGCTCCAGCGCGAGACCGGCTGGGAGCCGCAGGTCTCGTGGGAGGAGGGCGTGCTCCGCACGATCGAGTGGTACGCGGCGAACCGCGAGCGCTGGCTCGGCCGGGTCGATTGGCTCCCGGCGGGCTCGGCCGCGCGCACCGCGTGAAGACCCTCGTCACCGGCGGCGGCGGCTTCCTCGGCTCACGGCTCGTCGCGCGGCTGGAGGCCGATGGGCACGAGGTGGTCGTCGCGCGTCGCCGTGACTACGACCTGACCTCGATGGAGGACACCGTGCGTCTCTTCGACGACGCGGAGCCCGAGCTCGTCTTCCATCTCGCGGCCGAAGTCGGCGGGATCGGCGCGAATCGCGCCAACCCCGGCCGCTACTGGTACGCGAACCTTCTGATGGGAGCGCACGTGCTCGAGCAGAGCAGGCTCGCGGGCGTGCGGAAGCTGCTCAACTTCGGGACGATCTGCGAGTACCCCAAGTTCACGCCGGTGCCGTTCAGCGAGGACGATCTCTGGTTCGGCTATCCGGAGGAGACCAACGCTCCGTACGGGATCGCGAAGAAGACGCTGCTCGTGGGCGGCCAGGCCTACCGGGATCAGTACGGGATGAACGTCGTTCACCTGCTTCCCGTCAATCTCTTTGGCCCCGGCGACAACTTCGACGCCGCGACGGCGCACGTGATCCCGGACCTGATCCGGAAGATGCACGAGTCGCCCGAGCGCATCGTCCTCTTCGGGGACGGCACGCCGACCCGAGAATTCCTCTACGTCGACGACGCCGTCGAGGGGATCGTGCTCGCGGCCGAGCGCTACGACGGCGCCGAGCCGGTCAACCTCGGCTCGGGAACGGAGATCGCGATCCGCGACCTCGTCGAGCTCGTCGCCGAGCTCGCGGGTTTCGAGGGCGAGATCGTCTGGGACGAGACGAAGCCGAATGGACAGCCACGGCGCCAACTCGACGTCACGCGCGCCGAGGCGCTCTTCGGCTTCCGCGCTCGGACGGACTTCCGCGAGGGGCTCGAGCGAACAATCGCGTGGTACCGCGAGCACGCTCCCGCGCATGCCGCAACCTGACGCCGTCGCCGCGCCCGGCGGCATCCCCTCCCGTCTCCGCACAGCACTCTCGATCGGAGTCGACCGCGGCACCCGAGCGACGCTCTGGGCGGCGGAACGACCGGTCGCGGTCCTCGCAGCGCTCGTCGGGGTGCAGTGGCTCGCCCTCCTTGCGTTCGCGCTCACCGTCAAGCACAACGGGCTCGTCTATTACCAGGGCGGCGACCAGATCGGGCTGACGACGTCTGCCTGGCTCCTCGCGCACGGGTCGCTGCCACCCACCGTGCTCGGCTTCGGCTGGCCGTTCCTGTTGCTCCCGTTCGGGTGGCTCGTCCCGAGCGACTACGTCGCGTTCCTGCCCTTCGTGATCGGCCTGAACGCGCTCGTGCTCGCGCCGATCGCGCTCGCCTGCGTCTACGCGCTCGCCGCGAGGATCGGCGGGCGGGTGCTCGGCCTCTGGGCCGCGGCGCTCTGGGTGGCCGCGCCCTACCTCGCGATCCCCTTCTTCCGCGACGACTACCACGAGCGCTACGTCGAGCAGTTCCTTCCCCAGGCGCTCGGGCTGACGGCGCTCGCCGACTATCCGTCGATGGTCTGCTTGCTGATCGCGGCGTACCTCGCAGTTCGGGCGCTAGACGCCACAGATCCAGCACACGCAGTCCTTGCCGGCCTGGTCACCGGCTTCGCTCTCGCGATCAAGCCCGCCAACATTCTCTTCCTCGCAGGGCCAGCGATGCTCTTACTCCTTGCGCGGCGTCCACGCCTCGGGATCCCCTTCACGCTCGGAATTCTTCCTTCGCTGTTGCTTCTCGCGCTCTGGAAACAGCGCGGCCTGGGGAGTATTCCGCTCTTCGGTCTCGACGAGACCCGTACCGCTGCGAGCGCGACCCTTGGTGCTGTCGACATCGATCGCTACCTCGATCTCGATTGGGCCACGCTGCGCAGGAACATGGCCAACCTCCGTGAGTTTTTCTGGAGTGTCCGCGTTCTCCAGTGGCTCCCCTTTGCCGGCGCGTTCGCAGTCGCGCGCCGCTCGGTGCCGTTGTCAGGTCTCCTGGCGGCGTGGTTTGCCGGGTTCCTCTTGATCAAGGGCAGTTCGGCGCAAGCATCGGTCGAAAGCGGCAGCTTCTTTCGGCTCTTGATGCCTGCCTATCCCGCGTACTTCCTCCTGGCCGTCGCGCTGCCGCTGCTCGCACCCGGCCTCGCTCGCGGAGTTCCGCCACGACTGTCACCAGCAGCACCTCACCGCCTTTCTCGGCAGACTCTAGTCGCGGTCGCGTGCATCCTCGTCGTGTTGCCCGCCTTGGCGATCGCGACGCCGAGCTCGCTCTCGTCCGAGAACCCCGCTTCGATCACGATCGGGCCGATCATTACTCCCGTGGATGCAAGCATCGACGTGTCTATCGTCGCTGACGGAGTGAAGCGGACGCTGACCTGGTCGCACCGTGATTTTGGTTCGACGAAGGTCTTTTACCGCGTCTTCCGCACCGCTGCGGGTGGCGAGGACTACAGCTGTCTCGACGCAGGCTCCCCCGATTGCCGACTGCAACTGCTGACGCTCGCGAGTACGCGCGCGCAGACCTTCGTAGATCTCTCGCCGCCGGCGGATGCGCTTTATCGAATCGGGATCGCGACCAACTGGCAGAACGATGCGGCTGGAGGCGATGTGATCGGGCTCAGTCCACCGATCCGGGCGAGCGGCTGACCTTGGCGGCATCCTGCCGCTGCTCGAGCAACGCGACCTGCTGCGCCAGGATCGTGCTCTGATCGGAGAGTCGCGAGATCACCGTCGAGTAGTGGAGGAGGACGGCGAGGATGAAGACGATCGCGACGGCGAAGAGAACGGCCGGGGGGTAGGTCGAGACGCCGACCCAGCCGGCGATCGTGTTCAGCCCGTCGCGCCACGCCGAGAGGATGAGCAGGACGATTCCCGTCGCGAGCCAGAGCAGGGCGTAGCGCTCGCGTAGGCGACGGCTCCGGATCAGTTCGAAGACGAGCAGGATCAGGAGGATCGAGGCGATCGAGGCGGCGATCGAGACGCGGAGCGGGGTCATGCGCGCCCCTCGCCGGCACCGGCTCGCGCCCGGCTCTCCGGGGCCGTACTACGCGTACTGTCCCCTCCGGCCGGGCACTGCGAGCGACGCCCGAGGAACGCGCGTGCGCTCGAGAGGGATTCGCCGCGTCTCATGCGTCCTCCGGCAGGGCGGTGCGGCGGAAGACGCCGACGAAGAGCGCGAGTGTCACCTTGAGCGCGTAGTAGGCCGAGCGGAGCGCCGTGATCGAAGACGAGCCGTGCTCACGCTTGCGCATCAGCACCGGCACCTCGAGCAGGCGCAGCCGGTGCCGGATCACCATCACGGTCGCCTCGACCTCGGGGTAGTCGTGCGGGTAGTCGGCGGCGAAGAGGCGGATCCCGTTCCGGTTCAGGGCCTGGAAGCCCGAGGTCGAGTCGGTCACGCGTTGCCGCGCGAGGAGCGAGACGAGCCCCGCGAAGAAGCGGATGCCGGCGCGACGGGCGAGCGGGGGCCGGTATGCACCTCTTTCGTCGGCGAAGCGAGAGCCGACGACGATGTCGGCCTCGCCTCGAAGGATCGGGTCGATCAGCTTGGGGAGCTCGGCAGGATCGTGCTGGCCGTCGCCGTCGAGGCGGACGGCGAGCTCGTAGCCGTTCGCCAGGGCGTACATGAATCCGGTCTGGACGGCCCCGCCGATCCCGAGGTTGAACGGGAGCCGGACGACCGCCGCACCCGCTGCGGCAGCGAGCGCGCCCGTGTCGTCGGTCGAGCCGTCGTCGATCACGACGACGTCGAGGCTCGGATCGAAGGAACGGATCTCGCGGACGACGCGGCCGATCGCGCCCGCCTCGTTCCGGGCCGGGACGATCGCGACCGCTCCGCCGCTAGCCATGGACTGCCGCCGGCCGGTCGACACCGATCAGGTCGAGTAGTTGCCGCGCGCGGTGCGCGTAGGTGTGCTCGTCGAGGACGCGCTCCCTTGCGCGCGCGCCCATTGCCTCAGCCTGCGCCGGGTCGGCGAGGAGGTCGCGATAGGCGGAGAGTGCCTCGTCCGCGTCGTTCACGACGAGCAGTTCGCGACCGGGCTCGAACCAGCGCTCGATCCCCTCGTGCGGGTTCGAGACGATCGCGGCGCCACTCGCGGCGAGCTCGAACGGACGGCAGGTGGAGGACGCGTTCACCGTCGCGTGCGAGCGCCGCGTGATGTTCAGGTTGATCCGCGAAGACGAAATCGCGTGCGAGAAAGCATTGAACGGGACGTCGCCGACGAGCCAGGCGCGGCCGGTGTCGCCCTGGAAGTCGCGGCCGCCGAGCGCGAACTCGAGCTCCGGGGCTGCCCGGCTCGGCTCGCCGACCATCGACCCCATCCAGTTGCGCCGGAACTTGTCCCCGTAGCCGTAGAAGAAGACGTCGTGCACCTTCTCGACCTGCCGCGGCGCGAAGAACTCGGCGTCGGCGCCCCAGAAGACCGCCTCGGCCCGGCGCGCCCCGAGCTCTCGGAGCCGTTCGAGGCCGCCCTCGGAGTTCGAGACCACGAGGTCGTACTCGGAGGGATCGGCGCCGTGGTAGTAGTTGAAGCCCGTGTCCATCCCGCCGAACTCGGGCAGGCTCATCGGCACGTCGCCGTCGTAGAAGACCACCGGGACGCCGAAGCGCTCGCGCAGGTAGGCGGGGATCCCGCGCAGGTGCGCCATCGGGACGGTGAAGACGACCACCGCGTCCACGTCGCGCTCCCGCTCGAGCACCGTCGTCAGGTGGCGCTTCCAGCGTGGCGTGACCCAGCGCCGGATCGTCTCGCGCGTGACCCTGTCGAATGGGCTCTCCTCGGGGTTGTCTTCGGCGCGACGGAGGTAACGATCTCCTTTGAGTCGTGCGAACCCGGAGCGCGCAGCAGCGAAGCTCTCGCCCTCGACGTAGGTCGGGTTCGCCGCCGTCCGCCACCAAGGCGACTCGACGGGGCGGCCGCGGTAGGGCGTGACGATCAGGTCGGCGCCGACCTCGTAGAGCCCCTTCCAGAGCTGCCACCAGGCCGGGGTGCAGCCGTAGCGGAAGTCCAGGTCGACCGCGGACGCGACCGCGAGGATCTTCGGCGATTTCATCCTGCTGAGTCTAGGGAGCGGGGATGAAGGAGCTGTAAGCCCGGTGCCTGAGTAGGTGGGAGCGAAGCGACCCTTCAGGGATCTTCGCGCGATGCGCGTCCGCCACTGCGGACGCGCATCCTGCGCAAACTAATACGCGCCACGGCCGCCGAGGACGGCGGGGAGCGTCTTGACGAGGATCGAGATGTCGAGCCAGATCGACCAGTTCTCGAGGTAGTAGAAGTCGAGCCGGACGAGGTCGTCGAACGAGAGGTTCGAGCGGCCCGAGATCTGCCAGAGACCCGTGATTCCCGGAAGGACGAGGTAGCGCTTGCGGTGCCAGTTCTCGAGCTTGGCATAGTCGCGGAGCGGCAGGGGGCGCGGGCCGACGAGGCTCATCTCGCCGCGAAGCACGTTCAGCACCTGCGGCAGCTCGTCGAGCGAGAGGCGACGGAGGACGGCGCCCATCCGGGTCACGCGCGGGTCGTCGCGGATCTTGAACAGCGCGCCGCCGGCCTCGTTCTCACTCTCGAGCCGCGCCTGCAGGCGGTCGGCGTCCTGCACCATCGTCCGGAACTTGAACATCGGGAACTCGTGCTCGCCGACGCCGATCCGTCGGTCGAGGTAGAAGACCGGACCGCGCGAGTCGAGCTTGATCAAGACCGCGATCAGAATCCAGATCGGAAGGCCGACCACGACGACGAGGAGGCTGACGACCGCGTCGAAGGCCTTCTTCACCGCCCAGTCGGCTCCGGCGAGGACGGGCGGGCGCAGCTCGAAGAGAGGCGCGCCCTGGCCGGGCACGTACTCGCCGCGCTCCACGAGCAGCTCGGTCGTCTTCGGCGCGAGCCGGACCCGGACGCCGCTCCGATGCGCCGTCTCGACGATCTCGAGGATCCGCTGCTCGTCGAGATCCTCCTCGGCGAGGATCAGCTCGTCGGCCCGCTCGCGCGCCAGCACGTCCGAGAGCTGGTCGAGCTCGCCGAGGACGGGGAGGCCGGGCTCGCCCTCGTGGGCAATCACGCCGACGAACTCGTAGTCGATGTCGCCGCGGCCGCTGCCGAGAGTCCGGTGCAGCGTTGCGAGGTGCTCGCCGTGGCCGACGAGGATCACCCGCCTGCGGACTCCGGAGATGCGAAGGAGCTCGGCGGTGATCGAGGCGTACGCGGCGCGGAGCAGCCCGATCGAGAGCGCGCTCAGCGCCGTCGCCGCCGGGATCAGCCCGGAGGTGGTGAAGTCGTAGTCCGTGCCGATTCCGAACGCGAGCACGACGAGCGCGATCAGGACGAGCGACGAGACGACAGTGCCCGGGCCCGCCCGCCTCTCGCGCGAGGCGTAGAGCCCCGCCTGCCAGAAGACGAGGATCGTGATCGGGGCGAGGAAGGGCAGCCACGAGGACGGGCCCTCCCAGAGCAGGCTCCAGAGGATGTCCGTGCGGCCATAGAAGACCTCCCGGAGGACGAGGGCAGCGTAGATCCCGAGCGCCAGCCCGGCGACGTCCAGCGCGGCGAGAGTCGCGATGCTGAGGAGGCGGCGGACGAGCTTTCGCAGGGGCGCCGGCGAGAGGGCGTAGGGCCGGCCGGCGCGCACATCGGTGGGTGGCTCGAGCGCGGGGGGCGACGGCGACAGGGGATCGAGCGCCACGACCGACAATTGTAGGGCGAAACGGGACCCGTCTCCCGCGCCGCGAGTAGGGTTTGCGCCCGTGGGTGAGCCGGAGAGCATGCGTAGGCGGAGCTTCCGGGCGCTCCTCACGGGGTCGGAGGTGCCGACCGACCGGATCTTTTTCCTCAGCCACTGGTTCCGCGGCCACAACAACCCGCGCTACGCCGAGCTGCTGCCGCGGCTCGAACGCGTCGACGCCCACCTCGCGATGCTCTCGGATCGGAGACTCGTGCGCGGGCTCCAGTACCGGGGCCTGATGAAGCCGCTCCGGCCGAGGCTGGAGCCGCGGCTCGTCCGGCTGGGCGCGCGCCGGTATGCGGGACTCTTCACGACCGAGAACGAACAGATCCCCTACTTCGACGGGCCGATCGTCTCGGACGTCGACGATCCGCGCTTCAGCGAGCGCGAGGCGGCGCAGCTCTCGAGCCCGAACGTGCGCGCCTACGTGGTCACCGAGGAGCGGGCCGCCCAGCGGTTCCGAGAGCTCGGAGTCGAGACGCCGTACGAGGTGATTCCACAGGGGGTCGACCTCTCTGCGCTCCGGCCCGAGGACGCAGCCGAGCTGGCCCGGAAGGTGAAAGGCCGGGAGGACTTCGTCGTCGGCTACATGGCCGCCTGGCTCCTCGCCGACGGCGATCGAGGCGGCGAGAACCCGCTCTACAACGTCACGCACCTGCTCGAGCTGTGGCCGGAGATCGTGGCGCGGGCTCCCCGGGCGCGCCTCTGGCTGCTCGGGGGGGCGAGCGGCCGGGTCGAGGAACGTTGTCGCGCGCTACCCGGGCTCACCCTCTTCGGCCGGATTCCGCGCGAGCGGCTGCTCGCCCACGTCGCGAACTTCGACGTAGGCCTCTATCCACGCGCGGCCGACCAGGGGATCCAGTCGGTCAAGATCGCCGAGTACATGGGCGCCGGGGTGCCCACGGTCGCCTACGACTACGAGGTGACGCAGGTCGTGCGTGCCTCGGGCGGCGGCGTCCTCGTCGAGACGCCACGGGAGTTCGTCGACGCCGTCGTCGGGCTCGCGGCGGACGAGGCGGAGCGGCTCGCCCTGGCCGAGAGGGCGGGCGCGTACGGACGATCACTCGACTGGCGAGTCCTCGCCGAGCGCTACAACGAAGTCCTGAACCGGTACATCCCGCGGTAGAGCGTCGAGGTCGGTCACCGTGCGACGGCGACCGAGAACGGCGAGTGCGAAGCGGAGCGCGAGCGCGCGGCGCCGGTCGAGCAGGTCGGTGTCGTGGAAGTAGACGTGGAGCACTTCCGTGTCCGAGCCGCGGACGGCCGCTCGGGTAGCCATCCCGAGCGAGTGCGTGGTCGGGAGCTCGAGGAGCTCGCCGCCGCTGGGCAGCTTCAGCCTCCCGGGAGCAGCGAGCGAGAGCCGCGGCGCGCCCGGGTCGAGATAGGACGGCCGAAAGCTCGTCGCGGTGCAGTCGGCGTAACCGAGCGTGGCCACGGCCTCCGCGACCGACGTGTCCATGTACCAGCCGCCGCCACAGAAGAGCGTCGGCCTCAGTCCCTGCTCGACCAGCCAGGCCCCTTCGCGCTGCACCCGTTCGCCCGGATCCCCGTCCGTGGGACGGGCGTGGGTCGGCGAGGTCCAGTGCGTGTGATGGCCGAGCGGACCGTGCCTCGCTGCGATCCGGGCGCGCTCGAGCCAGACGCTCTCGTCCTCGCCCGCTGCAGGATCGGGCGGACGGAGGAGGCCGGCGATCCGGAAGCCGCCCGGCCGCGAGGCCTGCAGCGACGAGAACCGCGCCCAGACCTGGTCGTCGAGCGGCTGTTCGACGTGGCAGGAAGCGACCGCGTACCGTGTACCCGAGATGTGCGGCATCGCCGGCCTAGTATCGCGGCACTCCCCGCCCGACCCCGCGCTCGTCGAGCGGATGATCGACGCGCTCCGCCACCGCGGCCCCGACGAGGGAGGGGTCGACGCCTACGGCGCGTGCGTCCTCGGGCACCGGCGCCTGCAGGTGATCGATCTCGATACCGGCTCACAGCCGGTCGCGAACGAGACGGGCGAGATCAGCTGCGTCTTCAACGGCGAGCTCTACGAGTTCCGGGCGCTGCGCGAGGAGCTGGCTGCGCGTGGGCATCGGATTCCCGGCACGGGCGACACGCCTGTGCTTCCGCACGCCTACGAGGAGCACGGAACCGCGTTTCCGAAGGAGCTGCACGGGATGTTCGCGCTCGCGCTCTGGGACGCCTCGCGCGACCGGCTCGTCCTCGCCCGTGACCGGATCGGAAAGAAGCCGCTCCTCTACGCCGAGCTCCCCGACGGGACGCTCGCGTTCGCCTCCGAGCTCAAGGCGCTCCTCCAGCTCCCCGGCCTCCGGCGCGAGCTCGACCTCGACCAGCTCGACGCTTTCCTCGCGCTCCAGTACGTGCCCGGCCCCGAGACCGCGCTCCGCGGCGTCCGCAAGGTTCCACCCGGGCACGTGCTCGTCTGGGAGCGAGGCTCGATCACGATCGAGCGCTACTGGCAGCTCGAGCCCGAGGAGGCGGAGCGCTCCGACGAGGAGTGGCTCGAGCGCGTCCGCGAGACGGTGCGCGCGGCCGTGCGCCGGCGCCTGATCGCCGACGTGCCGCTCGGGGCGCTCCTCTCCGGCGGGATCGACTCGAGCATCGTCGTCGCGCTGATGGCCGAGGCGTCGACGGAGCCGGTACGCACGTTCACGATCGGCTTTCCGGACGCCCGCTACGACGAGCGCGAGTACGCCCGCTCGGTCGCCGAGCGGTACGGGACTCGGCACGAGGAGCTCGAAGTGGAGCTCGACGCCCAGGCGCTGCTGCCGCGCGTCGCCTGGGCCTTCGACGAGCCCTTCGGCGACGAGGCGGCGCTCCCCTCGCTGCTCGTCTCGGAGCTGGCACGAGAGCACGTGACCGTCGCACTCGCAGGCGACGGGGGCGACGAGGCGTTCGCCGGCTACGAGCGCTATCTCGCGCACGGGCTCGCGGCGAAACTCGGCCGCGTTCCGATCCTGCCCGCACTCGGCGCGCGAGCGCTGCGCGCGCTTCCCGCGGGCCGGGGCGAGCCGCGCTCGGCAGCTTTCCGGGCAGCCCGCGTCGCCGAGCTCGCCGCCGCACCGCGGAACGGACGTTACGCGCGCGTCATGGAGGTCTTCACGCCCGCGCAGCGCAGCCGGCTCTGGACGGACGGGTCACGGCCCCGCCGCTACGAGCCGCCGGCCCCCGCCGGGGACGGGATCCGTGAGTTGCAGCGCTACGACATCGAGACCTATCTCCCGGACGACCTGCTCGTGAAGGCGGACATCGCCTCGATGGCGCATTCGCTCGAGCTGCGTGCTCCCTTCCTCGACCACGAGGTGCTGCGGCTCGGGATCTCGCTGCCCGGCCGCCTCCGCACCCGCGGGCTCCAGGGCAAGATCGCGCTCCGCCGAGCCTTCGCAGCCGAGATCCCGGAGCGCGTCGCCGGCCGCGGGAAGACCGGCTTCGGGGTTCCGCTCGGCCGCTGGTTCCGTGAAGACCTGCGCGAGCTGACCTCGGATCTCCTGCTCGACGCTCGCGCGCGCGACCGGGGGCAGTTCCGGCCGGCGGAGGTCGAGCGGCTCCTGGACGAGCACGCGAGCGGCCGCCGCGACCACGGGCACCGGCTCTGGTGCCTCCTGATGCTCGAGCTCTGGCAGCGGTTCTACGTCGAATCCGAGCATCCGCCTGCGTCCGCGCGCGAGACGCGCGTCGAGCGCCTCGCCACCGGCTGAGCGTGCGTCGCAGCCGCGCCTATCTCCTCGTCGCCGCCGCGTGCGCGCTCCCGCGGCTCGTCGCGGTGGCGATCGAGCGCGGCGACATCCTCAGCGCGTACACGGAGAAGAGCGACGACTTCGCCCGCACGCTCGTCGCGAGCGGGACGGTCGGGTTCTTACCGGACGTGCCCTCGGCGTACACACAGCCGCTCTACACCTTTCTCCTGGCGCCACTCTACTTCGTCTTCGGCCGCCACTGGCTCGTCGTCGGGTTTGCCCAGGTCCTGATCGCCGTGGCGACGGCGTTGCTCGTCTACGAGATCGGGCGCCGGGTGATCTCCAATCGGGCGGGAATCGTCGCGGCAGTCATCGCGACGCTTCACCCCTATCTCGTCTGGCACGACGTCCACGTCAATCGCGAGATCCTCGATTCGTTCCTCGCGGCCGCGATCGTTCTCGTCACCCTCCTCGTCGTCGAACGCCGCTCGTGGCCGTGGGGGGCTGCGCTCGGAGCGCTGTTCGGGCTCGCGATCCTCGGCAACTCGCGGCTCGTCTTCCTGCCGCTCGTCCTGCTCGCCTATCTCGTCTGGCGGCTTCGCGCGGCGCGGACGATCCTCGCTCTCGCGGCGGCCGGAGCCGCGGCGATGCTCCTGCTCCTGGCGCCGTGGGTGGTGCGGAACAAGGTCTCGGTCGGCTGCTACGCGATCACGACCGACACCCGTGCGCTCTGGAAGGCGAACAACCCGGCGACGTACGACATCCTTGCGTCGGGCAACTGGATCGACGACGTCCCTAACATCCCGGGAGCGCAGCTCTCACCCGAGTTCCAGGCCGCGATCTTTCTCGACCGCGGCGAGCTGATCGAGGTCGACGAGTGCGCGCAGATGCGGTTCTACCGGGGGCTCGTGACGGAGTTCTGGCGCGACGAGCCGGGCGAGAAGGGCAAGCTCGCGGCCCAGGCCGCCGGGATGCTCTGGAGCCCGACGTTCACGGTCGAGCGTGAGGAGCGGAGCGCGGGTCTCGTCGGGATCGGCAAGGAGGTGGGCGAGCCGGCCTACATGATCGGGCTCTACCTGCTCGCCGCAGTCGGGCTCTTCCTCGTACGGCGGTCGTTCGCGATCCTCGTGGTGGCGCTCCTCGCCTACAACACGTTCGCGGCGATGGTGTTCGTCGGGAACGTCCGCTACCGGGTCCCGTGGGACTTCCTGCTCGCGTTGCTCGCAGCGGCCGCGCTCGAGCGCGTCTGGCGAAGGCGGCTGCGCTGAAGGTCGTGCACGTCCACAGGATGCGGGGGATCGGCGGCTCCGAGCGACATCTACTGACCTTGCTCCCGGCGCTTCGCTCTCTCGGTCTCGACGCGAGCTTCGCCGGTCTCGACGATCTCGACGGCTGGAACCCCCAACCGTTCTACGACGAGCTCGAGCAGAGCGGCGTTCCGTTCGCCCGGACGACGTCCGGGCGTCGCCTCCGGTCTGCCTTCAGAGGGGCTGACGTCGTCCACACCCACCTCGTGCACGCCGACCTGCTCGGGGCGCTGCTCGCCGGTGGGGGAACGCTCGTCTCGACGAAGCACAACGACGATCCCTTTCGTGCCCGGCTTCCGTTCCGCTTCGTCGAGCGCGCTCTCACGCGCCGGGCGGCCCGCGTGATCTGCATCACGGACTCGCTCCGCCGCTTCAACATAGAGCGCGTCGGCTTGCCGCCCGGAAAGCTCGAGGTCGTCCATTACGGGATGGACGCGCCGCCTGCGGCCTGGGCGCCGAACGAGCTCGAGCTGCCCGAGGGGAAGATCGTGGCCGCCGTGGCCCGACTCGAGCCGCAGAAGGGCCTCGATCTCGCGGTGGCGGCGATGGCCGACATCGACGCGACGCTCGTCGTCCTCGGCGTCGGGCCGGAGCAGGAGCGGCTGGAAGCGCTCGCGCGTGCACAATCGATTCGGCTCCTCCTCCCGGGCCGCGTCGGCGACGTCGCCGCGGTGCTTCGGCGAGCGGACGTCCTCGTCCACCCCGCGCGCTGGGAGGGCTTCGGGCTCGCGCTCCTCGAGGCGATGCTCTGCTCGCTGCCCGTCGTGGCGACGAGAGTGAGCTCGATCCCGGAGATCGTCGCCGACGGTGAGACCGGCATCCTCGTTCCGCCCGACGACGTGCCTGCGCTCGCGGCGGCGCTTCGGCGGGTGCTCGCCGACCCCGGCGGGATGGGAGCGGCTGGGCTCGAGCGAGCGCGCTCCGAGTTCTCCGTCGCGAAGATGGCCGGGCGGACGCTCGCCGTCTACGTCGCGTCGAGCGAGGCTTTGTAGAGCAGTTCTGTTCGGTCGGTGCAGCGCTCCTCGAGGAAGCGATCGAGAGCTCGCTCGCGGCCGGCGGCGCCGAGCGCGACCGCCCGCTCGGGATTCGAGGCGAGCTCGACGATCGCCTCCGTCAGCGGCTCCGACTCGCCGGGCGGGACGAGGAGGCCGGTGCGGCCGTCATCGACGAGCTCGCCGAGTCCGCCGATCGCCGCGGCGATCACCGGCCGCGCCCGTTCCATCGCCTCGAGCGCGACCATGCCGAAGCCCTCCCCGAGCGAGGGGACGACGCAGATCGCCGCCCGCTCGATCGCTGCCTGGATCGGCGTGACGAGCCCGAGGAAGCGAACGCTTTCCTCGATCCCGAGCTCGCGCGCGTAGGCGCGCAGAGCCGGCTCGAGCGGGCCGCGACCGGCGATCTCGAGCTCGAGGCCGGGCACCTGCGTACGAGCGTCGCGGAACGCGCGCAGGAGGACGAGGTGACCCTTGATCGGGATCAGGCGCCCGACGCAGAGCAGGCGAGGCACCTCGCCGTCGTAGGGCTTCGGGTCGGGGAGCGGCTCGATCCCGTAGTGGATGATCTCGAACGTCTCCTCGGCGAAGCCCTCGGTGTCCTTCAGATAGCGGGCGAGCCCGCGCGAGATCGCAATGTGCCGGTGCGAGAGCGAGGCGATCGAGCGGTCGGCGAAGGCGAAGCCGCGGCCCTCGCGGAACTCGTTGAAGCCGTGCTTCGTGCTCACGCGAACGGGCACCCGCATAGCCGTTCCCGCGAGCTGGCCGTAGACGTCGCCGTGGACGAGGTGGGTGTGGAGGATCGTCGGGCGCTTTCGGGCGAGGTAGGCGCAGACGCGGAGGAACGCGGCCGGGTCGACGTCGGCGCCGAGCGGGATCGCGTCGAGGGTGACGCCCTGCGAGGTCAGCGCCCGGGCGAAGTCCCAGGCTCCCGGCTCGTGCTCGTGCAGCATCAGGAAGCGCACGTCCCAGCCGCGCTCGACGAGCGCGGGCAGGAGCGAGAGCAGGTGCGCTTCGGAGCCGGAGATCCCGGCGACCTTGGCGAGGTGGAGGACACGGACGTTCTTCATCGGGTTCGCGCGACCGCCAGAACGCCCGTCGCCCAGGAGTCGACGGAGTGGCCGGAGACGGCGCGCTCGCGCAGGGTTCGCCCGATCGCGGCGCGCTCCTCCGCCGGAAGCGCGGCGAGGGCCCGCAGCCGATCGGCCAGGGCGTCCACCGACTCCCGCTCGAACCGGAGCGGCGGCTCGATCCCGGCGAAGAGCTCGTCGAAGGACGGGTTCGATGCGAGCACCGGCAGGCAGCTGCCACAGGCCTCGTAGACCGCCTTGTCGGGAGCGCCGGCGCGCATGTTGTTCACGAGCACGTGCGCGCGGGCGTGGACTGCGCCGATCTCGTCGCGCGGAACGGGATCGTGGATCGCGGCGCGCCCCTCGAGCCCGAGCTCTCCGATCAGCCGGCCGAGCTCGGCGCGGTGGGCGTGCTCCTCGGCGCTGCCCGAGGTGCCGTAGACGTCGAGTCGCGTTTCCGGCACCTGCGCGACCGCCCGGAGGATCGTCTCGATTCCCTTCGCGGGCGAGGTGCGGCCGAGCACGACCGCGTGCAGCTCCTCGCCTCCCGGATCCTCGCGGCACTCGAGCTGCGCGTAGTCGATTCCGTGCCCGATCGGGACGAGCTTGGACGTTTCGAGCGGGAACGAGCGCCGGTCGACGCTGAGCACCTTCGTCGAGGCGGCGGTCGCGGCGCGCAGGAGCGGGCTCGCGCGCCAGTGCGCGAACCAGAGCAGAAGCGGGACGCGGAGCGGGCGCGCGAACGGCGCCGCGAGAACCGCGTAGATCGGGCACATGTGTGCCAGCACCCCGCCGGCGCCGCGGAGCTCGGGCGCGAGCGCCCGTACGAAGCGGAGCCCGCGCGTCGCCTTGCTCCCACCCCCGAACGACTTGACGCGGCAGTTCGCAGGGAGCGCGCCGGGGACGGCTCCGAGCGAGAGGACGACGAGCTCGTCGACATGCGCCGCGAGCGCGCGCAGCTTCGCCACTGTCGCCCCGAGGACAGGGTCGGCCGGATCGACCTGCTGGGTGATGAAGATCAGCTTCAAAAGACGTCGAAGTCGCCGAGCTGGAACTGCCAGCCCCCCTCCAGGGTGCCTTCAGGACGCAGCACCTTGCCGAGGACCCGGATCGGCTTCGGGGTCGGGACGAAGCCGGCTGCGAGGAAGGAGGCGCGCCGACCGGCCGGGACGAGCGCGATCGTGGGGCGAGAGGAGCCCGCTGCCCGGAGGAGCTGCGAGACGTCGCCGAGCGCGTGGCAGACGACTGCGACGCGGTCGCGCCTCGGCCGGAACGCGAGCAGCCCGCGGAGGAGATCGCCGTCGAACGCGCCGAACACCCGATAGGGGCGAGGCGAGCGCAGGTAGCGCCAGTCGAAGAATGCGGCGTCCGCGAGCTGACCGTTCTCGGGCCCGTCCAGGCTCTCGACACCGGCCGGTATCTCCGTCAGCTCCGTTATCCGAAGGCCGCCTCGTTCGATCGAGGGAGCCGGAGGCCGCAGCCAGATCCGCCCGCGCCAGAGCTCGTGCCAACCGAGCCGCTCGAGGAAGATCGGGCGAGAGGCGTCGTTCGGGAACGTGAGCCCGATCGGGCAGCCGCGCCCGGCCGACTCCTCCTCGTTGGCCCGCTCGAGCCGGCCGAAGATTCCCTTGCCGCGCTCGTCGGGATCGGTCGCGACCTGGAGCGGCATCGCGGCGAGCCCGGAAGCCTTCGTGCGGAGGAAGCTCATCGACGCGAGCCCGACCGCGCGCTCGCCTTCCCGTTCGATGGTGAGGAGGCCCGGCCCCGCGGGGCTGCGGTCGAACCACCATTCGAGCTCCTCCGGGTTCGGCCGGTCGCCCCAGACCCGCTGGAGCAGGTCGAGCACCGCGTCGCGCTCGTTCACTTGGAGGACGTGCCGAGCGCTGCGTTCAGCGCCCGGCGCGCGTGCGTTCCGGCGACGGTGTCCTTGAGGGAGATCAGGTCGCAAGCGCCCGAGAGCACGAGCTCGAACGTGCGAGGCGGGTAGGGCTCGACGTTGTAGCGGCGGAGGCGGAAGCGGTCGCTCGCCGGGCCGTTCGCACCGGAGACGGAGGTGAAGCCGAGGTCGTAACCAGCCTGACGGAGCAGGCTCAGGTGGACCGGCCGGTAGTGCGCCTCGGAGCCCTTCACGTAGGCGAACGCGCGCACGGGCCGGCCGAGCGCTTCCTCGAGCCGCAGCTTCGAGATCGCGATCTCGCGCGCGGACTCGTCGATCTCGAGCTCGGCGAGCGGGCGGTGGGAGATCCCGTGCGACTCGATCCGGACCCCGGCCTGCTCGAGCTCGCGCAGCTCACCCCAGTCGAGGGTGCGGTTGATGATCCCGCGCTGGACGAGGTGCTCGTCGTGCGGGAGCGGACGCCGATCGCCGACATAGCCGAGCGGGGCGAAGAGGACGGCCGGGTAGCCGTGCGCCTGCAGCGCGGGAAGCGCGTTCTCCAGGTTGTCGCGGTAGCCGTCGTCGAAGGTGATCAGCACCGCCTTCTCCGGGAGCGAGGCGCCATCGACGTAGTGGTCGAGCACTGCGTCGAGCCCGACGACGGTGTAGCCGAACTCCTTCAACAGGCCCATCTGCTCGGCGAAGCGGCTCGTAGGGACGGTGACCGGATTCTCGAGCTGGTCGTTGACCTTGTGGTACATGAGGACCCGCAGCGTCCGCTCGTCTCCGTTCGCGGCCCCAAGGGTCGTCGTCGTCTCGCCGATCGTCCGGTAGACGGCGTTCTTCAGCAGCTGCTTGGCGCGCTCGGCTCTCACGCGGAAAGTCTAGTGACGTCCCGGACGAGCTTCGCGAGCCGCCGCGCGAACTCCTCCGGGGTCGCAGTCCAGGCGGGGGCGCTCGCGAGCGCCCCCCCGCCGAGCCGCTCTGCGAGCGCAGGGTCGCCGAGCAGGCGGGCGAGCGCGTCGGACAGCGCGACGGGATCGCCCGGCGGAACGAGCAGGCCGTTCTCACCGTCACGAACGAGATCGGGAATCCCGCCGACCCGGCTCGCGACGACGCCGCGGCGGCGGCAGAAAGCCTCGACGAGCACGCGCCCCATTCCCTCCGAACGCGAGGGCAGGACGAGCACGGTCGCCGCATCGAGCGCTGCGGCGATCTTTGAGGTCGCGAGTGAGGGGCTCCAAACGACCCCGTCGCCGCTGGGGGCCGCGAGCGCGCCCGTGCCCACGACGTGCAGCCGGACGCCGGGAACGCGCTCGTGCACCGCAGGCCAGGCCGCGGCGAGAACGTCGACTCCCTTCGAGCGCTCCAGGGCGCCGACGTAGAGCGCGGTGGGAAGCTCGGGCAGCGGCGCCGGAGGGGCGAGGAACGGAGCGAGGTCCATGAAGGCCGGGAACTCGGCGGTGGGCTCCCGCCCGGCCGCACGTACGAGCCCGGTCGTGTAGCCGGAGATCGTGCGGATCCCGTCGGCGCGGCGGAGCCCGACGTGTGCGAGCCCGTCGGCGAGCGGATCGAGCAGCCGCCGCGCGCGGGAGCCATAGAGGCGGGTCGGGGCACGCCAGTCACCGTGGACGTCGGCGATCACCTTCGTCGGCACGCGCGTCACCGCTCGGGCGAGCAGGACGACCGCGGTCTCCTGCAACCCCTGGGCCAGAACCGCGTCGGGCCGGAAGCGGCGCAGTTCCCGGGCGACGCGGAACGGGAGCGCGAGGTAGAACGCGAGGCCGTCGAGCCGGCCCACTGGAAAGGGTGGGGCGAGTGCGAACCGCGGGTCGGTCGAGCGGCCCGTCCCCATCTGCCTCCACTCGAGCTCTGTGGAGAGGGCGGCGAAACGCCGCTCCAGGGTCTCGTCGAGCGGGAACGCGAAGCGGGTTCGGCCGGCGAGGAGAAGCTTCATCGGGCGACGCGTTCGACGAGTGCGGCCACGTTGTCCGCGTACTCGGCGGCGGTGTAGCGCCACGGAATCGAGTCTGCGAGCGCCTGGGCTCCGAGGCGCTCGGCGAGCTCGCGGTCGGAGAGGATCCGGACGAGCGCGGCCGCGATCGCTTCGACGTCGTGTGGATCGACGAGGAAGCCGTTCGTGCCGTCGTGAACCGCGTCCGGGATCCCGCCGACGCGACCGCCGATCACCGCCCGCCCGCGGCAGAGCGTCTCCAGGATCACCCGCGGCGTGCCCTCGGAGCGTGAGGGGAGGAGGAGCGCCCAGGCGTCGTCGAGGGCGCGCACGACCTCCGGAGTGGGGAGCGAGCGCACCCACTCCGTCTGCTCGGGCAGGTCGGCGACGAGCACCTCCACGAGCTCCGGGAGCCGGCCGTCGCCGACGAGGAGCAGGCGGGCGCCGGGCACCTGCGGCGCCGCGAGCCGCCAGGCCGCGACGATCCCGTCCAGGTTCTTGTAGCGCTCGAGGACGCCGACGAAGACCGCAGCGGGTCGCTCCGGGAGCGGCTCGACGGGCGGGTCTGCGAACGCCGAGAGATCGGTGAAGGTGGTGAAGGTCGCCAGTGGCTCGACGCCATGGCGCTGCGCGAGCCCTGTCGTGAAGGGCGACAGCGTCCGCACCCCGTCCGCCCGGCGAATCGCCCAGGCGGCGAGCCGGTCGAGCGCGGGAGCGAGCAGCTTCCGCAGGGGCGAACCGTAGAGCCGGGCGAAGGTCGCGGGGTCGCCGTGCAGCTCGACGACGACCGGAACGCGCCGGCGGGCGAGCAGCCGGCCCGCGTAGGCCGCGGTTGCCTCGAACGGGCTCTGGGCCAGGATCGCATCGGGTCTGAATGCCCGCAGCTCCTTCGCGATCCGGCCGGGGAGGAGGAGATAGAAGGCGAGGCCGTCGAGGGCGCGAACCGGCAGCGGGCGATGCAGGTCGAACCGGGGATCGGAGCCCGTCCCGGTCGCGAGCTGGCGAAGCTCGAGTCGCTCGGAGAGTGCGTCGAACTTCCGCGCCAGGCTCGCCGTCAGCGGCAGCCGGTGGCGCGTTCGGCCGACCATCAGCACGCGTCGTTTCACCGGTCTGCCGCCACTCGAAGGATCGCCTCGAGCCTGGTGTAGACGTGCTCGCCGCCCAGGTGCTCGACCGAGCTTGCTGCGGCGGCGGCGAGGCGCGCGGCCAGGCCATCCTCCTCGAGAAA
The DNA here is from genome assembly GCA_035575835.1 of Gaiellaceae bacterium. Classification (GTDB taxonomy): domain Bacteria; phylum Actinomycetota; class Thermoleophilia; order Gaiellales; family Gaiellaceae; genus Gaiellasilicea. The sequence continues at coordinate 19,711 of DATLXM010000140.1, forward strand.
GCGGCGAATCGCCCCTGCGAGCGCATCGGAGTCGTTCGCCGGAACCAGGAGGCCGTTCTCGCCGTCGCGGACGACCTCGGCGACCCCGCCGACCGCAGTCGCGAGCACCGGCGTGCCGACGGCGAGCGCCTCGACGACCGTGTGGGGGAAGTTCTCCCAGCTCGACGAGAGCAGAGACGCGTCGGCGGCCGCGAAGAGCTCGAGCACCTGCGGGCGCGTGCGGGCGCCGAGGAAGCGAACGCGCCCGTTCAGGCCGAGCTCGGCGGCACGGCGCTCGAGCCGTTCGCGCTCGGGCCCGTCGCCGGCGAGTGCGAGCGATGGGCCTTCGACGGCGGCGAGCGCCTCCAGCGCGACGTCGAGTGCCTTCTGCGCGTTCAGGCGGCCGGCGAATGCGAGCAGCGGTCCTTCGAGGCCGAGCTCCGCGCGGACGTCGCCCGCCGGCCGGGGCGCGGGCAGCGGCGGGATCGCGTTCGGGATCACCGTCACGTTCTCCGGTGGCAGCTCCCAGCCCAGCGCGACCTCGCGGAGGAACGCGCTCGGGCACACGACATGAGCCGCGCGCCGGATCGCGAAGTCACGTGCGGCCCGCAGCGCTCGCACCTCCGCTCCGCCATCGAAGCGCTGGAACTCGGCCAGCGAACCGTCGAAGAGACCCCGGCGCTTCGCCCGCTCGTACGCCGCGTCGGCGACGAGCTTGAGTACGAGCGGCCGCCGAGCGACCGCGGTCCCGGCTCCCGCGCGCGAGATCATGCTCGTCGCGTAGACCACGTCCGCTCTCCGGGCGCGCCGGGCGATCAGGGCGGCGACCCGCGCGTGGCGAAGCCCTGGCGGCGTGGAGCGCGGCACGTGGGTCACGGGATAGGGGCTCCGAGCGGGCTGGCTGTCCGCGGTCGTCACGACCTCGACGCCGTGCCCCCGTTCTGAGAGAAACGCGGCGAGCTCCGGCGCATGACTCGCTGGGCCGCCCACGTCCGGGGGCCAGATCCCGCTCACGATGAGGACGTTCACGGCGTCGAAGCTACCTGCACGAGCAGCGTTTCGAGCCGCTCGTAGACGAGCTTCGGCCGGAGGTGGGCGACCGAGCTCACGGCTTCCGAGCGGAGCCGCTCCTGCAGCCCGGGATCGTCGAGGTAGCGCTGGACGGCAGCCGCGAACGCGGCCGGGCTGCCGGGGGCGACGAGCAGGCCGTTCTCCCCCTCGCGCACGATCTCCGGCACCCCGCCCACGGAGGTGGCGAGCACCGGCGTCCCGACGGCGAGCGCTTCGACGACCGTGTGCGGGAAGTTCTCCCAGGCGGACGTGAGCACAGCAACGTCCGCGGCCCGGAAGAGCTCGAGTACCTCGGCCCGGGGTCGTGCTCCCAGGAAGCGGACACGCTCGCTCAGCCCGAGCTCGACTGTTCGAGCCTCCAGCCGCGCCCGTTCAGGGCCGTCGCCCGCGAGGAGGAGTGTCACCTCGGGCAGCTCCGCGAGCGCGTCGAGCAGGACGTCGAGCGCCTTGGCCGGGCCGAGCCTGCCCGCGAAGGCGAGCAGCGGCCCCTCCACGCCGAGGCCAGTGCGAGCCTTCTCGCGCGTGGGCAACGGGGGAAGCTCGGGCGTCGCGTTTCCGACGACGACGACATGCTCGGGCGCAAGCCCCCAGCCGAGCGCGTGCCCGCGCAGGTACTCGCTCGGACAGAGGACGAGCGAGACGCGCCGGAGCGCCGTGTTCCGCAGCCGTCTCAACACCCGGACGCGCAGGCCGCCGGGCCAGGCCTGAAAGGCGTCCAGGTCGCCCGCGAAGAGGCCGAGCCTGCGGGCGCGCTCGTACGCCGGGTCGTCCGTCAGCTTCACGATTACGGGACGCCCTCCGAGGGTCGCCCCGACGGCGCCGCGGGTCAGGACGGAGACGACGTAGACCACGTCCGCGCGGCGGGCCAACCGGGCAAGCCGCACCGCGAAGACCGCGTGCCGGATCCCGGGCGGAAGCGAGCGGCCGACCCAGTGCACCGGATAGCTCTCGGGCGCCGGATCTGTTCCGGCCGTCGTCAGGACCTCGACCTCGTGCCCACGCAGCGCGAGGTGGCCGGCCAGCTCCGGGACGTGGGTGGCCGGCCCACCGACGTCTGGCGGCCAGATCCCGGAGACGAGGAGAACCTTCACGGCGAGTGCGCCGGTCGAGCGCGCGCGTCCTCCCGCCGCAGCCTCGCGTAGAGCACGGTCCACGCGGCCGCGAAGACGATCGAGCCCGCGAGCACCGCGAACGCGGCTCCGGTCACACCCCACTCGACCCCGAGCACGACGACGAGCGGCAGCAGCACCGCGGTCTCGAGCCCGTGGGTGTAGAGGCGGAGATTCGGTCGACCGATCGAGACCGGGAGCGACTTCGACCAGCCGAAGACGAGCTGCACGGCGGCCGCGAGGAGCATCACCCGGGCGGCGTCGACCGCATCGAGGTAGCGCGGGAAGACGAGCTCGACGAGGTCGGGCATCAGCCAGTAGAAGACGGGCACCGTGACGACGCAGAACGCGAGCGCGGCGAGCGAGTACCGGCGTACGTCCGCGAGCACCTTCGTCCCGAGGCCGCGCTCCCAGTCGCGCGTGTTCTCGGTGAGCAGGATCAGCCGGACCGGCGAGCTCGCCGCGGCGAAGCCCGACTGGGGAGCCTGCGCGATCCGGAAGAGGCCGACCTGGACGGGCCCGGCGGCGATCCCGAGCAGCACGGGCGCGAGCGCGCCCCGGAGCGACAGGAGCCCGGTCGAGGCCGACGACTGGAGCACGAACGAGACCAGCTCGCGCCGATCCTCGGCCATGAGCGGAGCGCGCTCGCCGGGGAAGCGCCTGAACGCCGCGGCGCCGACGGAGCCGACGACGGCGGTCGCGAGGAGCTGGGCGACGGCGAGCGCGACGAGCGTCTCCTCGACGCCGTAGCGGGTGCCGATCACGATCGCGGCGAGCCGCAGGCCCTGAGAGGCGACCTGGGTGTAGGCGCGGAGGTCGTAGCGCCCCCGGAGCAGGAGGGCAGTGCCCGCAACGTTCTCCGGGGCCTGCAGCAGGGGCAGCGCCGCCGCGAGGAGGAACGGCGTGGTCAGGTCGTCGGAGCCGAAGATCGAGCCGGCGAACGGAGCGAGGGCAGCGAGCGCGAGCGTCGCGAGCAGGCCGCCGGCGAGCTTCACCTGGAGCGCGGCCCGGAAGAGGGAGCGGATCTTGCCCCAGTCGCCGGACTCGCTGTAGCGGAAGCCGTACTTGGTCAGCGACTCCTCGACGGTGAGGTCGAGCAGCACCTGGAAGAACCCGGCAGCGACGAGCGTCGTCGCGAAGACCCCGAACTCGACCAGCGAGAGCGAGTTCGCCGCCACGATCGTCGCGATGATCCCGAAGGCCGTCGAGGTGTAGAGGCCGGCGGCGGTCGCCGACCGGCGCCAGAGAAGCCGCGACCTCATTTCAGGACGCCAGTATAGTTTCCGCGGTTGGCGACGTCCTCCGGCACGCCGTCCTCTTCGAAGTGGCCCGCGGGCGTCCTGGCGGTGACGCTGCCGCTCCTCTTCCTCCACGTCGACTACCAGCCTGCCGTGTCGTTCGGGGGCGTCGAGGTCGAGTTCTCCGATCTCGCGGTGCTCGTCGTCGTGGCCGTTGCGCTCGGCGCGCGCCGAGCGTGGTCACGCCTCGCGCCCGGCCGGATCGCGTATGCGCTCGCGGGGGCGCTGCTCACCTGGATCGGGGTCACGGTCGTGCTCGCGACGCTCTCCGACCGGGTCTACGACGCGTCCGCGCACGTCGTCTCGGCCGCCGGCTTCGCCGAGTACGCGCTCCTGGCTCTGGCGCTGCCTCTCCTCGTCCTTTGGCGGGCTCACGTCGTCCTCCTCTGCTGGGTGCTCACGCTCATCGGGGCGCTGGCCGCGTTCGTCGCCCTGCTTCAGTTCGCGGGGGTAGACGTCTTTGATGCCGCCGCCGCCGGCCGCCGCCAGGCCTCGTTCGTCGGCTTCCACGACCTCGCCGCTCTCACCGGTGCCGTCCTCGCGCTCGGCGTCGCCGGGATCGCGCTCGGCCGGCTCCCCCGCCGCCTCGTGCTCGTGGCATGCGCGGCCGGCGCGGTTGGCCTGGCGCTCTCGGCCTCCGTCGCGGGCGGGGCGGGGCTCCTCGCGGCGACGACGCTGATCGTCATCGTGGCGGCGCGCCGCCACGATCTCTCGGCGCGCCGCCTCGGCGCGATCGCGGCCGTCGTGGGGGCGACGCTCGTAACGATCGTGGGCGTCCGCGGGGGCGACCTGAGCCAGTTCGCGCGCTTCGCAGGGCTGCTCCCCGAGGAGCGGACGACCGTCGAGGACGTGCAGACGTACTCGCACCGGACGTTGCTTGCCTATCTCGGAGTCGAAGTCTTCCGCGAGCACCCGCTCGCCGGGGCGGGGTGGCAGGCGAGCGACGAGTTCGCGACGCTGGAGGCGCACCTGCCCGCAGCGCGGCGGGAGTTCCCCGACCTCGCCGAGCAGGCCTTTCCGACGGCCGCGCAGCCCTACGGCGTCCAGAACGCCTGGGTGCAGTCGCTCGCCGACCTCGGCACGGTCGGCTTCCTCCTCTTCGCGGCGACGCTGCTCGTGCCGGTCGCACTGGGCGCCCGCACCGCGCTCCGGGCCGCGGATCCGCTGGCCGCGCTCGCCGGAGCCGCGATCCTCCTCGTCGCTGCGGGGGTCTGGGCTGCCCAGGGCCTGATCGCAACGACGCCGCTGGAGGCGCTCACCTTCCTTGCAGTCGGCCTCGTCGTCGTGGGCCTGAACGAGAATGCCAGCGTGAGAATGGGCAACCGTGAGCGCACTCGCTGACTGGCCCGGGGTAACCCGGCGGAATCCTTCCCGTAGCTCGGCGACGTATGTCGTCCGCGCGCCGCTCGCGCGCTGGCTCGAGCGCGAGGGCGGTCGCGCGGACGGTGCGCGCGTGCTCGACGTCGGCTGCGGGGTCAAGCCGTACTACCCCTACTTCGCCGGCGCGGCGAGCTACGTCGGCGTCGACGTCGTCGAGAATCCGGCCGCCGACCTGCTCGGGCCGGTGGAGGCTCTCCCGGTGGGGGACGGATCCTTCGACATCGTTCTCTGCAACCAGGTCCTCGAGCACTGCGACGACCCCGCCCAGGCGGTTCGCGAGCTCTTTCGGGTTACCGCACCCGGCGGCCGGGTGCTCGCCTCGACGCACGGAGTGCAGGTGTACCATCCGTCGCCGAACGACCTCTGGCGCTGGACGCACGCGGGTCTCGAACGGCTCTTCCGCGACAACGCGGAGTGGGGCTCGCTCGAGGTGCGACCCGGGGCCGGGACGACTGCCTGCCTCGGAATGCTGCTCACTCACACCATCGAGCTCCTCGCCGGCCGCGGGCACGTGCGCCCGGTGGTGCGACCGCTCGTCTGGAGTGTGAACCGGGTGGCGGAGGCGATCGACGGCCGCGTCGCTTCGCTGCGCGAGCCGATCCCGGGCACGATCTTCGCGAACTACCACGTGGTCGCGGAGGTGCCTGCTTGAAAGCCCTGGTCACGGGCGGCGCCGGCTTCATCGGCTCGCACCTCGTCCGCGGCCTGCTCGAGCGGGGCGACACGGTTCGTGTGCTCGACAACTTCTCCACCGGCAACCGCGCCAACCTCGAGGGGATCGACGTCGAGGTCGTGGAGGGCGAGCTCCGGAGCTACGAACGCGTCCACAACGCGATGCGCGGCGTCGAGACGGTCTTCCACCTCGGCGCGATGGGCTCTGTCCCCCGCTCGGTCCAGGATCCGCTGACCTCGAGCGCGGTCAACATCGAGGGGACGCTGAACGTGCTCTCGGCCGCGCGCGACGAGGGTGTCCGCCGCGTCGTCTTCTCGTCCTCGACCTCCGTCTACGGCTCGACGCGCGAGCTGCCGACGACCGAGGCGACTGCGCCCGACCCCATCTCTCCCTACGGAGTCGCGAAGCTGGCGGCGGAGCGGTACTGCGTCAGCTTCAGCCGCGTCTACGAGTCCTTCGAGTCGGTCGTGCTTCGCTACTTCAACGTCTTCGGCCCCCGCCAGAGCCCGTTCTCTGAGTACGCGGCCGTCGTGCCGCTCTTCGTGACCGCGATCGCCGCGGGCGAGCCGATCAAGATCTTCGGTGACGGCGAGCAGTCTCGGGACTTCACCTATGTCGGCAACGTCGTCGACGCGACGATGCGGGCTGCCGACGCGGAGGGGGCGAGCGGACGGATGTTCAACATCGCTTCAGCGGCGCCGGCGAGCGTGAACCGGGTCGCCGACCTGATCGGCGAAATCCTGGGCAAGCCGGTCGAGCGGGTCTCGCAGCCGCCTCGCGCCGGCGACATCCGCGACTCGTGGGCGGACATCTCCGCGGCGCGCGAGGTGCTCGGCTGGGAGCCGAAGGTGAGCCTCGAAGAGGGCCTCCGCCTCACCACCGCCAGTCTTGTCTGAGCCGATCCGCGTCCTCCGCGTGATCGCGCGGCTGAACATGGGCGGGCCGGCGCTGCACGTCGCTTATCTCTCGGCGGGGCTCGCGGAACGCGGCTACGAGACGACGCTCGTGGCCGGCTCGCTCGCCCGCGGCGAGGGCTCGATGGCCTACGTCGCGGAGGGTCTCGGGGTCGAGGTCGTCCACCTGGACGCGCTCTCCCGTGAGATCTCGCCGTTCCGCGACGCGCTCTCGGTGCTCCGGCTCGCCCGACTGATCCGGGCGCAGCGGCCGCAGATCCTGCACACCCACACGGCGAAGGCTGGAACGGTCGGACGACTCGCCGCGCTCCTCGCGGGTGACGCCCGGCCGGAGGTCATCGTCCACACCTTCCACGGGCACGTCCTGCACGGCTACTTCGGCCCGCTCCGGTCCGGCGCGTTCCGCCTCCTCGAACGGCTGCTGGCCCGGATGACCACGCGGCTGATCGCGGTCAGCCCGCAGGTGCGGGACGATCTGGTCGGGCTGGGTGTCGCGCCGGTGGAGAAGTTCACCGTCGTTCGGCTCGGGATCGAGCTCGGCGAGCGGCTCGGAACGGAGGAGGAGGGGGCGGACGCCCGCGCCCGCCTCGGGATCGCGCCGGAGCGTTTCGTGGTCGGCTGGGTCGGCCGGATGACCGGCGTCAAACGGACGGACGACGTGCTCGAGAGCCTGCGGCTGCTGCGCGAGCGCGGAACCGACGCGGTCCTCCTAATGATTGGCGACGGGCCCGACCGGGAGCACGTCGAGGAGCGCGCGTCCAGGCTCGGGATCGTCCGCCACTGCCTCTTCCTCGGCTACCAGGAGGACGTCTCCGGCTGGTATCGCACGTTCGACGCGATGATCCTCCCGTCCGCGAACGAGGGCACGCCCGTCGTCGTGATCGAGGCGCTTGCGGCCGGCTGCCCGGTCGTCGCGACGAGCGTCGGTGGCGTCCCGGACGTCGTCCGCGAGGGGGTCGACGGCTTCCTCGTCCCGGCGGGTGACACCGAGGCGCTCGCGGCGCGGCTCGCCCGGCTCGCGGAAGATCCGGAGCTGCGGGCGCGGATGGGGGCGGCAGGCCGCGAGAGCGTGCCCGAGCGGTATGCCGTCGAGAGGCTCGTCGGGGATGTCGACGAGCTCTACCGGTCGCTGCTGCTGTCCCCGCGCTAGCCCAGGCGCTGGAACGCGACGAAGCTCGGCTTGCGGGAGCCCGACGCGGTCAGGAAGCCGGACTGCCAGCCCTCCTCGATCCGGGCGCGGGTCTCGTCGCGGAGGAGGAACCAGAGCATCATGTCGATCCGCGGATGTTTCTTCGCGATCCCGAAGGCCTGGGTCAGGTACGCGGCCTGCTTCGCGGGCGTGACGCCGAAGATCGGGTCGGGCGGGTTCGTCTGGTAGCCGTACTCGGTGATCCAGATCCGCTTGTTCCCGTAGAGCTTCGTCACCTCACGGATCAGCGTGTCGATGTTCCCGAGCGTGACCGCGGTGGGCGCCTGGCCGCGCGACGGGGTCGGCGGCGGGGTGGTGGGCGTCTCCTGCGGCGAGCCGTAGTACGGGTGGTGCGCGTAGGCATCGAAGCGCGTCGCGCCCGCCTTCTTCATCCCGCGCAGGAACGCGATCGGGGAGAGCGCTGGCCGGTCGGAGGTGGGGTCGTTGTTCCCGCGGGGCGCGGTCACGCCGCAGGCGACCTTCGAGGCGCCGACCGTCGTGACCGAGATGCCCTTGTAGATCGCGTTGCAGATCTTGGCGTAGTCGATCGGGCTCTGGGCCACGTAGCTCGCCCCGACCTTCCGGTACTGCGGCCGCAGGAACGCGGGGTTGTTCGGCTCGTTCCAGGCGATCCAGGAGCGCACGGGCGGGAGGAGGCGTCCGTCCGCCGCGGCGTACTGGCCGCCGTAGCGCTTCGCGGCGGCCGCGGCGAAGTTCTGCAGGTCGGCGAAGTTGCGGGGCGCAACGTTCACGCCTGCGGCGGCGTTCGCCCACGGCGGCGTGCCGATGATCGAGAAGACGACCTTGATCCCGTACTGCGACGCGTAGTTGACGGTGCGGTCGTAGGCAGACCAGTCGTACGCGCGATCGGCCGGGTTCGCGCCATTCGCCGGCCTGCGCTTGGCGACGCCACCGGCGCCGCCCCAGACGAGGTTGATTCGGATCAGCTGCGTCTTGAGCGTCCGGAGCACCGGGAAGACCGTGTCCGGGTTCCCATAGTGGATCTGCGCGTCGTCGAAGATCCCGCGCTTGAGGAAGCGCGACGCACTCGCGGAGGGCACGGTGACGGTCGCGGCCACGAGGAGCGAGGCCGCGAAAAGCCAGGCGCGTCTACGCAACTGGTGCTTCCCGGGGGAGGGACTCGCGCAGCTTGCGCAGGCCCCCGTCGAGCGCGATCTCCGGCTCCCAGCCGAGCACCTGGCGGGCGCGGGTGATGTCGGGCTGACGCACCTTCGGGTCGTCGACGGGCAGCGCCTCGTAGACGATCTCGCTCGTCGTCTCGAAGACCTCGATCACCTTCTCGGCCAACTCGAGCAGAGTGAACTCGTTCGGGTTCCCGATGTTCACGGGCAGGTGCTCGCCGCTCTCCTGGAGCGCGACCAGCCCTCGGAGGAGATCGTCGACGTAACAGAAGCTTCGCGTCTGGGAGCCGTCGCCGTAGACGGTGATCGGCTTCTGCTCGATCGCCTGGCGGACGAAGTTCGGGATCGCGCGGCCGTCGTAGGGGCGCATCCGGGGGCCGTAGGTGTTGAAGATCCGGACGATGCACGTGTCCACGCCCTGCTGGCGGTGGTAGGCCATCGTCAGCGCCTCGGCGTAGCGCTTCGCCTCGTCGTAGACCCCGCGCGGGCCGATCGGGTTGACGTGGCCCCAGTAGGTCTCGGGCTGCGGGTGCACCTGCGGGTCGCCGTAGACCTCCGAGGTCGAGGCGAGCAGGAAGCGCGCGCGCTTGAACTTGGCGAGACCGAGCGCGTTGTGGGTGCCGTACGAGCCGACCTTGAGGGTCTGGAGCGGCAGGCGCAGATAGTCGATCGGGCTCGCCGGGCTCGCAAGGTGGTAGACGAAGTCGACCGGCTCCTCGATCCGGATCGGCTGAGTCAGGTCATGCGGGACGAAGACGAACTCGGACGCGTCGCGGTTGTGCTCGATGTTCGCGAGCGAGCCCGTCTCGAGGTTGTCGACGCAAATCACCCGGTGCCCGGCCGCGAGGAGCGCGTCGGAGAGGTGGGATCCCAGGAAGCCTGCTCCACCGGTGACGACAGAGGTCGGCATCGAACGGATGCTACCGCCGAGACCCGAACGCGAACCGATTGCTTACGAAAAATTCAACAGCTCCGGGTGGCCGGAAGCTGCTTCTTGCTCTGGGCGGTCGGGCTGCTGACGCTCGTCGCTTCTACACTGATGCGATGGCCGAGCCGAGCCGCCGTGCGCTCGTAGCCGCGTTCCTCTCGATGTTGCTCCCGGGTGCGGGGCAGCTCGCGACGGGCGCGCGTCGCCGTGGGCTGGCGCTGCTCGCCGTGTTCGTCCTGCTCCTGCTCGCGCTGCTCGGGCTCTTCCTCTGGCGAACGGCCGCGGGCGGCTCGATCGATCGGCGATTGCTGGTCGCGATCCTTGCGGTCGACCTCGGGCTGCTCCTGTTCCGGCTCTTCGCGGTCGTCGACGCCGCTCGCGGCACTCGCACCGCGCTCGCCCGGAGCGTGCTCGCCGCGCTCGTCGTCGTCACCGTCCTCCCGCATGCGGCAGCGGGCTACGTCGCAGTCCGGAGCTACGACGTCCTCGACTCGGTCTTCGCGAGCGAGGAGCCCCGCGACGTGCTGCCGGCGCACGGCCTCTTCGTCGGGGTCACACCCGGGAAGGAGCGTCGCTACCCCGGGATCGCGGCGGCGCCGAGCGCCCCCCGGGCGGCGCCGGTCGCGAAGCCGCAGGAGGACGTGCCGATCGGCGGGTCGCGTCGGGTGTTCGTCCGCGCCCAACCGCTCGAGGGGAAGCCGTGGACGACGATTCTCTTGCTCGGCACGGACGAGGGCCCGGGGAACTCAGGCGCTCGCACCGACACGATGATCCTCGTCGCCGTTCAGCACGAAACGGGGCGGGCGGTTGCCTTCGGGATCCCGCGCAACCTCGTCGGCGTGCCGCTCGGTGGCGACGTCTCGAAGCAGATCAAGCGTTTCGGGCAGCCGCTGAACGCGCTTCTCGGCTTCGCGCGGGAGCAGCCGGAACGCTTCCCAGGCGGCGAGGATCCTGGGGCGACGGCGCTCAAGCAGGCGGTCTCGACGCTGCTCGGCGTCCGCGTCGACTACTACGCGCTCGTTAACCTCCTCGGCTTCGCGGATCTCGTCGACGGGCTCGGCGGCGTCTCGATCCTTGTCAAGGAGCGGCTCGTCGACGAGGTGACCCGGCCCGCGTTGGGCGAGCCGAAGCCGCGCATCGACGTCGTCCCCGGCCGCCGCTACCGCTTCTACGGCCGCGAGGCGCTTGCGTACGTCCGCTCGCGCAAGGACTCGAGCGACTACACCCGGATGGCCCGCCAGCGCTGCTTCCTGAGTGCGATGGCCGACCAGCTCGACCCGGTGCGGGTGCTCCGGAACTTCCCGGCGCTGACCGGGACGGTGAAGCGGAACGTGCAGACGGACGTGCCGCTCCAGCGCCTGCCCGCGCTGATCAGGCTCGTCGCCTCGATCGAGCCGGCCGAGACCCTGACCGAGACGTTCGGCTCGAACTACATCGCGAGCCGGCGGAAGCTCGACAACTACCCGCTCCCGAAGGTGGCGATGATGCGGAAGACCGTGCGCGAGGCGATCCTCGACCCGGATCGCGCGAGCGCCGAGCGCGGGCTCGTCTCGGCGGGCAAGAGTTGTTGAGTCAGGCCCCGCCGAGGGCGACGCGGAGGGG
>DATLXM010000141.1:0-2520 GCA_035575835.1 Gaiellaceae bacterium
CGGATCGCCCGGAGCATGTCGATCGAGGTGAACTTGGACGGATCCGAGGTGTCCTCGATGATCGGAGTGTTCAGCACCGCCTCCTCGTAGGGGCCGAGCTGGTCCCACGGGTCGCGCGGCGACGCGTTGATCGTCGAGGGCGTGCAAATCTGGTAGTTCGTGATCTTCCCCTTGTCCATCACGAGGTGATGGGTCAGGTAGCCGCGTCCGGCGCCCCACCAGCCGACGCCGAGCCGCTCGTCCTTCGGCATCTGCTTCTCGATCTGATCCGGCGGGATCGCCGCCACCTTCCGGTCTCCGGCCTTGAAGAGGCGGTAGGCCTCGAGCAGGCTTGCGAGCCCGACGAGCTGCGAGAAGACGTAATGGTAGGCCCGGCCGCGGTTCCGCTCGAACGCGTTCCACACCTCCGGAACGTGCCACTCGCAGTGCATCTCGGGGGTGAGGCCCTTGGGCACGTTCAGCTTTAGGCTCCGCCCGGTCGCCTCGATGAAGTCGTTCGCCGGCTGCTTCTGCGCCATCGCGGTCATGAAGAGGCGCGCGTAGGCACCGGCCTCGACGACGTTCCGATCCCAGCGGGGGGTGCAGGCCCAGGTGTACTTGTCCTTCCAGCTCCTCTCGCCGGGCTTCGGCAGCGTCTGCTTGTTCCAGGGGTGGTACGGGCTGATCGGGTCGCCGCGCGGGTCGGTCGCATAGCGGTCGCCGGCCCACTCCTCGTAGTAGGAGTGCTCGACGAACTCCTCGAAGCCGATGTTGATGTCGGTGAGCCGGGTCGTCACGAGCTCGCCGTCGATCACGACGCCCGGGGTCGACCAGCGGCGCTCGCCCCAGTCGTTGCAGTCTGCGTAGCTCGAGTTGTAGGCGTGCGGGTCGTCCCAGAAGCCGGTGTCGATCAGGCTCATCGGGCGCGCGCCCACCATCTTGTAGCGCTCGTCGCAGGTGTAGAAGAAGTCCGGGATCTCGTCCCAGACGGCCAGCATCCTCTTCGCGTAGTCGAAGATCCGCCCAAGTTTGGAGTGGTACTCGTTCAGCGTCTGGAGCGAGATCGTCGAGGAAACGCCGCCGGGGACGACCGTCTGCGGGTGCGGGTACTTGCCGGCGAGGATCACGAACATCTCGCGCGAGACCCGGGTGAACTCGAGCCCCTCCCGGTAGAGCGCCCCGGTCAGCGGGTTGAGCGCGGTCATCAGCTCGGCCATCGTCTTGAAGCCGTGGTACTCGACGCCCTTGCATTTCCATTCCTTCGCCCTCGGCCAGAGCTCCGGGTTCACGGCCTTGACGACGGCCTCCGAGTAGTCAGGCCCGGCGAGGAGGTAGAGGTGGAGTGGGTTGTCGTAGCCCATCTCCGCAGACTCCTGCATGTTCCGAACGACGGTGCCGAGCGGCGGCACCTCGAGCCCCATCGCCATCTCGATCGCGTAGGCCGAGGCGTGGGCGTGGACGCCGCCGCAGACGCCGCAGGCGCGCGAGGAGATGAAGATGGCGTCGCGCGGGTCGCGGCCCATCAGGATCACCTCGTAGCCGCGGAAGAGCGTGGCCTGCGAGCGCGCGTCGAGGTAGCGGCCGCTGTCGAGATCGGCGACGACGTTGACCGCGAGCGCGCCTGCGACCCGGGTCACCGGGTCCATGTTCAGATCCTTGATGTGGCCGTTCCGCGCGGTCAGCCGCTTGATCTGCTCCTCGCGCTCGGCGTCGGTCATCGCGACCTCGGGTCGCGTCACGGTCACCGAATAGGGATCGGGGATCCCCCCGACGAGTCGGGCGGCGCCGTTCGCGTCGAACTCGACCGGCAGGTTCTTGAAGCACACGTCAGGAATCCTCTCGTTTGGTCTTGCCCCATTCGCCGCCTGAGCCCTTGCCGGCGTCGCCCCGACGCCGGAGCACGTCGTAGGCCTTGTGGCCTGCCTTGCTGAGCACGCCCGGCTCGGCCTTCTCCGCGGCCCAGCCGCTCGGAATCTCGCCCTCGACGTCCCAGCGAACCTCGCGGTTCAGATTGTCGTTCGAGAACACCCGCAGCGGCTTGATGATGCTCCCGACCATCCGCGACGCCGTCGACGAGACGCGAGAGCCGGGAGCCACCTTGTAGAAGGGTGTGAACTTGTCCGGGAAGCCGGGCATCGTGCAGCCGATGCAGGCTCCGCCGGCGTTCATGCAGCCGCCCGCGTGGTTGATCGCCCCGCGCGAGGTGATGTTGCAGTTGACGACCGGGCCCCAGCAGCCGATCTCGACGAGGCACTCCTTGTCGCCGAACTCGTCGGCGAAGGAGCCCTCCTCGTAGTAGGCGCCGCGGACGCAGTGGCGGTGGACGGTCTCGCCGAAGAGCCAGGCGGGGCGGCCGAGCTCGTCGAACTCCGGGAGGGGGCCGAAGCCCTGGAGGAAGTAGAGGATCGCAGCCACGGTCTCGGTGAAGTTGTCGCCGACCGGCGCGCAGCCGGGGACGTTCACGACGGGGACGCCGAGCGCGCTCCGGTACTCCTTGCCGAGGAAGTCCATCAGGCTCATTGCGCCCGTCGGGTTGCCGTG
>DATLXM010000142.1:0-2628 GCA_035575835.1 Gaiellaceae bacterium
GACCCGCTCACCGGCCTCGGCAACCGCCGCAAGCTCAGCGCCGACCTCGAAGCCGTCAACGGCAACGCCACCCTCGTCCTGCTCGACCTCGACGGCTTCAAGGCCTACAACGACACGTACGGTCACCCCGCCGGCGATGCGCTCCTCGACCGGCTGGGCGCGGCGCTGACGGGCGAGCTCCTCGGCCGGGCGACCGCCTACCGGATGGGAGGGGACGAGTTCTGCGTCCTCGGAATCGCCGAATCCGACGCGACCGACCTCGCTCGGAAAGCGTCGGACGCTCTCTGCGAGACGGGGGAGGGCTTCCACATCAGCAGTTCGTTCGGAACAGTTTCGCTTCCCGAGGAGGCGGAGGACACGAGCGCCGCTCTGCGTCTCGCCGACACCAGGATGTATGCGCAGAAGCAGCGGCGCCGTTCCTCGGCCGGGAGTCAGAGCAAGAGCGTCCTCCTCCGGGCGCTCCAGGAGCGGAGTCCTTCTCTCTTCGAGCACGTCGCGGACGTCGCCGACCTCGCCGTCGACGTCGGCCGCCAGCTTCGGCTCGAGGATCACGAGCTCGAGCAGCTGCGCCACGCCGCCGAGCTCCACGACGTCGGCAAGGTTGCGATTCCGGACGCGATCCTCGAGAAGAAGGGCCCGCTCGACCCGAGCGAATGGGTCTTCGTGCACCAGCACACGCTGATCGGAGAGCGAATCATCGGCGCCGCGCCGGCACTCGTTCCCGTCGCCCGGGCGGTTCGCTCGACCCACGAACGCTGGGACGGGCTCGGCTATCCCGACCGGCTCGCAGGAGAAGAGATCCCGCTCGTTGCGCGGATCGTCGCGGCCTGCGACGCGCTCGCGGCGATGGTCTCGGACCGGCCGTACCGCCTGGCCGTCGACCTCCCGCAGGCGCTCGACGAGCTCGACCGCTGCGCCGGCACCCAGTTCGACGCGTGCGTCGTCAGCGCCGTGCGCGCCGCCCTGACCCATTCGACCGGCTCGCTCCAGCCTGCCGGGCTCGCCGCCTGACTGCTGGGGCCTAGCGTCCCCGCTTCTTCGGCGCCGTCCAGCGCGCGTGGAGGTCACGCACCTTCCTCATCTCGGTCAGATCCGGCCCGTGCTTGTCCGGGCCCGGCGTCTCCATCACCGCGGGCAGGCCCTGCAGCGACGGATGCGAGAGGAAGACGCCGAGCTCCTCGCCGAGCTCGCCCTCGAGCACGTTCGCGTGCCGGTCGCGATTCGATCCGAGCGGGGTCGCGGCGTCGTTGACGTGCAGGGCTCGAAGCCGGTCGAGCCCGACGGAGGCGTCGAGCTCGGTGAGCAGGGCGTCCACCGTCGCGCGATCGGTGACGTCGACTCCCGAGACATAGAGGTGGCAGGTGTCCAGACAGACCCCGAGCCGGGGGTGGCCGTCGAGGGCATCGATCAGAGCGGCGATCTCCTCGATCGAGCGGCCGATCGTGCCGCCTGCGCCGGCCGAGTTCTCGATCAGGAGCCACGTCGTGTCCGAGCAGAGCTCGACGACCTGGCGGAGCGCGGGCACGACCTTCGCGAGCCCCGCTTCGAAGCCCGTGCCGAGGTGAGAGCCGACGTGGAAGACGACCCCGTCTGCGCCGAGCGCGCACGACGCGGCCATCGTCGAACGCATCGTCTGCACCGACTTCGAGTAGATCGCCGGGTCAGGGGCGGCGAGATTGCACAAATAGAGCGAGTGGACGAGCACGGTTTCGATCCCGGCCTCCTCTCGGCGCGTGCGGAAGCGGGCGAGATCCTCCTCCGCGTGGACGGGGAAGCGCCACATCCGCGGGCTCTGGGCGAAGAGCTGGACGGCGTCCGCGCCGATCGAGGTCGCGTGGTCGAGCGAGCCCTTCACCCCGCCCGAGCAATGAGCGCCGAAGATCACGGAAGCTAGGCTAGTCGGATGAGTACGCGCGTCCGCATGGCACCGAGCCCGACGGGTTTCCTCCACATCGGGGGAGTCCGCACGTTCCTCTTCAACTGGCTCTTCGCGCGCGGCAGCGGCGGCGAATGCCTCCTCCGGATCGAGAACACCGACACCTCCCGCGAGGTCGCCGAGGCGGTCGAGCAGATCCAGCGCTCGCTCGAATGGATCGGGATCGACTGGGACGGCGAGACGACGTTCCAGCTCGACCGGATGGAGCGGTGCGGGGAGGAGGCGCGGCGGCTCGTCGAGGAGGGCGCTGCGTACGAGGACGAGGGCGCGATTCGCTTCCGGATGCCCGACGAAGGCGTGACCGGCTGGGACGACGCGATCCGCGGGCGGATCGAGTTCCCGAACGCCGAGCTCGAGGACGTCGTGCTCGTCCGCTCCGACGGGCGGCCGACCTACAACTTCGCGTCACCCGTCGAGGACTGGCTGGACGAGATCACGCACGTGATCCGTGGGGACGACCACATCTCGAACACCCCGAAGCAGATCCGGATCCTCGAGGCGCTCGGCTCGAGGCTGCCGGTCTACGCCCACGCGCCGAACATCAACGGGCCCGACGGGAAGAAGCTCTCCAAGCGGCACGGTGCCGTCTCGGTGGACGAGTTCCGGAATGCGGGCTACCTGCCGGAGGCGATGCGCAACTTCCTGGCGCTGCTGGGCTGGGCGCCCGACGGCGAAACGACCCTCATGGATCG
>DATLXM010000143.1:0-6821 GCA_035575835.1 Gaiellaceae bacterium
GACGCCCGGGCGCGGGTCAGGTTGTCCTCGTGGAGGGCTCGGGCGCGGTCGAGGTCGCCCAGAGCCGCGTGGGTCCGCGCGAGATGACGGGTCGCGAGGAGCGCGGAATGCTCGTCGCCGAGCTCCCGGAAGATCCGGGCGCTGTTCTCGTAGAGCGGCACCGCCTCTGCGCGCCCGGGCGCGACATGGCCGAGCATGAACTCGGAGTACGCCGCTCCCCACGGATCGCGCAGGGTGCGATGGAGCGCGAGGCTCTCCGCCGCTCGTGCCTTCGCCGTCGCGGGATCGCCGGTGTTGGCGGCCATGACTGCCGCTCCCAACAGCGCTTTTGCGCGTGCGGGCGTCGGCTCCAGGTCGGCAGCGAGCGCGTGCTCGAGGCGTCGCCCGCCTTCGGTCAGATGCCCGCGGAGGTACCAGAACCGCCAGAGCGCTCCTGCGAGGCGCTGTCCGAGCTCCCGTTCCTCCGCCACGTCGAGTCGATCGAGAGCAGCCCGGAGGTTGTCGTGCTCGAGCCCGAGACGGTCGAGCCACTCACCGGGGCTCCCCCGAAGGTGGGGCTCCGCCTCCTCGGCCAGCGCGAGGAAGTGGAGAGCGTGGCGCCGTCCGAGGTCCTCAGCCTCGCCCGAGGCGTCGAGCCGCTCGCCCGCGTACTCGCGAATCGTTTCGAGCATCCGCTGCCTCGGTTCGGCGCCGGCCGGATCCACTTGCACCAGGCTCGTATCTGCGAGCGACGAGAGCACGGCGACGAGGTCGACGCCGTCGCCGCAGATCACGTCGGCGTTGTCGAGCGTCCAACCGCCCGCGAAGACGGCGAGCCGCGCGAACAGGTGCTGCTCCTCCGGCTCCAGCCGCTCGTGGCTCCAGTCGAGCGTTCGCCGGAGCGTCTGCTGGCGCTCCGGCTGGTCGACCGGGCCCGCGGTCAGGAGGGAGAGCGGCTCCTCGAGCCGGGCGAGCAGCGCTGCCGGTGAGAGGACGCCCATACGTGCCGCGGCGAGCTCGATCGCGAGCGGCAGACGGTCGAGCCGGCGGCACACCTGCTCGACGGTCGCCCGCGTCGACTCGTCGCGATCGACGTCGGCTCCGACTGCCTGCGCTCGGTCGACGAAGAGGGTGGCGGCCGCGTCCGGGGAGAGCGGCTGAACGCGGTAGAGATGCTCGCCGTAGAGCCGGAGGGGCGCGCGGCTCGTCGCGAGCAGGGTGAGCCCCGGCGCGGCCGCGAGCAGGCGCCCGAGCCCCGGCGCGGCCGCGAGGACGTGCTCGACGTTGTCGAGGACGACGAGCGAGGCGCTGCCGGTGAGACGATCCGCGAGGGAATCCTCGAGCGGTGAGCCGCCGCGCTCGCCGACGCCCACCACGTGCGCGAGCGTGGGCAAGACGAGGTCCGGGTCGGTGAGCGATCCGAGCGAGACGAAGTGCGTGCCGCCCGGGAAGTGGGCGACGGCGCCCCGCGCGACCTCGAGCGCGAGCCGGGTCTTGCCCGTGCCGCCCGGCCCCGTGAGCGTGACGAGCCTGATCTCGTCGGACAGGAGCAGGTCGCGTGCCTCGCCGAGCTCGCGCTCCCGGCCGAGCAGCGGCGTCGGCGGCGTCGGAATCCGGTTCCGCGGCGCCCGGGCCAAGGGCAGATCGAGGTCGGGATCCTGATTCAGGATCTGGCGCTCGAGGCGCTGCAACGCAGGTCCCGGCTCGATCCCGAGGCCGTCGACGAGAGCGCTCCTCGCGCGCCGGTACGCCCCGAGCGCCTCTGCCTGCCGGCCGCCCCTGTAGAGCGCCAGGCCGAGCTGGCTCCACAGGCGCTCGCGGAGCGGGCTCTCGACGACCAGCCGCTCCAGCTCCGGAACGACTTCCGCGTGCCGTCCGAGCGCCAGGTCCGAGTCGATGCGCGACTCCAGGGCCTCGAGCCGCAACTCGTCGATCCGGCTCGCTTCCGCTGTCGCGAACGCCTCGTAGCGGAAGTCGTCGAGAGGGGCTCCACGGAAGAGGGCGAGCCCCTGGGTGAGCATTTCCGCCCGCTCGTCCGCTGCGCCGTCGCGCGCGCTCGTGAGCAGGCGCTCGAAGCGGTGGAGATCCAGCTCGTCTTCCTCGAGCCGCAGGGTGTAGCCGCCCTCGCGGGTCTCGATCCGGTCCGGGCCGAGCAGCTTGCGGAGGGCGACAACGTGGCCCTGGATCGCGTTCCGCGCCGAGGGCGGCGGGCGCCCTTCCCAGATCGCCTCTGCGGCCTCGTCCGCGCCGACGTGCTCTCCCGCCCTGAGCAGCAGCAGCACGAGCAGCGCGCGCTGCTTCGGTCGCGGCGGGGTCCATCCCTGTCTCCGTCGACGACCTCGAACCGGCCCAAGATGCGGAACTCCACCCGGCGGCGATTGTCGCAGCCCCGTGTCGGTCCCGCGTCAGCGGCGCGTCAGCGCGGCTCGACACCCTGGGCGTAGTCGAGGAGGAAGGAGTGTCCATGTCGTCTGTGCCCGCGCTGTCGACGATCGAGGAGCATCTGGTGCTGCTCGTCGCCGGTGGCAGCAGCCACCGCGAGATCGCCGACGAGGTGGGCCTCAGCCTCAAGACCGTCGAGTGGCACGTGGCCCGAGCTCGCAGGAAGCTCGAGCACGCGGTGACGCTCCACGAACGCGTCCGAAGCGCGGCGCTCGAGCCGCCCAGTCAATGACGAAACGAGGGGTGATGAAGATGAACGTTCGTTTCATGCTGATGTCCGCCACGCTTGCAGTGGGGGTTGTTTTCGCCGCGGTTCTCGGAGTCGCGCAGGCGACTCCGCCGGCCGGCCAGAGCACGGAATCGCTTGCGAGAGGCACGACCGCCGACGCGCTGATGCTCGAGGTGCGGGGCAAGTTCCCGAACCAGAAGGCGAGCCCCTGGCGTGGCACCTACGAGGCGCCGTTCGACGTGACGACGCTCCGGATCACGTTGCCGCCCGCCGGGAACACCGGCTGGCACCGGCATCCCGGCCCCGGCTTCATGACGGTCGTCCAGGGCGCCGTCACGGTCTACGCGAACGACTGCACCAAGACGACGTACTCGAAGGGGCAGTCCTACGTCGAGGTGCCCGGGCTCGTGAACCTCGTCCGCAACGACGGCACCGAGCCGGCGGTCTTCGTGGGCACGTTCGTCGTGCCGTCGACGGCGACCCTGCGGCTCGACGTCCCCGCCGCACCCTGCAACCCGTAATCCCGATGAAGGAGGAGACGATGAAGAAGACGCTCTCGGCCTGTGCGGCGCTGGCTGCGACCGCCCTGATCGGGCCGGCCGCCGCGCTCGCCCATCCGCACGTCGTGTCGACCTCGGGCCAGGTGCTCGCGAACGGCCAGAATCACGCTCCGTTCGTGAGCGGGACCTCCTGCGGCGGCGACCCGGCCGCATACGGTCTCGAGACGGCGCATCACGGCCCCGACGCCGGCACGCCCGGCCGGGCGGACGGCTGCTACCAGACGACCGGCTCGGTTCCGCCGGGACAGGACGTCGCAAGTCCCGTCATCCGCTGACCGACGGATTCGACCTGCCCGGCCGCCATGACGGGTGGCGGCCGGGGCCCGGTGGCATGCGGCCAGCAGTGCGCGGCCCGTCCGCACCCCGCTCAGTTCGCGAGCCAGCCAGCGTTGAGCGGGAAGACGCTTCCGGTCATCGACCACGCCGACGGGCCGCAGAGAAACGCGACGGCGTCGGCGATCACTTCGGGCTCGATCAGCCGCTTGACGGCGTTCTGAAGTTGCGTCGAAATCTGGGAGCCACGATATGTCGTCAGGCGGGCGCTACCGGCGCGGCGCAGTGAGCAGCGTTACCGAGACGGCGGCGGCGATCGGGATCAGAGAAAAGAGCAATCCACAGAGCAGGTTCTCCGAGTATCCGATCCATTCGCTCGCCACCGGACGCGCGACGGCTGAGCTTGCGGCCACGAGCCAGGCGAGCGTGAGGTGCCTCCGTCTTCCTCGAACGATCGCGAGGGCGAGTGCGGCGAAGGGGAGCGCATAACAGAACACGCTAGCCCGCGGTCGGCGAGGTCTCTGTCTCGAACAGGCGAAGGGAGCTGAACGCCACAGCCCATCCGGACGCGCAGACGAGCGCCGCTAGCGCGATCGATCCTCGGAGTCCGGCCCGAGATGTCAGCGACTTCACCCATGTGTAACCGCACGATAGGTTGTCGGTCGTGAGCACGACCGTCACCGGCGCCGAACCGATCGAGTGGAACCTCGGCGACCTCTACGAGAGCCCCGACGACCCCCGGATCCAACAGGACCTCGACGAGGCCGCGGCGGGCGCGGCTGCGTTCCGCGAGCGCTATCGCGGCAAGCTCGGCGAGCTCTCGGGTCAAGAGCTCGCGGACTCCGTCGCGGAGGGCGAGCGGATCCGCTCGATCTCGACGCGCGTCGAGGCGTACGCGCGGCTCCGGCTCGCAGCGGACAGCTCCGACCAGAGCCGCGGCGCCCTCGCGCAGAAGGTCCGTGAGCAGAACACGCAGATCGAGACGGAGCTCCTCTTCTTCGACCTCGAGTGGGCGGGCCTCGAGGACGACGTCGCCGACCGGCTCCTCGCCGATCCCGCGCTCGAGCGCTACGCATCCTTCCTCCGCTCCGAGCGCCGGTACCGGCCGCACCTCCTGACTGAGCCGGAGGAGAAGATCTCCGCCGAGAAGAGCCTGACCGGCTCGAGCGCGTGGGGCCGGCTCTTCAACGAGCTCCTCTCCGACCTCAGCGTCCCGCTCGACGGCGAGGATCTCTCGCTCGATCAGGCACTCGCGAAGCTCTCGCGGCTGACCGAGCAGGACGAGCGCAAGCAGGTCGCCGAGGCCGTGACCGAGGCACTCCAGCCGGGGATCCGGACGCGTGGATACGTCCTGAACACGATCCTCAGCGAGCGCTCGGTCGAAGATCGCCTCCGCGGGTACGAGACCTGGATCTCGGCCCGGAACCTCGCGAACGAGATTCCGGACGACGCTGCGCAGAGCCTGATCGATGCGATCATCGCGCGCTACGACATTCCGCAGCGCTTCTACGCGCTCAAGGCGAAGCTGCTCGGCCTCGAGCGGCTCGCCGACTACGACCGCTTCGCGCCGCTCCAGGAGGTGCCCGGGACGATCGCCTGGGAGGACGCGCGCGAGCTCGTGACCGAGTCCTTCGCCGGCTTCTCGCCGCTCGCCGGCGAGATCGTCGGCCGTTTCTTCGAACGCGACTGGATCGACGCGCCGCCGCGGGCCGGGAAGATGCTCGGCGCTTTCTGCGCCACGCTGATCCCGGGCGTCCACCCGTACGTTCTGATGAACTACGCGGGCGAGCGGCGCAGCGTCCTGACGCTCGCGCACGAGCTCGGGCACGGGCTCCACGGGACGCTCGCCCAGGATCTCGGCCTGCTCAACGCCTCGACGCCGCTGACGCTCGCCGAGACCGCGTCCGTCTTCGCCGAGGCGCTGACGTTCGAGAAGTTGATGGAGCGCGAGAGTGACCCGCGCGCCCGGCTCGACCTGCTCGTCGGCCGGATCGACGACGCGATCGCGACCGTCTTCCGCCAGATCGCACTCAACCGCTTCGAACACGCGATCCACACCTCCCGGCGAGAAGAGGGCGAACTGCCGATCGACAAGATCTCCGAGCTCTGGCGCGCCGAGCAGGTGCGGATGCTCGGCGACGCGGTCGAGGTGACCGAGGACTACGGCAGCTGGTGGAGCTACGTCCCGCACTTCATCGCGGTGCCGGGGTACGTCTACGCCTACTCGTTCGGCTATCTCTTCTCGCTCGCGATCTACCGCCGCTACCTGGAGGAGGGCGACTCGCTCGTCGAGCCGTACCTCGATCTGCTCCGCGCGGGTGGGTCGGCCCCGCCCGCGGTGCTCGCCTCGCGGCTCGGCTTCGACATCGGCGACCCCGGCTTCTGGTCGGCGGGCGTCGACGCGATCGGCGTGCTGGTCGACGAGGCCGAGACGCTCGCAGCCGAGCTCGGCCCGACGCCCGCCTAGTGCTCCTCGTCGTCGCGGCGACCGAGCGGGAGCTCGTCCCGGTTGACGGCGCGACGACGCTCGTCTGCGGAGTCGGACCGGTGGAAGCGGCCGCGGCGACGGCGCGGGCGATCGCGGAGCTGCGGCCGAGCGCCATCCTCAACGTCGGGATCGCAGGCGCGCGTGGAGTCGAGCTGCTCGGGCTCGTCCTCGGCTCGGAGGCGGTCTACTGCGATGCCGCCGGACCGTTCGTGCCCGCGCGAGTGCTCCCGGACGCTTCGCTGCTGCAACGGCTGCGCCAGGCGTTTCCCGACGCGCACGTGCTCCCGATCGGGACGAGTGCTCGGGTCGGGGGCGGGAGCGTCGACGTCGAGGCGATGGAGGGATTCGCCGTCCTGCGCGCCGCCGAGATCGCCGGTGTGCCGGCGGTCGAGGCCCGGGTCGTCTCGAACGAGCTCGGCGAGCCCGACCGGTCGCTCTGGCGCTTCGACGAGGCGTTCGCACGAGTTGCGGAGCTGCTCCCTGACCTCGTCGCCGCCGCGCGGGGGTAGCGTTCGCCGCCGTGGCCCGCCCGCGCTACCCCAAGCAGGGCGAGCCCCTGCCCGAGCCGCTTCCTCCGGCGACGAGAACCGTCGGCCAGCTCGTCGCCGAGAGCATCCGCTTCTACGGCGACCATTTCTGGGCGACACTGCCGCTCGGACTCGCGATCGTCGCGATCAACCAGGTCACGGTGGGTCGCTCGACGATCGTGCAGGCCTCGGTGCTCGCGGGCGGCGCGCCCCTGATGGCCGCGGCCTACACCCGCGCAGCGTCTCTCGTCGGGGAGAAGAAGATCGAGCTGGGCGATGCAGCCAGGGCGATCGCGGTGGGCTCGCTCGTCTGGGTGCCGGCT
>DATLXM010000144.1:0-25649 GCA_035575835.1 Gaiellaceae bacterium
CAGCCTAGTCCTGAACAACATCTGGTACGGCTGCCAGATCCGCAATGCGGCCGCCGACTACGTGCCGCGGCTTTGCGTCGCCAAGCCGAAGCTCGTCAAGAAGAGCCCGCTCACCGTCTCGCTTGAGTACAAGGCGAGCGCGGTGTGGAGCGACGGCAAGCCCGTCGTGGCGGAGGACCTCTTCCAGACGTGGAAGGTCTTCACGAACCCGGCGAACAACGTCATCTCCCGGACCGGTTGGGAGGATGTCGCCAGCATGACCCGCGGCAACAAGAAGAAGATCACGATCGTCTTCAAGAAAACGTACGCCGACTGGGAGTCGCTTGCGTCGAGCGGCCCGTACGCCGCCCACATCATCAAGGGCAAGAACATGAACGAGACGTTCCTGACCTCGATTCCGGTGTCCAGCGGTCCGTGGCTCTTCGACAGCCTGCAAAAGGGTGTCCAGATCACCGTGCGGAAGAACCCGCGCTTCAAGGCGGGCCCGCAGATGAAGCTCGACCGGCTCGTCTTCCGCTACATCCTGGACACGAACTCCCGCTTCCAGGCGCTGAAGGCCGGCGAGGGTCAGGTCATGGAGCCGCAGCCGCAGCTCCAGATCGCTGACTTCTTCAAGGACAGCAAGTTCAAGGTCGATCGTCAGATCGGCTACACCTACGAGCACATCGACATCCAGTTCGGCGCCAAGGGTCACCCGGCCCTGAAGCAGCCGTACGTCCGGCAGGCCCTGATCACCGGCATGAACCGGTCTCAGGTCGCAGGGGCGCTCTACGGAACGATCGCTCCGGGCCTTCCCGCCCTGCAGAGCCTGTACTACAAGCCGTTCGAGACGAAGTACAAGAAGAACTTCGCGGCTCGTCCGTTCAGCCAGTCGAAGGTGATCAGCCTGCTCAAGGGCAAGGGCTGCACCGGCGGTCCCGACCGGCCGAGCGCGGGCAACGACAAGATCTTCTCGTGCCCGGGTGTAGGCAAGCTCTCGTTCCGGTTCCACACGACGACGGGCAACCAGCTCCGCGCCCTGACGTTCGAGATCATCCAGCGGCAGCTGAAGTCCGTTGGCATCGAGCTGTCGCCGCGGTTCCAGACCGGCGGCGTCATGTTCGGCACGACGCTGCCGTCGCGTGACTGGGACCTGATGCTGTTCGCGTGGGTCGGCTCGCCGTCATCGTCGATCACGTTGAAGGACATCTACGGCTGCGGCGGCGACCAGAACGACGGTGGCTACTGCAACCGTGCGCTGACGAGGATCCTGAACAAGGTGTCGACGACGCTTGACGCCGGCGAGCGGGCAGCGATGCTGAACGCCGCCGAGGCCAAGTACATGGTCAAGGACGTCCCGTCGATCCCGATGTTCGCTCGCCCCCTGTTCGTGATTCGCTCGAACAAGGTGAGCGGCCCTGCGGTCAACCCGACGCAGGAGGGCTCGCCCTGGAACGTCTCCCAGTGGTCGACCCAGTAGTACCCGTCTCCGTCAGCTGACGGGACATTCGACAGTCCCGCCTCGCCCTCACCGGGCGGGGCGGGACTTCATTCATTAGGATCCCGGCCCGAACCCCGTGCTCACCTACATCATCCGCAGACTGCTCTACAGCGCCGTCGTCCTGGTGCTCGCAAGCTTCCTCGTCTTCTTCTTCGTCACCGCCACGGGTGACCCGCTCGCCGGTCTCCGGATCTCGCCGAACGTCTCCGAGATCACCGTGCAGAACGTGATCGACCGCAAGCACCTGGATGACCCGATCATCAAGCGGTACGGCTACTGGGCGCAGGACGCGTTCACGAACCAGTTCGGCTCGACGCTGCTCGACAACCGGCCGATCCTGCCCGATCTCTGGCGCGTGATGAAGAACACGCTCCAGCTCGTCCTGATCGCGCAACTCCTCGTGATCATCATGGCCGTCGCGATCGGCGTCGTGTCGGCAATCCGGCAATACTCGGTGTTCGACCACACGATGACGACGTTCAGCTTCCTCGGTCTCGCGACGCCCGTCTTCTGGCTAGCGTTGATGGCCCAGGTCGGCGTCGTCCAGATCTTCGAACGTACAGGGCACCGACTGTTCCCGATCGCGAACCTGAGCGCGGTCGACCCCGGCACCGGGCTCGACTTCTGGATCGACCGGGCTCACCACCTCACGCTGCCGGTTCTCGTGCTGACGGTGGCGGGTATCGCCGGCTACTCGCGCTACATGCGCGCGGCGATGCTCGAGGTGATCAACTCCGACTACGTGCGTACGGCGCGGGCAAAAGGGCTGTCCGAGCGGCGCGTGACCGTGAAGCATGCGCTCCGCAACGCGCTGATTCCGCTCGTCACCCTCGTCGCGCTCGATTTCGGCACGATCCTCGGCGGCGCGGTCGTCACCGAGACGGTCTTCTCGCTCGACGGGATGGGGCTCTACTTCGTCAACGCGCTCTTCAACAACGACCCGTACCCGGTGATGGCGTGGCTGATGATCGTCGCCGTGATGATCGTGGTCTTCAACCTGGTCGCCGACATCGCCTACGGGCTCCTCGACCCACGCGTGCGGTATGACTGATCGAATTCCGGCGGGCGACCAGAGCCCACAGGATCTCGAAAGTGTTCTGATCGCCTCGGACACCGCCGGCCTGCCTGCGAGCGCGCACGGGCAAATGGGATCGCTGGCCCTGCCGGAGGAGCCGCCAGGCCCCGCGGGATCGCCTGAGCAGGCGATGGTCTCACCGCAGGATCTCGCTCTGTCCCAGCAGCAAGGACTGGAGCCGACTGCGCGGAGCCAGTGGGCGTACGCGCGACTCCGCTTCTTCCGCCACCGGATGGCGGTGCTGAGCCTGCTCGTGCTGATCGCGATCGGCTTCGTCGCCATCTTCGCGAAGCAGATCGCGCCATACGAGTTCGACGAGCTCGACCTCGACAACATCACCTCGGGGCCGACGTTCGCCGACAAGCACCTCTTCGGCACCGACCTGCTCGGGCGCGACTACCTCAGCCGTGTCATCTTCGGCCTTCGCACCTCGCTCTGGGTCGCGTTCTTCGTCGCGATCCTCTCGACCACGATCGGGACGACGGTGGGCGCGCTCGCCGGCTACTACGGCGGCATAGTCGACAACCTGCTGATGCGATTCACAGACCTGATCCTGACACTGCCCGGTCTCGCCGTGCTGCTCACCGCAGCAGCGTTCTTCGGCGCGGGCGACCCGCTCAAGGTCGGTCTCATCCTGGCGCTCCTCTTCTGGACCGGCCTCGCGCGGATCGTTCGCGGCGTCTTCCTCTCGTTGCGCGAGAAGGAGTACATCGAGGCCGCCAAGGCGAGCGGGGCCAGCGACGCTCGCATCATTCTGCGCCACATGCTTCCGAACTCGCTCGGCCCGATCATCGTCAACACCACGCTCGTCGTCGCTGCGGCGATCCTCGTCGAGGCCGCGCTCTCCTTCCTCGGTTTCGGGATCCAGCCGCCGAACCCGGCTCTGGGCTCGCTGATCGCCACCGGCCAGGCCGAGGGCACCGACCTCTGGTGGCTCGTCACGTTCCCGGGCCTTGTGATCGTCGTGATCGCACTCGCGATCAACTTCATCGGAGACGGTTTGCGAGACGCTCTCGACCCGACCCAACGGAGAGTTCGTGCCTGACCCGATTCTCTCGATTCGCGACCTGACCGTCGAATTCAAGACCGAGGACGGCGTCGTGCAGGCGGTCACCGACGTCACCTACGACCTGCAGCCCGGCGAGGTGCTCGGCATCGTCGGCGAGTCGGGCTCGGGCAAAAGCGTCTCGATGCTGACGATCATGGGACTCAGCCCTCAGGCGACGATCCCCAAGGGGGAGGCGTTCTTCAAGGGCGAGGATCTCTTGAAGCTGCCGCCGAAGCGGCTTCGCGAGATCCGGGGTGGGGACATGGCGATGATCTTCCAGGACCCGATGACCTCGCTGAACCCGGTCTTGACGGTCGGCGACCAGATCTCCGAAGCGGTCAGGACGCACAACCCCGACATGAGCAAAGGTGGCGCCCGCGACCGAACCGTCGAGTTGCTCCAGATCGTCGGCGTTCCGTTCGCCGAGCGCCGCGTCGACCAGTACCCGCACGAGTTCTCCGGCGGCATGCGCCAGCGCGCGATGATCGCGATGTCGATCGCGAACAATCCGAGCGTGCTCGTAGCCGACGAGCCGACGACCGCGCTCGACGTCACGATCCAGGCGCAGATCGTCGAGGTTCTGAAGAAGGCGCGGGAGGAGACGCACGCCGCGATCGTTCTGATCACCCACGACCTCGGACTGATCGCGGAGCTCGCCGATCGCGTCGTCGTCATGTACGCGGGCCGCGTCGTCGAGCTCGCTGACGTCTTCACCATCTTCAACGAGCCGCGCCATCCGTACACGGTCGGGTTGATGAACAGCCTTGCCCGGGTCGACATGGAGCAGGAATGGCTGCAACCGATCCCGGGGCAGCCGCCGAGCATGATCGCGCCCCCGCCCGGCTGCGCGTTCCACCCGCGTTGCTCGTTCTCGAACGGGCGGCTCGTCTGCCGCACCGACGTCCCGGCGCTGCGGCAGATCGGCGACAGCGCTCTCCACGTTTCCCGCTGTCACTTCGCCGAGGAGCTCGAGCAGGCGCACGTTGTCGCCGGCGCCGCCGCCTTGGAGGAGGCCTAGATGAGCAACGGTGAGTGGCTTCAGAGCCCCTCCCCGGACGGTGCGGCCGTCGACGACGACGCGCTTCTCCGCGTCGAAGGTCTCGTCAAGCACTTTCCGATCAGCGCGGGTGTCTTCAAGCACACGGTCGGAGCGGTGCGCGCGGTCGACGGGGTCGACCTCAGCGTCAACAAAGGCGAGACCCTGGGTGTCGTCGGCGAGTCGGGCTGCGGCAAGACGACACTCGGCCGCACGATCATCAAGCTGCTGGAGCCCACTTCCGGGTCAATCGTCTTCGCCGGCAAAGACATCACGAAGCTCCGCAGGAGCGAGATGCGGTCGGTCCGCCGCGAGCTCCAGATCGTCTTCCAGGACCCGTACGCGTCGCTGAACCCCCGCATGACGGTGCGGGAGATCGTGGCGGAGCCCCTGCGGATCCACGGGATCTACCACGGTGCCGAAGGAAAGAAGCGCGTCGGCGAGCTGCTGCGAACCGTCGGGCTCAGCCCCGAGCACGGCAACCGCTTCCCGCACGAGTTCTCCGGCGGCCAGCGGCAGCGCATCGGCGTCGCCCGTGCGCTCGCGCTCAATCCGTCGATGATCATCCTCGACGAGCCCGTCTCGGCGCTCGACGTCTCGATCCAGGCGCAGGTCGTCAACCTCCTTGCGAGCCTGCAGAACGACTTCGGGCTCACATACCTGTTCATCGCCCACGACCTCTCCGTCGTCCGCCACGTCTCCGACCGGATCGCGGTCATGTACCTGGGCAAGATCGTGGAGGTCGGGCCGCGCCTCGACATCTACGACGCGCCGATGCACCCCTATACCCAGGCGCTGCTCTCGGCGGTTCCGATCGAGTCGCCGAACCAGCGCGGCAAGCGGAGCCGGATCGTGCTCGAGGGCGACGTTCCCAGCCCGGCGAGCCCGCCTTCGGGGTGCCGCTTCCGCACGCGCTGCTGGAAGGCGCAGGAGATCTGTTCCGAGCAGGAGCCGCCGCTTGTGGCGCACGACCAGGCGCGACCGGAGCTGCTCTCCGCCTGCCACTTCGCCGAAGTACTGCGCCCGCTCGAGCTCTCTGCGGACGAGGCGCCCGCCGGGGCGCCGACGACCGCGATCTAGTCGAGCTACTTACTGGCGCTGCGGCTCGGGCTTGTGCCGCTCGAGCGCCGGGACGTCGATCCCCTCACGGCGCAGGGCGGCCAGCGACGCCTGGACGGCGTTCCATTGCTCGAAGTTGAGCGCGCGCGTCGACTGGGCCTGGTCGGGGAATGCCTCGAGCGTCTCCGCCGTCGAGATGATCTCGTCGGAGAGCGCGAGCAGGCGGTCGGCGAGCAGATCGCGCTTGTCCGAGAGCCCCTCCGGTGCATCTGCGGTGCGCGCGTCGCCTGCCGCTGCACGCACCTCGACCGCGGCGATCTTGAGCCGCTCGACCAGATCCTCGAACGACGTCGCCTGGACGATCTGCGCCAGGCCCGCGTCGGCCTCGTCCCGCGCCGCGACCATGTCCTGCGCGAAGTCCTCCTTCGAGGCACCGCCGCCGCCACAGCCAGCGAGCAGCAGCGCAGACACGAGCGTGAGGATCAGCGAGACCGGTCGTAGCACCCGGCTATAGTAGCCAGCGGTTCAGTTTTCTAACTCCTGTCGATACCAAACGTCAGAGTGACCATGATGCGACACTCGACCGGCGTCCTCTGCCAACGCACCCGAACGTGGGCCGCGCTCGCGCCCGACGGCGAGCTCTCCGAGCTCGAGCGGAAGCTGCTCCAAACGCACGTGCAGCGTTGCGCCGAGTGCGCTCGGTTCTCGGTCGAGGTCGCGGCCGTGACGTCGGAGCTTCGCGCCGCCGCGCTGCTGCCGCTGCCGCGGCCGCTCTCGGTGCCGATCTGGCGTCGCCGGCCGGTCTACGCACGCGTCCGCGCGGTCGGTGCCGTAGCCGCGGTCGCCGTGATGGCGCTCGGGATCGCCTCGCGTGGGCCCCTGACGCCCAGCGAGCGCGACTCGCTCGAGCTGCCGCAGATCACGAACTTCGCCAACAAGGCGCCCGAGCGCGAGGTCGAGCTGATCGCTCGCCGCGTCGAGAACCAGCGAGCCGGCTCCACCGGCTTCCGGCCGCAGAAGCCGGGCGCCGTCACCCTCCCGATCTAGCCCGCCTCGCGCGAGCGCTTCGCTAAACCCCTGGCCAGTACGTGAAGCTCGAGGACACGATCGCGGGCTCTCGGGAGATCATCGAGGGCAAGCACGATGACCTGCCCGAGGCCGCCTTCTACATGGTCGGCCCGATCGAGGGGCGCCGTCGAGGAGGCGCTGGGTGACCGTGTGGGTCGTCCCCCGTGCCACATCCTCGTGGCAGTCTGCGACTGCTACTCGACCTTCGGAAGACCCATCGGAACCTGCCGAAGGCACGACGCCACCTGACGAATCGTCCGCTTAAGGCCCAAGCTCGCGACCTCGGGCGGCGACCCTGATCCGCTTCTGAGCCAGAGAGGCTATGAGACTCCTCGTGGGGCCGCTCGTTCGTGAGTACGGCTTGATCTAGAGCGGGAGCGACGGGACTCGAACCCGCGACTTCCGGCGTGACAGATCGCACTCGGCCCCTCGACTTGACACAAACCCTTGACACAAGCCTCTCGGCCTCCACCTGAGAGAGGCAGAGTCAGATGGATAAAGGAGCCGACGCGCGGACTCGAACCGCGGACCCCTTCATTACGAGTGAAGTGCTCTACCAGCTGAGCTACGTCGGCGTCGCGCGAAGTCTAGCGCGGGCCGGAGGGCGTCACTTGTGCCTGCCCTTGCCGTTCCCGCGGTCTTTCGACTCGGCGGCGGCGGGCTCGGGCGCCGCAGCGACCACCAAGGCATCGGCAGCGGCGGCGGCCTCGGCCGGCGCGGCGACGGGCGCCTCGACGACGATGGGCGGCGCGACCGCGACGGGGGCGGGAGCGGGGTCCGGCTTCACGTCCTTCTTCTCGTCCTTCTTGGAGCTGCCGTTCCCGTTGCCGTCCTGCGCGGCGGGCTCGGGCGCAGGCGGCGCGGCCGGCTCGGCGCGCTTCTCCTCCTTCTTCCCGTGACCGTTCGAGCTCGAGGACGAGCTGCTCGCGGCCGGGGCGGGCGGCGAGTCGTCCTTCGCCTTCCCCTTGCCCCGCGACTCCTGCGCCACGGGTGCAGCGGACTCCGCCCTGGACTGCGCGACCGGCTTCTCGGCGTCCTTCGGCTTCTCGGGCTTCGCGGCCGCGGGTGGTGCTGGTGCCTCCTTGGGCTTCTGCTGCTCCTGCTCGGCGGCCGGCGCGGGCGGCGGCTCGGCAACGGGCTGCTCGGCAACGGGCTGCTCGACGACGGGCTGCGGCGCCGCGGGTGGGACGGGCTTCTCGACCGCCGGAGCGGGGGCTGCGACTGCAGCCTTCGCGTCTTCGGTGTGCCCGCGCTTGCCGGACGGAGCCTGAGCGGCCTGGCGGGCAGCGGCGCCCGTCTTCCCCCCGGCACGGGTCGCGGGAGCCGCCTTCCCCGGAGCGGTCGGCTCGGCCGGCCTGGATGGGGAGAGCGCGGAGGAGAAGGTAGGAGCCGACACTGCGGCAGCGACGGGAAGGACGACCGCGCGCACCTGCGCCGGCGGGGGAACCTTCTTCGGCGCGGGCTCGGACGGGGGGCCGACGGTGACAGCCGTCCCCGCGATCGCCGTCACCGCGACGGCGGCCGCGGTCGCCTTGACCGCCATCGCGCCCGTGAAGAGCGTCTTCAGCGAGACGACAAGCGTGCCGAAGTCGGCCGCATGCAAGGCGCGCCGCAGGCCCTTGCGTGGCTTCGCCTTCTTCAACGTCTCGGGCTGCTCGAGCCCCTGGGCGAGCGAGCGGCGAGCGCGGAAGATCAGCGTCTCGACAGCCGACTGGGAGAGCTCGAGCTCGTCCGCGATCTCGCGGTAGGAGAGCCCCTGCCACTCGCGGAGCAGAATCGCGCGGCGCTGCTGCTCCGGCATCGAGGCCAGCGCGTCCTCGATCCCGATCAGCTCGTCGCGTTGGCGGCTCGGGCCGGGAACGATCTCCTCGATCACCTCGAAGTCGCTCGGGCTCTCGATCCGGTTTCGGCGCCACGAGGAGCGGCGGCGCGAGAGGCACACGTTCTCGGCGATCTTGAAGAGCCAGGCCGACTCGTTCTCGGGGACGATCCCCTTCCCGAGCGCCCTGAAGGCGTTCATGAACGTCGTCTGGACGGCGTCCTCCGCCTCCTCGCGCGAGCCGAGTTGGTGCTGGCAGTACGAGAGAATCTTCGCGGCATGCCGCTCGTACAGCCCCTGGGTCGCCGCCGCTTCGGGCGCAACGCGAGGAGCTTCGACGAGCGAGGCACGACCTATGGACGGAACTGCGACCAACCGGATTCTCCTAACGGACGGGTAGATCGGCGTTCCGCCCGAACGCCTCAGCACGAGTCTTAGTCGGCCGGGACGATCGCGCAACCCCCTCCGGGGATCTTTACAACTCTCTCAATTCCTGCCCGAAACGAAGAAAGAGCCGGAAAACGCGCGTCTCAGGCGGACGAAGAGCGCCTCGAGCGCAAGCGCCGGAGAGAGGTTGAACTCCTCGAGCGAGCGCCAGGCAGCCCGCACGGTCTCCGCGGCGACCTCCGCGTCGAGGCCGCGCTCGCGGCTCGCGTCCTCGCGGAGAACCTCCAGGCGGTCTGCGTGCACGACGGCGCTCTCAGCACCCACCGCGACGACGACGAGGTCGCGATACCACGACGCGAGCTCCTCGAGCGAGGCTAGGAGCTCCTCGCGCTCGGCGCCGCGCTGGGCCCGCTTCACTCGCTGCTCGGCGTCCCGCGCGGTCAGATCGACGCCCTCGAGCGTCGCCTCGGCCCTGTCCTTCGCCGTCGCTCCCCGGGCGCGGGCACCCTCGAGCAGCGTCGCGGCCGCGTCGCTCGGCTCGAACTCGGAGTCGGCGTACGGCCCCCGCGCGACGCGGAGGAGCTCGGTGCGCCGCCCCGCCGATTCCGGGTCGAGCAGGCGCTCGGCCCGGTCGAGCCGGCCCGCCGCGACCCGCGCGAGCGCCGTCCGCTCCGCCTCGCCGAGACCGGGCGCCCGTTCTGCGAGGTACTCCCGCACCGATCGCTCGGAGAGGCGCCGGAACGGGACGAGCTGACAGCGCGAGCGGATCGTCGCCGACAGCGGCCCGAGTTCGTCCGCGACGAGCAGGATCACGGCGTAGGACGGCGGCTCCTCCAGATCCTTGAGCAACGCGTCCGCGGCGTCGTCGTTCAGCAGCTGCGCCCCCTCGATCACGTAGACGCGGTGCTTCGCCTCGTAGGGCCGCATGTGCAGGTCGTGCCGGAGCTGCCGGATCTCGTCGATCCGGATCATCTCCCCCAGGGGTTCCAGGAGATACAGATCCGGGTGTGTCCCGTGCTCGACGCGGGCCCGGTCGCCGAGGAGCTCGGCGGCGAAGGCGCGAGCTGCCCGGCGCTTGCCGACTCCGGGCGGCCCGTGCAGGAGGTAGGCGTGCGCCGGGCTTTCGGCGAGCGCGGCCCGGAGCAGCCGCTTCGCCTCCGCCTGCTCAGGCAGGTCGTCGAAGCTCATCGAGAATGAGGTCTGCGAGCGCGTCGGGGTCGAGCGAGCCGTCGAGGAGGACGACGCGCTCGGGGAAAAGGGACGCGAGCTGCTGATAGCCCGCGGCGACTCGCTCGTGGAACGACGCGTCTTCGCGCTCGATCCGGTCGGGCTTCGAGCCGACGCGCGCAGAGGACGTTCCCGGCTCCACCGCAAGGACGAACGTCCGGTCGGGGAGAAGCCCCCCCGTCGCGAGCATGTTCACCTCGAGCACCTCGTCGATCCCGAGCTCGCGCCCGATCCCCTGGTAGACGATCGAGCTGTCGAGGTACCGGTCGAGCAGGACGTCCGCGCCTCGCTCGAGGGCCGGCCGCACGACCTCGGCGACGACCTCGGCGCGGGAGGCCGCGTAGAGGAGCGCCTCCGCCCAGGGAGTCATCGGCCCGCCGTGGAGGACGAGGTCTCGGATCGCCTCCCCGAGCTCGGTCTGGCCCGGCTCGCGCGCCGTCACCACCTCGTGTCCATCCATCTCGAGAGCGGCGCGGAGCTTCTCGACCTGGGTCGTCTTGCCGGAGCCGTCCATTCCCTCGAAGGTGATGAACATCGTGTCCCTAGGATAGGGGCGTGCGGGCGGTCGTCACTGGAGGAGCGGGCTTCATCGGCTCGCACGTCGTCGAGGCGCTGCTCGCGCGCGGCGACGAGGTTCACGTCGTCGACGATCTCTCGAGCGGCAAGCCCGAGCGGCTGCCGGCCGAGGCGACGCTGCACCGGCACGACATCCGCGAGCCGCTCGACGCGCTCTTCGGTGAGCTCGCCCCGGAGACGGTCTTCCATCTCGCCGCGCAGGCGGACGTGCGCGTCTCCGTGGAGCGGCCCGACTTCGACGCGTACGTGAACGTGCTCGGGACGATCCGCGTGCTCGAGGCCGCCCGGGCGAAGGACGCGCAGATCGTCTTCAGCTCGACCGGAGGCGCGATCTACGGGGAATGCGAGGCACCCGCCGACGAGGAGCACCCGCGGCGGCCGCTCGCGCCCTACGGCACCTCGAAACTGTGCGGCGAGGAGTACCTCACGACCTACAACCGGCTGCACGGGACGCGGCACGTGACGCTCCGCTTCGGCAATGTCTACGGCCCTCGCCAGGATCCCCACGGGGAGGCCGGCGTCGTCGCGATCTTTTTCGGACTGTTCGCCTCCGGGGGAACGCCCAAGATCTTCGGCGAGGGCACCCAGACCCGCGACTACGTCTACGTCGGCGACGTGGTCGCGGCGACCCTCGCGGCCGCCGGCCAGGACGGCGGGGTCTTCAACGTCGGGACGGGGATCGAGACGTCCGTGCTCGAGCTCTACGAGGCCTGCCGCGCGGTCGCAGCTTCCGAGACGCGGGCGGAGCACGCCGAGCCCCGGGCGGGTGAGCTGCAACGGAGCGTCCTCGATCCGTCGCGGGCGGAGCGTGAGCTCGGCTGGCGCCCGCGCGTCTCGCTGGACGAAGGCCTGCGCGAGACCTGGCGCTCGATCGCCGGCTAGCAGGAGCCCGGCGCCCGGGCGAGAACACAGTGCCGCCATGGAGCACTCACTCGCCCAGATTCCGCACGTCCGCTCCCCTTGGCGCACGGCGACGCTCGTCGCCTCGGCGATCGCTGCGGTCGAGCTCGTCCTCCTCCTCGTACTCGCTGTCTCGTTCCTCGCGGAGCCCGTCGCGCGCCGCGTGACGCAGACCGCCGAGGCGAAGGCATTCGCCCGGGTCGCGCCGAAGCCGCAGGCGACCGCGGCCTCCGAGCCGACGCTGCTGCGGGCGCAGATCTCCGTGATCGTCCTGAACGGCAACGGGCGCTCCGGCGCGGCGGCCTCGACCGCGGAGCGCACGCGGGCGCTCGGGTACACGATCGGGAACGTCGGCAACGCACCGCGGAGCGACTACACCCGAAGCCTCGTCATGTACCGCAAGGGCTACGCCGCGGAAGCGCAGCGCCTGGCCCAGGATCTGAAGCTGAAGATCGTCGCACCGCTCGACGGGCTGACCCGGGCGGAGCTCCTGGGCGCGCACGTCGCTGTTGTAATCGGCGCAGGCTGAGCATCCGCTCGCGCGGACGCTCAGCGCGCAAGATCCCTAAAGGGGCCGCTCCGCGGCCCACCAGCCCTCACTCCAACCTCAGCAGCGGCCCGCGTTCACGTGCGCGCGGGCGAGGTCGAGCGGCCCCCCATCGCCCCAGCGGCGCGAGGCGGGATCGAGGGTGTACGCCTCGTTCAGATGCACGTAGGCGCTGCAGAGGTCGTCCGAGTAGAACTCGTAGAGCCCGAGCGCGTACCAGGTCTCCGGGTTCTCGGGCTGGGTGCGAACGGCCTGCGCGTAGGCGGCTCGCGCAGCCACGGGGCGGCCCCGGCGCTCCTCGACGCCCGCCAGCTTGAGCGGCGGCTCGATCGAGAGCGGATCCAGCGAGCGGGCACGGCGCGCGGCTTCGGCGGCGCCCTCGAAGTCACCGGCATCGAGCGCCCGGTTCACGTCGCGGACACTTCGCTCGGCGAGCCAGGGAGTCGCGAGCGAGACCAGGCAGGCGAGCCCGAGCACGGCGGCGGCGCTCGCCGCGAAGACCCGTCTGCCGGATGGCGGCGTGGCTCGGCCCGCGGCGGCGAGCGCCCCTGCGGCGACGAGGATCGGCCCCGTCACGGCGACGAAGTCCCAGCTGTAATCGACGAGGGCGTGGACGCCGTAGAGCGCGAGTACGGCGGAGAGCGCGACTGCGGCCGAGCGCTCGTCGCCGTGGAGCCGGCGCAAGGCGGAGATCGCCGCGGCGGTCGCAGCCGCGACGACGGCCGCGAAGAGGAGCAGGCCGAGGATCCCGGTCCCGGCGAGGAACTGGAGCGGGACGTCGTGCGGCTGCACGGCCGGCACGTAGGCGTCCTGAACGCGGCGGTGCGCGACCTCGAAGCTGCCCGCACCGGTTCCTCGGAGCGGATCGTCCGCGAAGAGCTCGAGCGCCTCACCCCACCAGCCGGCGCGGTTGTTCAGGCTCGCGTCCCCAAGCCGCACGGGCGATTGCGCGCTCTCCCCGCTCCCCGGGTCGCCGACGACCGCTACTGCGCCCGCCGCGAGGACGAGCGCCGCTACCGCACCCGCCGCAAGCGCGCGGCCGAGGCGAAGGTGAGCCGCGCTCGAGAGCTCGAGCCGGGCGACCCGCTCGGCGAGGAGGGCGGCGACGAGCGCGCCCGCGAGCGCGAGGAGCCCGAACCAGACGCCGTCGGCCACACGGTCCGCGCGGAGGGCGCCGTCCTCGACGAGCGCGGGCCTGGTGAACGCCCACACGCCGACGGCGAGAGCCGGAGCCGCGACCGCGAGCGCGAGTGCCGCCCGCTCGACGCGGTCGCGCTCGAGGAGGAGCCAGACCGCTGTCCCGGCGAGCGCGGCGAGCACTCCGGCCCGCGAGACGGCGAGGAGCGTCGCCACGATCCCGGCGTAGGCGAAAACGGCACCCGCTGGGCGGAGCCACCGCTGCGGGGGGCGCGAAGCGAGCCAGAGGCCGAGGACGAGGAGCGCGCCGGCAGCGAGCGCGAGCGCGTTCCAGTAGCCGATCGGGTCGCGCAGGCGCGCGGCGCGACCGCCGTCCGTAAAGAGACCGGGGATCGCCTTCCCGGCGAGCGCCCAGAAGATCGCCGCCCCGAGGGCGGTGGCGAGCACGAGACCGACGCGCCGGAGCGAGGCCGGCCCGCGCGAGCCCGCGGCGACGCCCAGGATCGCGAACGCGGCGTAGACGATGCCGCGGTTGAGCTCGTCCCACGAGCGGTCGGGCGCTACCGACCAGGCGATCGAGACGCCACTCCAGGCTGCGAGCGCGAGCAGTGCAGCAGGGAGCGGTGCTCCGCTTGCCGCGAGCAGAATCCGGCCCAGGAGTCCGAGCACGAGCACGCCTGTCGCCAGGAGCAGCGCGGCGCCGGCCACCCAGAACGAGCCGCCTGCGAAGAGACCCGCCGCCAGGAGCGAGCAGAGCAGGAGCGAGGGGACTGCCGCCGGCGCCCCCGCGCGTACGGGGGCCCCGCGCATCGGGGTGAAGCTAGCATGGCCGACCGGGAGCCACCTCCGCCGTACCTTCGGGCGCTTACAAACCGTTTACCCCACGCTCACCCGGCCATCAACCACGTCCGGGAGACTCCCGATACTGATGTCCGCCGCGGAGCGGATCCGACCCCCACGTACGGAAGCGACCTCGTTGCCCAACCCAGACCGGCCACAGATCTCCAGCGCACGCGCGAAGCGCGGGGTCGTCCTGCTTGCGCTGATCGTGCTGGCGACGCTCACGATCGCGGGCCCGGCGGCCGCCGTGAAGTCGTGCGGCAAGAAGGTCGTCGACGACTGGTACGCCGACGGGCGCGTGGACGGGACGTACCCCGCGCACTGCTACGACGACGCGATCGAGATCCTCCCTCGCGACGTGCGCGATTATTCGAGCGCAAAGGAAGACATCGAGCGCGCGCTCCAGGCCAGCTTGCGCGGCGAGCCCGCTCCGCCCGCAACCACGGATCCGACCCCCGGCGCCGGGCCGGGCAGCGCGCCCACCGACCCGGAACCCACCGACCCGGAACCCACCGAGCCGGAACCCACCGACCCGGAACCCACCGACCCCGAGCCCACCGACTCAGGGCCGACCGACACGACTCCGGCGCCTGCTCCCGGCACCGACCCGAACGAACCGGGCAATCCAGAGGCCGGGCCCGCGATCGACACCGCGAGCGCCGATTCGGTGCCGATTCCCCTGCTCGTCCTCGCAGGACTCGCGCTCCTGCTCGTCGCGGCCGGCTCCGCGGGCTATCTCGCCCGGCGGATCCAGGCCCGGCGCGTCCCGCCTCCCACCGCCTAGCGAGCCACTTGCGCCGCGGGCGCCACGAGGTCCCGATCCGGTATCATGGATGGGGTGGATTTCCGCAATTTGCAGGAATTTTTGGACGCACAAAGCTGCAGGTCCGTCCGAGGCCCTCTCTAACGTGCGCGATCCGCTGGTCGACCGGCCACACGTGTGATCCGGTCGGACGAGAGGCATTTTTTGGACAGTCGTGACAGCTCGGGAGGATCAGATGGCGACGGCCAAGCAGGTACGAGAGACAGAGACGTCGGCGGCAGTGGCAGCCGACGAAATCAACGCGAACGTCGTCATCGACGAGAAGGCGAGCGTTGCCCCCCGCCGGTTCTTCACGATCCCCGGGCGTGACCCGTTCGACGAGATCGAATGGGAGCTCCGGGACGCTTTGATCCCGGGCAAGGACGGCCCGGCGTTCGAGCAGCGCAACGTCGAGTTCCCCAAGTTCTGGTCGCAGACCGCGACGAACATCGTCGCCCAGAAGTACTTCCGCGGCCGCCTCAGCTCCCCGGAGCGCGAGCGGAGCGTCAAGCAGATGGTCGGGCGGATCGTGGACACGATCGGCGGTTGGGGTCGCACCGGTGGCTACTTCGTCACCGACGAGGAGGCCGAGACGTTCGAAGCCGAGCTCAAGGCGATTCTCGTCAACCAGTACGCCTCCTTCAACTCGCCCGTCTGGTTCAACGTCGGCTTCGAGGAGAAGCCGCAATGCTCCGCCTGCTTCATCCTCTCGATCGAGGATTCGATGGAGTCGATCCTCGACTGGATCCGGCGCGAGGGCGTGATCTTCCGCGGCGGCTCCGGCTCTGGGCTCAACCTCTCGAAGCTCCGCAGCTCGAAGGAGCAGCTCTCCAAGGGCGGCTATGCGTCGGGCCCGGTCTCGTTCATGCGCGGCGCCGATGCATCCGCCGGCACGATCAAGTCCGGTGGCAAGACGCGCCGCGCCGCGAAGATGGTCGTGCTCGATGTCGATCATCCGGACATCGAGGAGTTCATCTGGTGCAAGGCCAAGGAGGAGCGGAAGGCGCGCGTCCTCGAGCAGGCGGGCTACGACATGTCGCTCGACTCGCCGGACTGGGGCTCGATCCAGTACCAGAACGCGAACAACTCGGTCCGCGTCACCGACTCCTTCATGGAGGCGGTCGTGGAGGGCAAGGAGTGGAACCTGAACGCCCGCAGCGACGGCTCCGTGATCGAGACCGTCGATGCCCGCACGCTGATGCTGCACATAGCGGAGGCCGCATGGCAGTGCGCCGATCCTGGCGTCCAGTACGACACGACGATCAATTCCTGGCACACCAGCCCGAACACCGGCCGGATCAACGCGTCCAACCCGTGCTCGGAGTACATGCACATCGACGACTCGGCGTGCAACCTCTCGTCGCTCAACCTGATGAAGTTCAGGCGCGAGGACGGCGAGTTCGACGTCGACGCCTTCTCGCACGCGGTCGACGTGATGTTCCTGGCCCAGGAGATCTGCGTCGGCTACTCCTCGTATCCGACGCCCGAGATCGACGCGAACGCGAAGGCCTATCGCCAGCTCGGGCTCGGCTACGCGAACCTCGGCGCGCTCCTGATGGCGCGGGGGCTCCCGTACGACTCCGACGAAGGCCGCGCCTATGCAGCTGCGATCACCGGACTGATGACCGGCCGGGCCTACCGCAAGTCGGCGGAGGTCGCGCACCGGATGGGGGCGCACGCCGGCTATCAGCCGAACGCGGCCGCGATGATCGGCGTGATCGCGAAGCACCGCGCCGCGGTCGGGAACATCCAGCACACGGACTCCGTTCCCGAGGATCTCCTCACCGGCGCCCGGCAGGCGTGGGACGACGCCCTCGATCTCGGCGAACTGCATGGCTACCGGAACGCGCAGGCGACCGTGCTCGCGCCGACCGGGACGATCAGCTTCATGATGGATTGCGACACGACCGGCGTCGAGCCCGACTTCTCGCTCGTCAAGTCGAAGAAGCTGGTCGGCGGCGGCGAGATCACGATCGTGAACAAGACGGTCCCGATGGCGCTCGAGAAGCTCGGCTACGCGCCGAGCGAGGTCGGGGAGATCGT
The DNA here is from genome assembly GCA_035575835.1 of Gaiellaceae bacterium. Lineage (GTDB taxonomy): Bacteria > Actinomycetota > Thermoleophilia > Gaiellales > Gaiellaceae > Gaiellasilicea. Next base: position 17,045 of record DATLXM010000144.1, read on the forward strand.
CGCCTACATCGACGAGCGGAACACGATCGTGGGCGCGCCGAACGTCAAGTCCATGCACTTCCCGATCTTCGACTGCGCGATCGGCGACCGCGCGATCCACTACATGGGGCACGTGAAGATGATGGGCGCAGTCCAGCCGTTCATCTCGGGTGCAATCTCGAAGACCGTGAACCTGCCGGAGACGGCGACGGTCGAGGACGTGTCGCAGCTCCTGATCGAGGCGTGGCAGCTCGGCGTCAAGGCGATCGCGCTCTACCGCGACAACTGCAAGGTCGCTCAGCCGCTCTCTGGCTCGGCGGACAAGAGCCTCGCGCCGACCCTCACGCCACTCGGTGTCGTGGTCGCGCAGCCGAAGAGGCGGCGGCTCCCCGACGACCGGGTCGAGGTCGGCCGCAAGTTCAAGGTCGGCGAGTACGAGGGCTACATCCACGTCGGGCTCTTTGAGGACGGCACCCCGGGCGACATCTTCGTGGACATCGCGAAGGAGGGGACGACGCTCGCCGGCCTCATGAACTCCTTCATGATCTCGGTCAGCCTCGGGCTCCAGTACGGCGTCCCGCTCGAGGTCTACGTCTCGAAGTTCAGCCACATGCGCTTCGAGCCGAGCGGCTTGACGAACGACGCGGACATCCGCGTCGCGAAGTCGATCGTCGACTACATCTTCCGCTGGATGGGGAAGAAGTTCCTCACGACCGACCAGCAGGAGGAGGCGGGGATCCTCTCGCCCGAGGTCAAGGCCCGGCTCGCGCAGGCGTACGCGTCGCTCGAGGGCAGCACGGCGCCGGGCGTCGAGTACGACGCGCCGCCGCCCGGCCAGACGGCGCTCTTCAACGCCTGGGAGGACGCGGTCGAATGCGCCAGGTGTGGCGGCCGGATGGTTCGCACGGGCTCCTGCTACACCTGCCGCGACTGCGGCACCAATACGGGTTGCAGCTAGCGCGCAGAGCCGAGACGAGGTTCGATGAGGGGCCCTTCAGGGCCCCTCATCGTTTCGTGTCCCTCGACGAGGGCCTAGTGCAAAAGGCACCGCAGCACTAGACTCGCGTTACGGCCAGTTGGGGCCATTGTTCCCGAGGAACGCGGCGAGCAGACCACTCGCAGCGAGCAGTTTGAGCAGACGAGCCTTCATCACACCCCCTTCGCTATCTGTCGAAAGAGGTCAGTCGGACCGGCCCGCTGCCTTACGTCATCCTCTCAGATACACATGACATCACCCCACTACCACTCCCACGTCGATAGCGCCGACGCCGTCGGAGGCCGACTCAAGGAAGCCCGGCTGAAGGCTGGCCTCTCTCAGCGGCAGCTCGCGTTTCCAGGCTGCTCGGCCGCGTACATCTCCCGGCTCGAGGCGGGCGAGCGCGTGCCCTCGCTCCAGCTCCTCCGCAAGCTCGCGCTGAAGCTCGACGCCGACGAGGAGTACCTCGCCACGGGAACCGCCAGCGGGCCCAAGCTTCCGGCCGAGCTCGTCGAGGCCGATGTCGCCTTGCGGCTAGACGATCTCCAGCTCGCCTCACAGCTCTACGAACGCGTCCTCCAGACGACGGCCGACCGGCGCGTCCGCGCAGAGGCGGTGGGCGGGCTCGGCAGGCTCGCGTTCCGCAACGGAGACCCGCGCAGCGCGATCGACGGCATCGAGGAGGCGCTCCGCCTCGCGCCCGAGTTGATGGTGGCGTCCCCGAGCCTCGTCGAGACCCTGGCCCGGGCGTATGCAAACGCGAACGAACTGGAGTCGGCGATCGGGATCCTCGAGCGCTCGATCGCTGCCGCCGAGGAGGCCGAGGAGGCGGCAGCGGCGACGCGCCTGCGCATCCTGCTCGCGAACGCCCTCATCGACAGCCAGTCCTTCGGCCGCGCCGAAGAACTGCTCGGCAAGGTGCTCGCCCTCTCGGCCGAGCTGCTCGACCCGGCGCAACGGGCCCGGGTGCTCTGGTCGCAGTCGCGGCTGCACACGATGCGCGGCAACCAGGAGGGCGCCGCACGCTACGCCCGCCGCGCGCTCGAGCTCCTCGAGCTCGGAGAGGACACGTACGCGCTCGCCCGGGCCCACCAGGCTCTCGCCTACATCGAGGTCGAGCGGGAGCATCCTCACGAGGCGCTCGAGCTCCTGGCCCGCGGAACCGAGCTCCTCGGCACCGACGTCAGTCCGATCGAGCGGGCGAAGTTCCGGCTCGAGGAGGCGCGGGCGCTCGCCCAGCTCGGGCAGCACGAGGAAGCCGCGGCGGCGGCGCTGGCCGCGAAAGCGCTCTTCGGAGACGCTCAACCCGTCGACGCGGGCCGGGCCTTCCTCGTCGTCGGAGACGTCTTCCAACAGTTGGGCGAGACGGAGCGCGCACGGGAGATCTGGGAGCTCGCGCTCGAACTGCTCGAGTTGGAGCCGAACCCCTGGGCCGCCGACGCATACGAGCGCCTCGGCCGGCTGCTCGAGGACGAGGGCAAGACCGACGAGGCGCTCGCGATGCTGAAGCGAGCCCTCGGAGTGCGCGAGCGCTCGAACGCGCACTGACCGACGAGGGCTAGGATCGCCCCCGTGGAGCGACGCGCCCTGGGTCGAAGCGGCGTCGAGGTCTCGCGCCTGATTCTCGGGTGCGGCAACTTCGGCGGGATCGGCTCGTCGCCAGCCTACTTCGGCTCCGGCGAAAGCGAGGGCGAGGCGCACGCCCTCCTCGACGCGGCGTGGGCAGCCGGGATCACGACGTTCGACACCGCCGACGCCTACGGAGGCGGCCGCAGCGAGACATTCCTGGGCAACTGGCTGCGAACGAAGGCGCCGGAGGTGCGGGATCACCTCGTCCTGACCACCAAGACGTTCAATCCGATGCAGGAGGGAGACGACAGCGGCCTCTCACCCCAGCGGATCCGGCGCCAGGTCGACTCCAGCCTCGCTCGGCTCGGCGTCGAGCGGATCGATCTCTACCTCGCCCATGCGATGGATCCGAACGTGCCTGTGGCCGAGACGATCGGCGCGTTCGAGGAGCTCGTCGCCGCAGGCAAGATCAGGGCGTTCGGCGGCAGCAACGTCGACGTCGCCTGGCTCGAGGAGGCGCTCCTCTCCGCGGCTCCACCGGGGAGCCGGCCGGAGTGGGTGCAGAACTCGTTTTCGCTGCTCGACCGGGCCGACGAGGAGGGCGTGCTCGCGGTCTGCGCCCGCGAGGGACTCGGCTACACCCCGTTTAGCCCGCTCGCGGGCGGTTGGCTGACGGGCAAGTACGGCCGCGACCAGGAGCCGCCGGCGGGGTCTCGGATGGCGCTTCGGCCGCAGCCATACGAGCACCTACGCACCGACGAGACGTTCGACCGGCTGGAGCGGTTCGAGGTGCTGGCGCGCGAGCGGGAGACGACACCGACCGTGCTCGCGTTCGCCTGGCTGCTGGCGCATCCCCAGGTGTCGGCCGTCGTCGTCGGCCCACGGCATCCCGAGCAGCTCCAGCCCGCGATCGCGGCGCTCGAGCTCCAGCTCTCGCCTCCCGAGCGAGAGACCGTCGCGGCGGCCTTCGAGTGAGCGTGCTCGTCCTCACCGCAGAGGAGGTCGAGCACCTCCTGCCGATGGATGCCTGCATCGAGGCGATGGCCGAAGTTCTGTCCTCGCTCGCACGCGACGAGCTGCACCAGCCGCTCCGCTTCGTCGTGAAGCCCCCTCACGCCGCCGGAATGATGGGGTTCATGCCCGCACACCGGGCCGGCGCCAGCCCCGCCTACTCGTTGAAGGAGATCGTCGTCACCCCTGGGAACCCGGAGGTCGGGCTCGACGCGCACCAGGGTGCGGTGCTGCTCCACGACGGTCGCACGGGGGAGCTCCGCGCACTCCTGAACGCAGCGCCGATAACCGCGATCCGGACGGCAGCCGTCTCTGCCGTCGCGACGCGGGCGCTCGCTCGTCGCGGCGCCCGGACCGTCGCGATCATCGGAACCGGGGTTCAGGGCAAGGTGCACGAGGAAGCGATGCGCGCCGTCCTTCCCGATGCCGAGATCCGCTCGTGGAGCCGTCGCTCGGGCGGCGACCCGGAGGAGCTCGTCCGGTCGGCCGACGTCGTCTGCACCTGCACGAACGCGCCCGAGCCCGTCCTCAGCCTCGCCTGGCTGAAGCCGGGGGTGCACGTCAACGCGATCGGATCGAGCGGAACCTGGGCTCGTGAGCTCGACGTCGAGACGATCGCGGCCGCCTCCCTGTTCGTCGACCGGCGCGAGTCGGCGCTGAACGAGTCCGGGGAGGTCATCGCCGCCATCGAAGCAGGCGCGATCGGGCAGGAGCACATCCTGGCCGAGCTCGGTGAAGTTCTCGTCGGCGCCCATCCCGGGCGGACGAGCGATGACGAGCTGACCCTCTTCAAGTCGCTCGGGCTCGCGGTCGAAGACCTGGCGGCCGCCGAGCTCGTCGTCGCCCGCGCCCGGGCGGAAGGGATCGGAACCGAGGTCGAGTTCTGATCGAGCTGGCGGCGATCGAGCGGGCGCGGAGGACGATTCGCGGAGCCGCGATCGAGACCCCGCTCGTTCGACTCGACGCGCCGGAATCGGAGGCCGAGATCTGGCTCAAGCTGGAATGCCTCCAGCCGATCGGATCGTTCAAGATCCGGGGTGCGGTCAATGCGATTCGCGAGGCGCCGCGCGAGTCGACGGCGGCCGGGGTGGTGACCGCGAGCGCCGGAAACATGGCCCAGGGGGTGGCGTGGGCGGCCCGGGAGCTCGGCGTGCGCGCGACGATCGTCGCCCCGGAGCACGCACCGCAGACGAAGCTCGATGCACTCGAGCGGCTCGGCGGCACGGTCATCAAGGTGCCGTACGAGCGCTGGTGGCAGACGATCGTCGAGTCGCGCTACGAGGGGATCGGCGGCCTCTTCATCCACCCCGTCCAGGACGAGCTCGTGATGGCCGGGAACGGGACGATCGGGCTCGAGCTCGCGGAGCAGCTGGAACAGTTCGACGTCGTGATCGTTCCCTGGGGCGGCGGTGGGCTGTTCACGGGAATCGCGAGCGCGCTCGCTGCGGTGCGGCCCGGAACGAGGCTTGTCGCAGCCGAGCCCGAGACCGGAGCGCCGGTTGCAACCATGTTGGCGGGCGGCGAGGAGAGCGACTACCGGCCGTCTTTCGTGGACGGTGCCGGGAGCAAGAGCCTGCTCCCCGTGATGTGGGAGCGGGCACGACCGCTGGTCTCAGGCGCTCACGTAGTCACGCTCGACGAGGCCGCGGCCGCGGTGCGCCTGCTCGCCACCCGGACCCGCGTGGTGGCGGAAGGTGCCGGCGCGCTCGCCGTCGCGGCAGCGCTGAAGCACGGCGGCCCGGGCGAGCGGGTCGTCTGCGTGGTCTCGGGCGGGAACATCGATGCCTTCCGCCTCGCCGAGATCCTTGCCGGCCGCACCCCCGACTAGCCGGACGGCTAGGCGGCGAGCGGCTCGGCGTCGTAGCTGCCGAGCTGATCCTTCAGCTTGCGGCGGATGCCCGCGAGGATCTGGGAGACACGAGACTCGCTGACACCGAGCATCCGACCGATCTCCGCACCGGGGAGCTCCTGGACGTGGACGAGCGCGAGCACGTGCCGCTCTCGATCGGAGAGCCTGGAGATCGCGTGGCGCATCGCGGCGTTCCGCTCGCCGGCCAAGGTCGCGCCTTCCGGATCGTGCTCGCCGTGAGGCGCCTCGACGGTCTCGCCGATCTCGACCGGAAGGGAGTCGTCAGCGCCGCGGGCGGGCGCGTTCAGGGAGCCGACGTCCGCGCGGTCGACCTCCTCGAGGTCGTTGCGCAGCTCGGCGACGGTCAGGCCGAGGTCGCGGGCGAGCTCGTCCTCGCTCGGCATCGTCCCGCACCGGGCGAAGAAGGCATCGCGGGCCCGCTCGATCCGCCGGCCGGCACGCCGCACCGAACGAGAGGCCCAGTCGAGCCGACGAAGCTCGTCGACGAGAGCACCGGAGACACGTGTCCAGACGTACTGCTCGAACGTCGCGCCCTTCGCGGGATCGAAGCGGTCGATCGCCTCCATCAGGGCAACGAGGCCGGAGGAGGCAAGGTCGTCGAGCTCACAGTGCGCCGGCAGCTCGCGAACCTTCTTCGTCGCGATGTACCGCACCATCGGTGCGTAGGCGAGGATGAGCTGGTCACGGGAGCGGGCATCGCGCCGCTCCTTCCAGTTCCGCCAGAGCGTCTCTGCCTCCGAGGAGGTGAGCCGCGAGGTGCTGGTCGTGAGTACAGGGCTGATCGTGAGAGCCGACATGGTAGGAACCTCCGCAGAAGGGGTGCATCCAACGTGCACTCCCCCTATCGGATCGACTTTCGCCCGAGCAGGATTCCTGATTCGGGCGCGCAGGCATCACCGATCCGGGTACCACGAGACCCCAACGGGGGTAGGCCTACGTCGCGCCGGCCCTGGGCCTCCCGGCCCAATGAAAGCCGAGCGCCTTGATTGCGCCGCCGTCGATGAGCGCCTGCTCGAGCACCTCGGTGGCCACCCCGCCGAGCAACCGGTGGAGATAGGGAGTCCGAACGTAGGCCTGCTCCTCGAAGCGGGTCGCGAGCGCCTCGAGGAGCGTTTCCTCGCCGTGAAGACCCAGACGCTCGCCCTCCCACTCGCTCCGCAGCGCCTCCACCGAGTCCGGCGCCTGACCCCGACCGGCGGCCGCGAGCGCGCGCCTCTGCCCGTGGAGCCAGTCGAACGTGGCGTCGTCCAGCTGATCCCAGCCGAATTCCTCGACGACGAAAACACCCTCGGGGCCAAGGAGGGCGACGACCTTGTCGAGCGCGGCGTCGAGATCCCGGATGTGGTGAAGCGAGCTCGCAGCCAGCACGCCGTCGTACGGACCGGGCTCGTCGAGATCGTCGAACGTGAGCCGACGGAAGAACTCGCTCTGAGGAGCCGCGGGGTCGATGCCCAGAATCGCGTAGCCTGCCACCGAGAGCGCGGTCGTCAACGCGCCCTGGCCGCACCCGATCTCGAGGAGTCGTGCCGGGGGACCCGGGAGCTGCTCGAGCGCAAACGCCTCGAAGGGGATCAACAACCCCGCCGCACTCCCGCGACTCCGAGCTTCAACCACTCGGACGCGATCGAGACCGGCCGGCGCCACCACGGGCTCGGAGCCCCGACGAACACGAGCTCGCCGTCGTAGCAGCGCTCGAAGAGAATCCGGGCGCGAAAGAGGTGGAACCGCGAGCTGACGACCACGATCGAGTCCCAGCCTCGCTCGCGGGCGAGTCGGGCCACGAGGCGCGCTTCGCCCCGGGTCGAATACGGATCCGGCCGCGGGCAGAGCACTTTCTCACCTTGGCGGCAGAGTCGGACGGCGCGCGGTGAGCGCGGATCGAGCCCGTCGGAGATCACGAGCACCGGGGCCACGCCCCGACGGACGAGCTCCAGCCCGACCGGAAGCCGGAACTTGCTTCCGGCGAGCACGACGACCGCGTCCGCCTTCGCGACCCTGTCGTCGTCAGGGAGGATGAAGAGGTAGACGCTCGCGCCGACGAGCGAGAGGAACGCTGCGAGCGCGAGAGTGAGGAGGGGTCGCCGCATATGACCGCCAAGACTACGGTGAGCACAACGGCGGTCCGGCGGCTCGCGATCGCGGCGCAGGGCTACGGTTCCCGCTACCGGCGAGCGCGGGTGACCGACGTGGAAGACGCGATTCGCCGGCTCTCCTGCGTCCAGCTCGACTCGATCTCGACGGTCGAGCGCAGCGACCGGATCGTGCTCACCTCCCGGACCGGCGACTACCCGCGCGACGCCGTCTCACGCCTGCTTCGAACCGGACGCGTTTTCGAGTACTGGGCCCACGAGGCGTGCCTGATCCCGGTCGAGAACTGGCCACTCTTCGCTCCTGCGATGCGCGAGGGCGGGCGCCGGTGGTACGGGCAGGTCGAGCGCACGCATCCGCACCTGGCCGAGGAGATCCTCGCCGAGATCCGCGACCACGGGCCGCTCCCGTCACGCCACTTCGAGGGCTCGAGCGAGGGCGGGATGTGGAACTGGAAGCCGGCCAAGGCGATGCTCGAGCGGCTGTGGAACCACGGCGAGCTCGCGGTCGCGAGCAGGCAGGGGTTTCAGAGGCTCTACGACCTGACCGAGCGGGTGCTGCCGCCCGAGGTGCTCGCGGCGCCGGTGCCCGACGAGCCCGAGCGGCTCCGGCAACTGGCTCTCCTCGCCGTCCGCGCCCGCGGAGTGCTGACCGCAGCAGGCGTCGTCGAGCACTGGCGGCTCAAGGGCGGCACGAGGCGGATTGCGCCCGCGCTCACGAGCCTCGTCGGTGCGGGGGAACTCGAGGAGTGGCCGGTCGACGACGACGGAGCGCCCGTCTTCGCGCTTGCCGGCGCCGAGCGAGAGCCGTCGGCGCCGAGCGCGGCCGTCCTCCTCTCCCCCTTCGACAACCTGCTCTGGGATCGGCCCTTCGCGCGCCGGATCCTCGGCTTCGACCACCTGATCGAGGTCTACAAGCCGGCCCCGCAGCGGCAGTACGGCTACTACGTGCTCCCCTTCCTGCGCGGCGAGAGGATCGTCGGACGGGCCGACCTGAAGTCGGAGCGAACCGAGGGTCGGCTCGTGCTCAAGGCGTTTCACCGCGAGTCGGGCGTCCGCGCCTCGGGCGCGCTCGACGACGCGCTCGACCGCGCCCTCGACCGGCTGGCGCGC
>DATLXM010000145.1:0-11898 GCA_035575835.1 Gaiellaceae bacterium
CATGCTCGAGCAGCGGCACCTCGTGGCCGCACGAGAGCAGCCACGTCGGGGGCTTCTCAGGCATCGGTCGAGGCGGGCGCGTCGGCTCTGAACTCTCGCTCGATGCAGACGGGGCAGAACGGCATTAGCTCGCCGACGCCGTCCGAGTAGAACCGCCAGCCTGCGTCGTCGGCGTCGCGCTCGAGGATCGTGATCGAGCAGTTCGCGCAGATGAGCGATTTCGACTCGGCCATCCCTCTAGTCAGAACGTGCTTGCAGGCGACCGTTTATCAGTCGTTGCTCTGCTACCTGACGTGCTTCGAGGAGAGCCTCAACCGCGTCGAGCGGGGTAGGTGAGAGTTGCGTGAGTCGCCGCAGAGACGTGTCGCAGACCTCCAGCCGATGCTGGAAGTGCGCTTGGTCGTCTCGAACGGATCCGAACTCGACTCTCTCAGGCTCCTGCTCAAGCATTTCGATCCCTTGATCGGCCGATGCGCCACGGGCTTTGACGCATTCACCCGATGAGACGTGATGCTCGGTCGGAAGTTCGTGTTGAGGCTACGCACGCTCGCCAGGTCATCGGCCGGAGACGTCCCATGATCCGTGTGGCCTCCGCGGTGAGCCGGTGGTGGATCGTCAATCGTCATGAGGCCCGCCTGACGCGGACGAGTCGCAGCTCGTTCGGTTCCGGTGTGGGTGCGGGCGGGCGACGGCGCATGATGGCCGGCGGTGCTGCGCTCGGGATCCGCACGACTGGACGCTGCCCCGGTGGCTGCTGACGGCGGGCGGGCGCGTGGAGCGGCGGCGCGTCGATCCCCTCCTGCTGACGAATCGAGCTGGACATCAGTACTCCCTGCTTCCGATGATCTCGCCGCGCTCGTCGCGGACGATGTCGCGCATGGCGCGCGGCTTGAGAGTCACCGTTACCGCCGCCGTAACGTGACCACCCTCGGCCACCGTCGTCGGGATCGCCACGGTCTCGCGCCAGGTCGCGCCGCGGTAGCTGACGGCGATGGTTCGCTCAACCGTTTCGCGATCAGCCTCGGTGGCATCGAGGTCGACCCTGAAGTTCTGCTCGAACTTGTGGATCAGCTGTCCGCCTAGAGTGCGGACTTCCACGGGCACCTGGAGCGCGACGGCAGCGTTCATCCCGTGAACTCCGGCGGCCGGAAGCCCCACTCACGCGCGTAGTCGGCGATCCGGCGTTCCTTCTCGCTCCGCTCCCGATCGCGATCCTCGTCGCTACCCGCCCAGACGGCGGTGACAGACGCATCGCTTTTCCGCCCGAGCGCCTCGAGCTGCTCCGTGCTGATCGCCTCGGCGAGCAAGTCGGCGTCCGCCTTGAGCAGGCCTATGAGCGACTGCAGCGCGATCTGGCTGCGGTATCCCGGCAGGGCCGCTTCGACGGGCTTTGCACGGCCTAGAGCGATATGTGTCGGGAAGCTCGCGTTCAGCGTCTCGCTGGGATGCAACGCAGCCCACAGGACGCTCTGCCGCGAGTCACGCAGCTCCTCCCGCGCAGCCTCGAGCTCCGCGATCAGCGCGCTGTAGCGGACGTGCGCCTCCCGTGTCGCCTTCTCCGCCTCCTTAACCAAACGGGCCCGGTGGCGAGAGACGTAGTCGACCTTTTCGGCGAGCACACGCTCGATCGCGACGGCGGCCGCCTCGAGCTCCGCTTCCAGGTCGTGAACCCGCTGCTCGAGCTTGGGCGCCGATGGCTCCGGCCGCCGGCCACCGCTGAGCGTCCAGTCGGCGAGCGCCTGCCTGTCTGCGTCGATCGCCCCGTCGAGCTGAAGGCGGACGGCTTGGAGGTCGGTGACGAGTTCTGCCCGTCGCTGCTCGAGCTCGTTGACCTGCCCGTCGAACCTGCCGATGTCCGGCCAACGGTTGCGGACGGGGGAAAGCCGAGCCAGCACGCCAGGCTCCATAGCCGCCAGCTCGCGATAGACCTCGGAGCGCGGGTCTCGAGGGTCGATCGGTGCCGGCGGCTGCGCGGCCTTGACGGCGACCTGCGCAGCCTGGACGGCCGTCTCGGCTTCGTAAGCGGCGAGCTTCAAAGCGTCGGCGGGCTTCATTCGGTCTCCTTTGGGTCGAGGAGCCGGTCGAGCTCCGTGCCGTTGACGCGGATCGCGGTGCCAGGACCGCCGAGCTGCGCGGCCGGTAGGCGGCTGTCGTCGATCATCCGGCGCACGGTTATCGGGTGAAGCCGCAGCCGTTGCGCTGCTTCCTTGACCGTGAGTAGTTCGCGTATGCGAGCGTCCGTGAGCATCCGTCATGAGGGGTATTCGGCTAGACCCATTCGAAACGACGCCCGGCGCTACTTTTTGGTTCGTGGCTGTGAAGCCCGCCCACCTGGCGAAGCACCGGACCTGCGCGTGTGGCTGGACGACCTACCCGCAGCCCGGTTCGGTCGTCGAATCACCTTGGCTCGTGATCTGGGCGCCGCCGGTGGCATGCAGCGGCTGTGGTCGCGATTTCCCGCGCACTCAGAAAAACGCGGTGGCGCCAGCTCGCAAATAGCAGACTTTTCCTGAGCGACTAATCGCTCTGGCGGCGCATAAAGGCCCGTTTCGGCAGCGGGGTCTCCGAATACCCTTTGTATGTCGAACCCAGCCACGAAGAGCCCGGCGCTCCTCACCCAGCACCAGGCCGCGGACATCCTCGGCCTCTCACGCCGGACAATGCACAGGCTCCTCGCAGCCGGCTCTCTGCAGCCGGTACGGATCGAGGGCCTCGGCCGGCCGCGCTACAGGCGAACCGACGTTGAGGCGCTCGTGCGAGACGGACGGGCTCCATGAACGAGACGAAGCGCCCGCCAGAGCGCCCCGCCACCAATCCGATCACCGGCCTCGAATCTAGCAGCTGCGGCGGATCGAGCTGGCCGCGCTGCGAGTCCTGCGGGGCTCGCTTCCCGGCGATCGAGTATCTGGAGAGGCACCTGACCCGCTCCTGCAACGGCCCGGTGGGCGAGCCGCGCGTCGTCTGCGTCCGGCTCCCGCGCGAGGAGCGGGCCCGGTTCGCGCGACGGCTGAGGAATATGTCGTGAGCTGGAGACTCCTCAACCTCGCCTCCCCGCAGTTCGAGCAGAGGCCCGAGCCGCCCTCGCTCTGCGACCTCATCTACAGCGGCCGCCGGCACCTCGTGAGCGGGCTCCCGGAAGCGAACAAGACCTTGTTCGCGCTGATCCTCGGCCTCGAGCTGCTCCGCTCAAGCGGCGACACGTTCGCGCTGATCGACTTTGAGTCCGGCCCCGAGGCGACACGGCTGATGCTGACCGAGCTCGGCGCGACGAATGACGAGCTCGAGCGCGTCCTCTACCCGGAGATCGAAGGGCCACCCGACGCAACCGACATCGGGATGCTCGTCGACGCCGGCGCGAAGCTCGCGATCGTCGACGCCGCGATCGGCGCCTACGCCGCCTCCGACCTGGACGACAACGCCCGCGCGGACGCCGAGAAGTTCGGGCTCGCCTGGATCGACCCGCTCTGGCAGCGAGGCGTCGCCACCGTCCTGATCGACCACGTCGTCAAGAGCGCCGAGAGCCGCGGCAAGTTCGCGATCGGGAGCGAACGCAAAGCTGGCCGCACCGATGTCCACCTCGGCCTCGAGGCGAAACTGCAACTCACGCGCGGCACCCACGGCCTCGTCCGCGTCACCGTGCACAAGGATCGACCGGGCTGGCTCACCCGCCCCCACGCCGCCGACCTGGAACTCCATAGCGACCCGGAGACTCACGCGATCCGGTGGGAGTTCAAGCAGGCCGACGCCGACCAGGAGCCAGGGAAATGGCGCCCGACCGAACTGATGACCAAGGTCTCCGCCTACCTCGAGGAGCAGTCCGAACCCGTCAGCCGCAACACCGTCGAGCACGCGATCAAAGGCACAGCCACCTACGTCCGGCAAGCAATGACCGAGCTCGTCGCTGCAGGCCACGCCGAGGAGACCGACGGCCCACGCACATCAAAGCTGCTCCGATTCCTCACACAATTCCCACCCACTGCGTCGGACTGCGTCGGCACCGCGTCGCCGACGCAGTCAAGCCATCTCGCGACTGCGTCGTCGGCGTCGGCTCTCTATACCGACGACGCAGACGCAGTCGACGAGGCCGAAATCGAAAGGCTCGACCGCGTCGGCCAGAAACTCGGCCTCACATGAGCCCCCGCTTTTTTGAGAACGCGCCCTTCCTGACCCCGCCGCGTCTTGGCGAGAAACAGGCAAACGCATGAAGTGGGCGGGGAGGTCGAGCGATGGGTGAGCAGGACGAGCTCGTTCGTTGCAGTTCTTGCGGCGAGTGTTCGGCGGCCTCCGCGTTCCCTCCTCACAAGGGACGTCACGTTGGACGCTCGTCTCACTGTTCTCGGTGCCACGCGGAAGCGTGTGCCCGTTGGCGTGCCGCGAACCCTGAGCATGTGGCGGCGGTGAATGCTGCTCGTCGAGAGGGCCCGTTTCCGGCGACGTGTGTTGATTGTCGGCGTAACTTCATGGCGAGTCGCCGCCGGCAGGTTCGGTGTCCGGGGTGTCAGGCGGTTCGGCGGCGGGGGCGGAAGCGATGACGTTCCCTGCGAGCAACAGTGATTTCGCCGGCTTCGCGCGTGTGTGTTCCGGGTGCGGCTTGCCCGTGGTGCCAACGTCGAAAAAGGGCGCTCCTGTGAGCCACTGGTTCGAGACGAAGGATGGGGCGCATCTGTCCTACCACTTTGAGTGCCGACTTCAGTAGTCCGGGTCGCGTTGGGGTGCGTTGCCGCTCGGCGAGGAACCGCCGTCGTGAACGATCCGCTGCTCACTACGCGGGAGGTCGCCACGTATCTGGGCCTGTCGCCGGAGACGGTTCTACGTCGCTATCGACGGGGCGAGCTGCCGGGGATCCGGCTCGGCTCGAACGTGCTCAGGTTCCGCGAGTCGGAGCTCGAGGCTTGGCTGGCGTCGAAGTGTTCGGAACGGGCGCCGGCTTGAGCGGGAACACGGCGTTACACGTAACACCGTTGGAGACTGACGCTGCTCGGCTCGCGACGGCGGAGGCGCACGTTACGGCTAGCGGATTGGGACACCGGGATCTCGATACGGTCGTGATTGCTATGGAGTTGCGAACCGCGGGCTGGCAGGTTCGGCCTCCGTTCATGCGCGGTGGGCAGTGGTGGTTTACCGCTCCCGATGGGCGTCGACTGTCGCTGAGCGCGATTCGCGAGCTCCTCCGGTTGCAGGCGCTTCTTGCTCAACGGTGCGAGACGTGCAAGGAGCCGATGCTGCACCGGCTTAGCCCGGGACGTCGTCGCAGCGGCCGCGTTGACCGGCGCTACTGCTCGAGCGCCTGTCGGCAACACGCCTATCGGGAGCGGAAACGTGACACGGTTGCGATCGACCGGACCGAGGCGTAGGGTGCGGAGCTATGAAGGATCGGACCCTTCATCCTCCCGTGGTGTTACGTTCGCCTCGGCCTCCGGGCCGGAGGTCCGATCTCCGCGTCCGGGGGCCGTTGGCGTAGGAGGAACCATGCCGAGCACCAACGTGGTATCGCGTCACGTGAAGAGGGAGCAATACATCGAGCTCGCGGCGCTCGAGCTCCTGCTGACAAGCAACTATGCGCTGGGCGACGCGCTGGAGCCGCTTCTCAAGACGATCGACCTCACTGAGGGCGTCAATCTCTCCGTTCGTGGATCCGACCTCGACGGTCTGTTTGGCGAAGTGATGCCCGACGACGAGGATCAGCTCGATGCGCTAGTGATCAGCGGGCGCCACGAGCTGCTCGTCGCCCGGATGCTGCGGGCGATCACGCCTGACGTGATCGCTGAGTCGGCGGCGTACTTCGAGAGGATCGGGACTGAGAAGCTGGCGCGGGCGAACGCCCTGACTTCGGCCATACGGTTCGTCGGCGAGTTCGACGCGATGATGCGAGACAGCGTGGGAGGCGACGATGTCTAGCCTCGAAGGCATCATCCGCGAGTGGAACCACGAGGAGCACCGCTTCCTGACACTCGCTAATGAGGCCGATCTCGACGCCGAGCTCATGTCTGAGGATGACCGGCTTCACCACGCGGCCAAGTGGGAGACGAATCGGCGGCGGCTTCGGGAGTCCAAGGAGCGGGTCGCCGCGATACTGGCGAGGCTCGAAGGCGATGCCTAGAACCCAACGCGGAAGCGTCTACAAGACGAGCAAGGGGTTCGGCCTGCGCTGGTACGACGAGGAAGGAGCCCGCCGCCGCAAGGCGGGCTTCTCGTCGCGTTCGGAGGCGCGTACGTGGTTCGAGGACGTGGAGCGGCGTCGGATGCGCGGAGAGACGCCCACAGCGGGCCCTGTGACGCTCACGGAGCACGTCGAGCGCTACCTGGAGGCGCACTCGGTAGGCCGTGACGCGAAGACGATCGACGTGCTCCGGTTCAGGCTCGGCTACGCGACGCGTGTCTTCGGCGAGCTCCGCCTGGACGAGCTCGAGCGCCGGGTCGCCGAGGTCGCAGCCTGGACGCGGACGCTGCCCGAAGGCTCCCGCTACGGGATCGTGCAGGCGCTCCGGCAGACGCTCGAGGCTGCCGTCCGCTGGGGGCAGATGGGAAGCAACCCGGCGAAGCTCGCGGGCCGCAACCCGCAGCCCAAGCGGGAGGAGGTCGAGCACTTCGAGCCCGCCGAGGTCGAGCGGCTCGCCGCCGAGCTCGGGCCTGTCTACGGGCCGCTCGTGATCGTCGCCGCCTACACCGGGCTCCGCCCCTCGGAATGGGCGGCGCTCGAGTGGCGGGACGTCGACCGCGACGCCGGCGTGCTCACGATCGAGCGGGCGTTCTCCTACGGACAGGTCAAGGCGGTGAAGACGAAGGGTTCCCGCCGACGTGTCCCCCTCCCCGCCCGCGCGGCGTCGGTGCTCGAGCTCGTGCCGCGACGGTTGGACACGAGGCTCGTTTTCCCCGGCCCACGCGGCGCCCACATCGACCTACGCAACTGGCGCAAGCGAGAGTGGAAGCCGGCACTCGAGGCCGCAGGGCTCGCGAGGGAGCGGCGCCCCTACGACTTGCGGCACTCGTTCGCGTCGTGGGCGCTCGCCGCGGGCGTCCCTGCCTACGACGTCGCTCGCTACATGGGCACGAGCGTCCGGATGCTGGACATGACCTACGGGCACCTCGTGAAGGGCTCAGAGGCAGTTGCGGTGTCCCGGCTCGACGCCTACACGGTCGGAGTCTCGAACGGTTTAGGCCAAGAGTCGGCCACGTGAGGGAACATTGTTCCCCTGCCTCGAAAGACGAAAGCCCCGCGTTAGCAGGGCTTTCGTGAGGTGGGCGGTACTGGGCTCGAACCAGTGACCCCCAGCTTGTCGAGGATGCTGGGCGCTTCGCCGCCGTTCGCCACGGTTAGCCAAACGGCTTAGATTGGCGCTCCCCTCGGTCTAGGAAGGCGGACGGTTCGCCACTGTTAGCCGTCGCTGCTTTCCACGAACTTTCCACGCTAGCCCGTCCAACGACGCGGGCTAGAGCTTCGTGGAGGTCTTGGAGTCGCCGGACTTTCCCCCGAATATCGCTGTTGGGCTCGCGCGCTTCGTCGGCGAAGATCCGTTGGTACTGAGTCGGGGCGCTTGGTGCGCCCCGACTCGTTCCGAGTTCAAGTCGAAGAGCGAAGCTCGCAGGTGGTTCCAGGACGTCGAACGGAAGCGGATGCGGGGGGAGGCGGTCGCAAGACCGCCCCTCACCCTCGAAACGCACGTCGACCGCTACCTCGAGGTACACGCTGCTACCCGTGATCCGAACACGATCCGGGTGCTCCGCGAGCGGCTGAGGCGCCCCGTAGCGGCTTTCGGAGATGTCCAGCTACGTGATCTCGAGCGGATGGCCGCCGACCTCGCGGCCTGGCAGACCACTCTGCCGGAGCGATCCCGCTACGGGGTGATGCAAGCGCTGCGGCAGGCGCTCGAGGCCGCGATTCGGTGGGGTGATCTCGACCGAAACCCGGCGAAGCTCGCCGGCGCGAATCCGCCTCCCCCGCCTCGAGGCGTCCAGACGTTCACACTCGCCGAGATCGACACGATCGCCGAGGAGCTCGGGCCGGTCTACGGCCCGATGATCCGGTTCGCCGCCGCGACGGGGATGCGGCCCGAGGAGTGGGTCGCTCTGGAGCGCCAGGACGTCGCGCGCGGGCCCGGCGTCGTCCGGGTGACCAGGACGCACGTCGAAGGCCGCACGAAGGCGTACGGAAAGACTTCCGCATCGGTCCGGGAGGTTCCGTTGTCGTCCCGGGCGCTCCACGCGCTCGACGACGCCCCGCCGCGGCTCGACACACGCCTGATCTTCCCCGGGCCGCGCGGCGCCCACGTCAACCTCCGGAACTTCCGGCGGCGCGAGTGGCATCCGGCGCTCGAAGCGGCCGGCGTGCCGTCCAGGCGGATCTACGATCTCCGCTCAACGTTCGCCTCGCAGGCGCTCGCGGCAGGGGTGAGCGTGTTCGAGCTCGGCAGGATCATGGGCACGAGCGTCCGGATGATCGAGCGTCACTACGGGGCGCTCCTGCAGGGCTCCGGGGACGCGATCCGCGGGAAGCTCGACCTGTACCTCGAGGGTTTGGCACAAGAGCGGCCCGCGGAGGAGCAGTCGACGTGACCCCTGGAGAGACGAAAACCCCGCCTGAGCGGGGCTTTCCTGGGATGGGCGGTACTGGGCTCGAACCAGTGACCCCCAGCTTGTCGAGCTGGTGCTCTCCCAACTGAGCTAACCGCCCTTGCGGGTGCGCAGTCTAGCCCATGAACGGGGCCGGATCGACCGGGACCCCCGCGCGGCGGACCTCGAAGTGGAGATGCGTGCCGGTGCAGGAGCCGGTGCAGCCGGCGGTGCCGATCCGCTCGCCGGAGTCGAGCCA
Organism: Gaiellaceae bacterium; assembly: GCA_035575835.1. Taxonomy (GTDB): domain Bacteria; phylum Actinomycetota; class Thermoleophilia; order Gaiellales; family Gaiellaceae; genus Gaiellasilicea. The sequence goes on from DATLXM010000145.1 coordinate 8,810, forward strand.
TTGGCCCGGCCGGACGCCGACGACCGACAGATGGGCGTAGAGCATCGTCAGCCCCTGCCCCACGTCGACGGTAACGACGTTGCCGTAGCCCTCGTACCCGGTCAGGTACCCCGTCTCGAGCACGGTGCCGGCCGTCGCGGCGGTGACGTCGAGGTCGCTCAGGATCCCGATATCGATCCCGAGATGCATCCGGCCCCAGCGCGGGCCGTAGCCGTCGGTGACCGTGCCGGTCGCGGGCCAGTCGAGCTCGAGCGGTGCGCCCTCGAGAACGTCGCGGTGCTCGAGATACGCCTCGAGCGGGCCGTCGGGGACGGCAACCGCGGGTGAAGCGAGGAGGAAGGAGATCAGGATTGCGCAGAGAAGCGCAGGAAGCCGCCGCATTGGCGGGGAGGGTATCAGGCCGTGCCGGCCACGACCTCCGCGATTGCCTCTCGCACCCCGCGAGGGCGGATCTCGAACGCCTGCAGCGCCGCCTCGTCGTCGACCGAGGAGTCGAAGCGGAGGCTGTCCACGAGCTTGGCCGAGACGCGAACCTGCTCGGGCGCGAAGCTCGTGAGCCAGCCCGCGAACGGGATCGGTAGAGCCGGCACCGCGATCGTGGGCCGCTTCGAGCCGACTGCGCGCCCGTACTCGTCGAGCAGCTGTCGATAGGTGATTCGGTCGCTGCCGCCGACCTCGAAGACAGCGCTCGCGGGGACGTCCACGTCGAGCGCCGCGACGAGATAATCGACGACGTCGGCGAGCGCGATCGGCTGGCAGTACGAGTCGATCCAGTCCGGGAGGACGAGCACCGGCAGGTAGTCGACGAGCGAACGAACGAGCTCAAAGGAAGCGCTGCCCTCGCCGATCACGACCGAGGTCTGGAGCTCGATCGTGAGGACGGCCGAGGTGCGGAGGATCCCCCCCACCTCCTGCCGGGTCTGCAAGTGCTCGGAGAGGCCCTCCCCGCGCGCGATCCCACCGAGATAGACGATCCTCTCCACCCCGGCCGCCTCGGCCGCCGCAGCGAAGTTCCGGGCGCCGGTGCGCTCTTCCTCGCCGTAGCCGCCGTCGGAGGCGAGCGCGTGCACGAGGTAGTAGGCCGCCCCGACACCCTCGAGCGCGGCGTCGAGCGACTCGCGGTCGAGCACGTCCCCCTGCACGGTCTCGACGCCCGCACGCTCGGCCGGATCCCGCGACATCGTACGGACGGGCTTGTCGCTGCCGAGCAGGGCTTCGACGAGGTGAGAACCGACGTGCCCAGTGGCACCGGTGACGAGGACGGGGGGTTCAGCCATCGCGTTCTGCGAGAGCCTTGAGGCGGCGCACTGACTCGACGTTGCGGCGATGGAGGAGGGGCTCGCCGATCCGCTGGGCCAGCCTGAGCGGCGCAGGCCCGACCGGATCCTCGCGCATCGTCACGACGGTTCCGGCACCCGATGCCTCGAGCTCGAGCGCGACGATGGCATCTGCCACGGGGAGCGCTCGGGCGTGCAGGACGAGGCGATGCGGACGCTCGCTCTCCAGCACCGTCGTCTTGCCATCGACGACGACCGGTCTGAAGCCCACTCGGGGATAGAAGCTCGCGCCGACCGCCGGGAACCCGGGATCGGCGCCCGTGACCTCCTGGTTGCCGACGACCCATTCCGCGTAACACCGAGCGTCGGCGAGCACCTCGAAGACGCGGTCCGGCGAAGCGGCGATCTCGATCGTGGTCACGGGCACAGGGCGTGTGTCTCCCGTTTGCCGAAAACGCAACCTGGCTACGGTTGGCTCATGCCGGACGCCGTCGTGATCGGCGCGGGCCCGAACGGGCTCGTCGCCGCGAACCTGCTCGCCGACGCAGGCTGGTCGGTCGAGGTGCTGGAGGCACAGGATCGTCCCGGCGGCGCGGTCAAGAGCGGCGAGCACGTGGAACCGGGGTTCGTGCACGACCAGTTCAGCTCGTTCTACCCGCTCACCGCCGCCTCCCCGGCGATGCGCGGGCTGGAGCTCGAACGCTACGGCCTGCGCTGGAGCCACGGCCCGCTGGTGCTCGCGCACCCGACCTCGGACGGCTCCTGCGCCGTCCTCTCCCGGAATCTGGACGAGACCGCAGCTTCACTCGAGAGCTTCGCGGCCGGCGACGGAGACGCCTGGCGGGAGCTCTTCGCGCGCTACCTCCGGATCGAGAAGCCGTTCCTCCAGGCGCTCTCCACGCCCTTCCCACCCGTCCGGGCCGGCCTCGGCATGGCGCTGCGGCTGCGCAAGGATCTGCCCGACTTCGCGCGCTTCGCCCTCCTCTCCGTGCGGCGGATGACGGACGAGCACTTCCGCGGAGCCGGGGGCGGCCGGCTCATCGCCGGGAACGCGCTCCACGCGGATCTCCTGCCCGAGTCGAGCATCGGCGGGTTCTTCGGCTGGTTCCTCTGCTCGCTCGGCCAGACGGTCGGCTATCCGTGCGTCGAGCGCGGCGCGGGCGGGCTCACGGACGCTCTGGTGCGCCGGCTCGAGTCGAAGGGCGGCCGCGTCACCTGCGGCGCCCGCGTCGAGGAGATCCTCGTGCGTGGCGGCCGCGCGGTGGGGGTGCGCTCGAGCGCGGGCGAGGTCGGCGCCGGGAAGGCGGTTCTTGCCGACGTGCACGCCGTCGCGCTCTACCTCGACCTGCTCGCGCGGGAGCACGTGCCGGCCCGCGTGCTCGACGGGATCCGGAGGATGGAGCTCGACCCCGCGACCTTCAAGGTCGACTGGACGCTCGACGCGCCGATCCCCTGGAGCGCGCCGGACGCGCGCCGCGCCCCCGTGATCCACGTCGCCGAGTCGATCGACGAGCTGAGCGTGACCGCGAGCGAGCTCGCCCGCGGGCTCGTGCCAACCGATCCGTTCCTCGTCATGGGCCAGTACTCGATGGCCGACCCGAGCCGGCAACCGGAGGGCAAGGAGACCGCGTGGGCCTACACGCACCTCCCGCAGGGCGCCGAACCCGGCGACCTCGCGGAACGGATCGAGGCGCGAATCGAGGCGCTCGCGCCCGGCTTCCGCGACCTGATCCGCAACCGCTTCGTCTGGACGCCGTCGGTGCTCGAGCAGGCGAACGAGAACTTGCGCGGCGGCGCGCTCAACGGCGGCAC
>DATLXM010000146.1:0-1633 GCA_035575835.1 Gaiellaceae bacterium
GCGTGTCGAACAACCGATAGTCGAGCTTGGAACGGGTCTCCTGCGAAAGGAATTTGGCATCTTGAAGAAGCTGACTGCAGCGTTCGCCTGTGCGTTCGCCATGACCTTCACCGCGACGGCAGCCGCCGTCGACGTCGGTGCGAACGACGACACGGGCAAGTACTCCGGCGACGGCGGGGCCGTCTTCTTCGGCCAGATGGCCGGTGCCGGCCTGAAGCAGAACGTGATGACGGTGCGCTGGAAGCCGAGCGACCCGCTGACGATTCCGGATCAGGAAGCGCTCGACCGTGCGGTGCCGCTGGCGATCGCCGCCGGGGTCAAGGTGCTCTTCGCGGTCTACCCGTACCCGCCGAGCGAGATCGAGGGCGGGGCCGTCAGTCCCGCCGCGTTCGCCACCTGGCTCGGCGCGCTGGCGCAGCGCTACCCCCAGGTCACGACCTACATCGTCGGCAACGAGCCGAATCTCAACACGTTCTGGCGGCCGCAGGGCAACGGCGCCGGGCAGATCCTCTCCGGCGCCACCTTCGGGCCATTCCTCGCCGCCGGCTACGACGCGCTCAAGGCCGTCTCACCGGCCAACACCGTCCTCGGCGTCGGCCTCTCGCCGCGCGGCTCCCGCGACCCCGCCGCCGCAGGGAAGACCTCGCCCGTCCACTTCCTCAACTCGCTCGGGAACTGGTACCGGAGCTCGAACCGGATGACCCCGCTGATGGACGGCTTCAGCTTCCATCCGTATCCGAACCCGAGCAACTTCACCGTTCCGTTCTCGTTCACGTACGGCTGGCCGAACGCGAGCGCCCAGGAGCTCGGGCGGATCAAGCAGGGCCTCTGGGACGCCTTCAACGGCACCCCGCAGACGACGACCGTCAGCGGACTCAAGCTCTACCTCGACGAGGTGGGCTGGCAGGTCACGACCGACGGGAACCCCGCCTACGCGGACGCGGAGAACGTCAAGGTGACGAGCGAGCTGAGCCAGGCGGCGATCTACGCCGAGCTGATCCGGTTCGTCGCCTGCGATCCCGACGTCGCCCAGCTCAACTTCTTCGGCTACTACGACGAGCGCAGCCGCCTCGGCTGGCAGTCGGCGCTGCGGCGGACCGACGGAACCGAGCGAGCCTCGAACGCGGCCGTCGCGGCCGCGATCGTCGCGACGGGCGGTGGCTGCCTCGGTCTGCTCCGGAGCTGGACGCCGTCCCTCAAGCCTGAGGCCGCTTCGGTCGTCTTCGAGTCCTACCCGAAGGGAAGAACGAAGGACAAGAAGACGTACTCGTTCACCCCGACGGCCGCCGAGGACATCGTCGTTCGCTCGCTGATCGTCAAGCGAGGCACGTCCGCCGCGGGCGCCCTGGCGAAGCTGACGGGCGTCCTGGTGGACGCGAACCGCCAGCCGCCGCAGAAGCTCTCGAAGCGGATCACGACCCCCGGGACGTATGTCCTCGCGGTCTCGGTCACCCCGAGGCTCGCGCCGAAGCGCGTCCAGCTCTTCACGAGCCGGCCCTTCCGGATCACGAGGTAGTAACGACGCGACGCGGCCGGGACGGCACTCGCTGCCCGGCCGCGTCGTTTGTTACAAGCACGCTGTGCACGATCCCCGCCTCGACCGACTCGCGGAGCTGATCGTCGGCTACTCGCT
>DATLXM010000147.1:0-8073 GCA_035575835.1 Gaiellaceae bacterium
GTCGACCTGCCCTGGGCGGCCGCGTTCACGCTCGGGGCGATCGTCTCGCCGACCGACCCGATCGCCGCGTCTGCGATCGCGGAGCGGCTCGGAGTCCCCCGACGGATCTCCGCAGTGATCGAAGGGGAGTCGCTCGTGAACGACGCAACCGCGCTCGTCGCCTACCGCGTCGCAGTCGGTGCCGTCGTCGGGGTCGTTCTCGCTCTGGAGCGCCGGCTTCGACTTCGTGCTCGGCACGGTCGGAGGGATCCTGATCGGGCTGGTGGTCGGGTGGATCGTGCGCCAGATCAGGCGGCGGCTCGACGATCCCGCCCGTCGAGATCACGATCTCTCTGATGACCGGCTACTTCGCCTTCCCTCCCGGCCGAGGTGCTCGGGTGTCCGGGGTGCTCGCGGCCGTGACGGCGGGCGTCTACCTCGGCTGGCACACCCCGGAGCTGACTACCGCGCAGGTTCGGCTCCAGGGGGATGCCGTCTGGGAGATCGGGACGTTCGTCCTCAACGCGGTCATCTTCGTGCTGACCGGGCTACAGCTGCCCGGGATCCTCGACAACCTCGAGGGCGTTGCCGGCCGAACGCTCCTCGGCTACGCGGCGGCCGTCGGCGCGACGGTCGTCCTCGTCCGGATCCTCTGGGTGTTTCCGGCGACCTATCTGCCACGCCTGCTGAGCAGCCGGATCCGCGAGCGCGACCCTGCGCCTCCCTGGCAAGCGCCTGCGCTGATCGGCTGGGCGGGCATGCGGGGGGCGGGCTCGCTGGCGGCCGCGCTCGCGCTGCCGTTCTCGACCGACGACGGCACGCCGTTCCCGGGCCGCGACCTCGTGATCTTCCTCGCCTTCTGCGTGATCCTCGTGACGCTCGTCGGGCAGGGACTCTCCCTGCCGGGCGTGATCCGGCTCCTCGGCCTCGAGGCCGACGACAAGTCGGCGCGGGAGGCGTCGAAGGCGCGGATCAAGGCTGCGGAGGCGGCGATCGGACGGCTGGAGGAGCTGGCGCGGGAGGACTGGGTCCGGGACGACACCGCCGAGCGGATGCGCGGCCTGTTCGAGTTCCGGATCAACCGCTTCTCAGCACGCTTCGACGACGGCGACGACGGCTCGATCGAGGATCGCTCGGCGGCCTATCAGCGCCTTCGCCGCGAGCTGCTCGGCGCCGAGCGCGCGGCGATCGTCGATCTCCGGCGCGTGGGCACGATCGGCGACGAGGTGATGAATCCGATCCTGCGCGAGCTCGATCTGGAGGAGACCCGGCTCGACCTCTAAGCGCGGTTGCGAGCGCGCTCGATCGCCGCGGCCGTGCCCTGCGTCCAGGGCTCGCCGTGGCCGGGCAGGAGCACGTCCGCTTCTGCCCGAGCGAGTGCATCGAGCGACTTCCGCGCCTCCTCCGGGCTCGAGTTCAGAGCGTCGGAGAAGACCCTCGGGCCGGTCTCTCCGGTGACGGGGTCGCGGGTGACGAGCGCGTCGCCGGTGACGAGGACTCCGCGCTCGGCGAAATGGAAGCTCGAGTGCGCCTGCGTGTGGCCCGGCGTGAAGACGACGCGCGGCCGGCCCGGCACGTCGAGCTCCTGGCCGGTCTCGAACGGCGTCACCTCCGTCACCCAGCGCGGGGTGAGGAAGCCGCGCACGGTCGCGTGGAGGACGAAGCCGAGCGTCGTCGGCCTCCAGAGGTGGGGGAGGAAGCGCGGGACGAGGGCGATCGACGAGCCGCCCTTCTGCTCGCCCTTGATCCGGTCGGCCTCCATGCGGTGCCCCCAGACGGTCGCCCCTGTCTCGGTGCGAGCACGCTCGGCCGCACCGAGGTGGTCGGCGTGGCCGTGGGTAAGCAGAATCGCGGTCACGTCACGCGGCTTCCGGTCGAGCTCCGCGAGCGCGGCCTCGATTCGGCCCCAGCTCGACGGCCAGCCCGTATCGACGAGCGCAAGCGCATCGCCTTCCTCGACGAGATACCAGTTGACGAGCCCGTCCGCGTAGCGGTGGACGCCGGTCGCGACCTGCTGCAGGTTCTTGGCCATTGTCAGGACGTACCCGGTGGGCGGAGGGGCGTAAACTGTGCGCCCGGATGCCGCTCCGGAATCGCGTCACGCCGCTCGGCGAGTTGGTCGCGGACTCCGCGCGCGGCCTGCTCTACGGAAATCGCGGCTGCCTCCACGACGCGTCCGGCCGGATCACCCGGAGCTGGAACGGGAAGCGCTGGATCGCCTGCCGACTCGAGTTCCGCGGCTGGCTGCGCCGCCCGCTCCTCCAGCCCGGCCGGTTCACCGAGCTCTTCTTCCTCGACGAGGCGACGGCCTTCGCGGCGGGTCACAGGCCCTGCGCGCTCTGCCGCCGCGAGGACTACGTCCGCTTCACGGAGCTGTGGCGGAAGCTTCATCCGGGCCAGGTCGGAGCCGACGCGATCGACGCGCAGCTGCACGGGGAACGTGTCGAGTCCGGAGAACGAGCGCTGCACCCAGCAGCGCTCGCCACGCTCCCGGACGGCGCGTTCGTCCGCGAGGACGACGCGGCGTGGCTCGTCCTCGGCCGCGAGCTCCTCCGCTGGTCGCCGGCCGGTTACGTCGAGCGCGTGGCTCGGCGGCCCGCCCGCGACGTCTCGCTGATCACGCCTCCCTCGCTCGTCGAGGTGCTGCGCCGCGGCTGGGAGTCCGACCTGCCGCGTCTCCACCCGACTGCGGACGGACAGAAGGCCCTGTAGCTTCCCGGGCTGTGGCGCACGCGACCGCAGACACCGCGCCGTGGTGGGGGCGCACCGAGAGCCGGGACGAGGGCCTCCGCGTCGCCTACTTCAGCATGGAGTTCGGGCTGCACGAGCGCCTGCCGATCTACTCCGGCGGCCTCGGCGTTCTCGCCGGCGACCACCTCAAGGCGACGGCCGAGCTCGGGATCCCGCTCGTCGGCGTCGGCCTCCTCTACCGCGGCGGCTATTTCCGCCAGGGCATCGACAAGGCTGGCCGCCAGACCGAGGACTACCAGCCCGTCGACCCTGAAGCGGTCGGGCTCGTGCGGGAGTCGGTGACGGTCTCCGTCGACCTCGCGGGCGAGACGATCGAGGCCGCGGTCTGGCGCAAGGACGTCGGCTCCGTCCCGCTCTACTTGCTCGAGGTCGACTGGCTCACGGACGCGCTCTATGGCGGCGACCGCGAGCACCGGATCCGCCAGGAGCTCCTGCTCGGGGTCGGCGGCGTCCGTGCCCTGGCCGCGCTCGGGATCGAGCCGACCGTCTACCACCTCAACGAAGGGCATTCGGCCTTCCTCCAGATCGAGCGGCTGCGGACGCTCGTCGCCGGCGGGATGTCGACGGAGGACGCGCTCGACGCCGTCCGCCGCTCGTCCGTCTTCACGACGCATACGCCCGTGCCCGCCGGGAACGAGGTCTTCGACGAGGGGCTCGTCTTCCGCTACGTCGGCGAGCTCGCCGCGGAGGCGGGGCTCGACCGCGAGCACTTTCTCGCGCTCGGCCACTTCGGCGACGAGTCCGGCTTCGGCCTGACCCCGCTCGCGCTGCGTCTCTCGGCCTCCGCGAACGGCGTCTCGGCCCTGCACGGCGAGGTCGCCCGCGAGATGTGGGGGGCGCTCGGCGAGCGGACGCCGATCGGCCACGTCACGAACGGCGTCCATATCGGCACCTGGCTCGACCCGGCTCTCGGCGATCTCCTCCGCTCGCGCGGCGTCCGCCCGGACGCGCCGCCGGAGGAGGCGAACTGGGCTGCGGCGCGCGACGTCCCGAACGAGGAGCTGTGGCGCGTCCACTCGGCTGCGAAGGCCCGGCTCGCCGAACGGGCCGGCTTCGACCGCGACCTGCTCACGATCGGCTTCGCGCGCCGCTTCGCGACCTACAAGCGGGCCGGGCTCGTCTTCTCGGACATGGAGCGCCTGCTCGCGCTCCCCGTCCAGATCGTGGTCGCCGGCAAGGCCCACCCCGCCGACGTGCCCGGCAAGGACGTGATGCAAGGGATCGTCGAGCTGGCCCGGAACCAGCGGACGCGAGCCCGCGTCGTCTTCCTCGAGAACTACGACATGCTGCTCGCGCGGGCGCTCGTGCGCGGCTGCGACGTCTGGTTGAACACGCCGCGCAAGCCGCTCGAGGCCTCGGGGACGAGCGGGATCAAGGCTGCGGTCAACGGGGTGCTCAACCTCTCCGTCCTGGACGGCTGGTGGGCCGAGGGCTACGCGCCCGAGGTCGGCTGGGCGATCGAAGGCGGCGAGGACGACGCCGACCGCGAGCAGCTGTACCGGCTTCTCGAGGAAGAGGTCGTGCCCATCTGGACCGACGATCGCGACCGCTGGGTCGGGATGATGAAGGAGTCGATCGCCCAGCTCGCGCCGCGCTTCTCGATGCAGCGCGCCGTGATCGAGTACGCCGAGCGCTACTACCTGCCGGCGCACGCCGCCGCCCGAGGCTAGGCGTCCTCTCTGGCCGTCTCGCCCGTCGATTCACTCGTCGCGAGGAACGTCGATTCCGCCGCCTCGCCCGCCGCGAAGCTCTTCTCCGCGAGCCAGCCGCCGTCGACCGTGAGTGCGATCCCGTTCACGTAGGCCGACTGGTCGCTGGCGAGGTAGAGCGCTGCGTCTGCCACGTCGGAGGCAACGCCGACGCGCCCCTGCGGGATCACCGTCTGAAGCCCTTGCTCGAACGCGTCCTCGGCGAAGTACTGCTCGGTCAGCGGCGTCCGGATCAGGCCCGGACAGATCGCGTTGACGCGGATCCCGGCCGGGCCGAGATCGCGGGCCAGGCTTTTCGTCAGCCCGACGACGCCGTGCTTCGCGGCGGTGTAGGCCGGCCGCCTGGCGAGCCCGATCAGGCCGCCGACGGAGGAGATGTTCACGATCGCGCCGCCACCGGCTCCGTCGTTGTTCTGGCGCATCCGGCGGGCGGCGGCCTGGCAGCAGTAGAACGTGCCGCTCAGGTTGACGGCGATCACGTTGTCCCATTCGTCGGTCGCCATCGAGTAGACGTCGCCGATCTCGCGGACGCCGGCGCTGCAGACGAGCACGTCGAGCCTGCCTTCGCTGCTCACCACCTGCTCGACCGCCGCCTCGACCTCGGCGGGGGAGCGGACGTCGCCGTGGATCACGCCGTCGCCCCCACGGTCGAATCCGCTCACGCGGGCGCCCTCGCGCGCGAAGCGCTCTGCGATCTCGCGGCCGATCCCGCTCGCCGCTCCCGTGACCAGCACGACCCGACCCTCGAGCACCCGACCTTCAAGCATCCGTCCCTCCTCCGCAGTACGTTAGCCCGATGAGCGCGTGGGCGATCACCGGGCCTCGCCACGCGGGGATCACCGTCTCAGACCTCGACCGCTCGCTCGGGTTCTACTGCGGCCTGCTCGGTCTGGAGCTTCTCTGGCGCCGGCTCTACGAGGAGCCTGAGATCACCCGGATCGTCGGCGTCCCCGAGGCGAGCGGCCTCGAGATCGCCATGCTCCGCGTCCCCGGGAGCGAGGTCGAGGTCGAGCTGATCGCGTACCAGGGTTGCGAGCGCGTCGACGGGAGCTCCCCGCCTTCCCACCACGGCACCGGGCATTTCTGCGTCTTCGTCACCGGGATCGACGAGCTCTACGACGAGCTGAAGGCGAAGGGCGTCTCGTTCCGCTCGGACGGGCCCGTCGAGATGACCGGGGGCGCGAACGCGGGTGGCAAGAGCCTCTACTCGCTCGACCCCGACGGCTACGTCTTCGAGCTCCATCAGCGGCCGCCGCGATGAGCGCCGAAGCGACCGTGGCCGAGGAGCGCCCCGACGACCGGCCGCCGCTCGTCGAGCAGTACCGTCTGATGACGCTGATCCGCCGGTTCGAGGATCGTGCCGCCGAGCTCTTCGCGCAGGGCGTGATCTTCGGGACGGCGCACAGTTGCGTCGGGCAGGAGGCGATCGCGGTCGGTGCGGCCGGGGTGATGCGCGAGACGGACTACCTCGTCGGCCATCACCGCTCGCACGGGCACCTGATCGCGGCCGGGGCCGACCTCCGCCGGATGATGGCCGAGATGTTCGGAAAGCGGACGGGCTACTGCAAGGGGCTCGGCGGCTCGATGCACATCGCCGACCTCTCACTCGACATCCTCGGCTGCAACGGGATCGTCGGCGCCGGGATTCCGCATGCGTGCGGAGCGGCCCTGACCGCGAAGCTGCGCGGCACCGGGCAGGCGGCCGTTGCCTTCTTCGGCGACGGCGCCGCCGGCCAGGGAGCAGCGCACGAGGGAATGAACCTCGCCGCGACGTGGGCGCTCCCCGTGGTCTTCATCTGCGAGAACAACCAGTACGCGCTCTCGGCCGACTGGCGGGCTCAGCGTGCCGTCGAGGACCTCGCCGACCGTGCGTCTGGCTACGGGATGGCCGGCGAGATCGTGGACGGCAACGACCTGCTCGCAGTCGAGGACGCCGTCGCCCGCGCGCTCGAGCGGGCCCGGGAGGGCGTCGGCCCGACGTTCCTGGAGATGAAGACGTTCCGGCGGATGCAGCACTCGATGCGCGCGAACCTCCCCGACGTGCGCGACCCCACGCTCGTGACGGAGTGGGAGGCGAAGGACCCGCTTCCCCACTTCGAGCGGGTGCTGCGCGACCTCGGCGAGCTCGACGACGACCGCATCGAAGCGCTGTTGGCCGAGGTGGAAGGCGAGGTCGAGCTTGCGATCGAGATCGCGCTCGCCGACGAGGACGCGAGTGGGGACGATCTCCTGCCAGCGGTCTTCGCACCGCAACGGAGCTATCCGGTGCCGGCCGAGGAGGCGGAGCGGAGCCTCGGCTTCGTCGCAGCCCTCCGCGAGGCGCTCGAGCTCGAGCTCGAAGCCGATCCGAGCGTGATCGTGATCGGTGAGGACATCGGAAAGGTGGGCGGGCTCTTCCGCGCGACGGAGGGTCTCTACGAGCGTTTCGGCGCGGAGCGGATCCGCGACACGCCACTGACCGAGAGTGGCTTCGTCGGCTGCGGGATCGGCGCCGCCCTGACGGGCCTGCGGCCCGTCGTCGAGCTCCAGTTCTCCGATTTCGCCGGAGTCGCCTTCGACCAGATCATGAATCAGGCCGCGAAGCTCCGGTTCATGATGGGCGGGACTCCGAGCATCCCGCTCGTGATCCGGATGGTCTCGGGCGGCGGGGTCCGGCTCGGAGCGCAACACTCACAGAGCCTGGAGGCGCTCTTCGCGCACATTCCCGGCCTCGTCGTCGCCATGCCCGCTACGCCCTACGACGCGAAGGGGATGCTCTCGGCGGCGATCCGCGGGGACAACCCGGTCATCTTCCTCGAGCAGAAGCTGCTCTTCTTCGGGGAGCCCGCTCCGGTGCCCGAGGAGCGCTACGGAATCGAGCTCGGCGTGGGGCGGATTGCCCGCGAGGGAACGGACGTGACGGTCGTCGCGCTGGGTGCGCTCGTGCCGCATGCGCTCCGAGCCGCGCACGAGCTCGAGCGCGAAGGCGTGAGCGTCGAGGTTCTCGACCCTCGCACGCTCGTCCCGCTCGACACCGCGATGATCGCGGCATCGGTCGCGAAGACCCACCGGCTCGTCGTTGCTCACGAAGCAGTCCAGTTCTGCGGCTTCGGCTCCGAGGTCGCCGCGCACGTGGCCGAGCACTGCTTCTGGGATCTCGACGCGCCGGTCGTTCGCATCGGTGCGGCCTCGCATCCGATCCCGTATCAGAAGGACCTCGAAGTGGCCACGCTGCCGGGGCCGGCCGAGATCGTCGCCGCCGTGCGGTCCCTCGTTGCGGGCGGTACGATCGTGCGGTGAGGGTCGCCGCCTGCCTCGCCACACTGCTCGTCCTCGTCGTCGTGGGAACGGCGAGCGCCCGCCAGGACGCCAACGGGATCCCGGCCTACGTGAACGGGTACGCGAAGTGGCCGAAGCTGAACGCGAAGCCGATCCGCGGCGGCTCCCCGGCCCACGGCGGCACGAAGAACGTCTACGTGAGCAAGCGGAAGACGGGCGCCCGCTATCCGGTCGGCGCGATCGTGGTCAAGACCGCGACCCCTGCCGGCAAGCAGTGGCTCTCGCTCGTCGCGACGATGCGCAAGATCCAGGGAACCGCGAATGGCGGTTGGCGCTGGGAGGAGTTCACCCGCTCGTCTCCGACGGCGCGGTTCAC
>DATLXM010000148.1:0-6615 GCA_035575835.1 Gaiellaceae bacterium
CCAGTCTTCTCCGACGATCACGAGGGAGTTCGGGCCGCTCGCCACGTGGGCGAAGTGCGGCAGCTCGACCTGGGTCTCGCGGAAGCTCTCGAGCAGGAGCGTGAAGGACGGTCGGCGAGCGATCGCCGCCTCGATCAGTGCGCTCGTGTTGATCCCTACCACTCCGGCCGAGTACCAGAGCGAATGGAAGTAATCCTCGCGTCTGCCCGCGTCGGTGGGGGACGCGCCCCCTCGGGGCCAGACGACGACGCGGTCATCATCCGGCTCGTACTCGGACCAGCCACGGGCATTCTGCGGGTGTGGACGAACGAGTACGCCGACGTCTCGGAGCGCGGGGTCATCACTCGAGCGAACCTTCTCGAGCCAGGTTCGGAAGAAGGACGGCTCGTAACGCGCGATGAAGTAGGACGAGCCTGCGTAGAGGAAGAACGGCTCGAGAGGCAGTCCGACGAGGGAATGGAAGGCCTCCCGCTCGAGCCGGGGGCCCTGTTCGAACCAGTGGTCGAACGCATGCGCGCCCGTCACGACGATCCGCTCGGCCGGCACTCGGTGCAGATCGATCGCCTCTGCGGCTTGCGCGTCGTTCCAGACGATGACCCGGGTCGGGATCTGCTTCAGGACGCCTTTGTTCGTCAGGTTGTCCCAGCTCGCGACGGGGAGCACCGTGGGGATGCCGAGGTCTGCCGCCACCCGGATCCAGTCGCTCTGCCGGGCGCCGAGACCGACGAGCGGTGCGACGAGCACGACGTCTGGATCGGCCGCACTGACGATCGAGCGGGTAGTTGCGGCGATCGGCACGACGCGCTCCAGCCGGCCGAGCGCGGCGGCGGCCGGCCGGCGCAACCGAGGCACCGACTTGAGGCCCTTGACGAGCATTCGGATCAGCACAGGAGCGATCTTTCTGGCTCGACGACGAAGTGCGTGGGCCTGCACGAGTTCCGGTTCGAGGTAGCGCACGTAGTCGATGCCGGCTCGAAGGCCCGTGCGGAGTGCGAGCCATCGATCCGGGACGGTGGGTTCACCCTCCACGGTGAACGACGGATAGCGCGCAGCCAGCTCGTCCAGGATCGCTCCGCCCCCCGAGGGCAGGCGTCCCGGCTTCTGCTTCTGCTTCTGAATGAGAACATGCACGGTGTGTCCGCGCTCGAGAAGCGATTCGAGAAACGAGGCGAAGACCCGATCGAAGTTGGGTGCGAGAAGGAAGAAGAGAATGCGGAGAGGAGGCATTGTTTGCTTGATGGACAACGTAAGCTCTGACGTAAGCGGCAGTCCCGTAGCGTACTCTGACGATACGCGCCTGGCGGCCACGCGGCGGAGCAGCGACGACCCGCTGGTCGCGGTCGGGATTCCGATCCGTCACGCCCGGCATCTCGAGGCGGCGCTCGACTCACTCCTGAGTCAGACCTACGATCCGGTGCGCCTCGTCGTGCTTGACGATAGCTCGGACGACGGAGCCGAGTCGACGGCGCGGCGATACGCCGAGAGCGGACTCGTTTCGTACCTCCGCAGCGACCAGCGGCTCGGCCTGACCGGTGCCTGGCGGCTCGCCTTCGAGACGTCCGTGCAGTCGTGCCCGTCGATCCGCTACTTCGCCTGGGGAAGTGACCACGACGTGTGGCACCCGGACTGGATCGCGGAACTGCTCGGTGCTCTCGAGAACGATCCGGACGCAGTGCTCGCGTATCCGGAGGTCGAGCGTCTCACGCCTGCGGGCACGATCGCGCCGAGAGTCGGGCATCGCCTCGACACACGCGCCGTTCCCGACCCCGTCGCCCGGCTCCGCGCGACCTCCCGCGGGGTGCGAGCGGGAGACATGGTCTACGGGTTGTTTCGCGTCGACGCCCTCGAACGCGCCGGCGGCTTCCCCGAGACGCTTCTCCCGGACCGTCTGTTGCTCGCCCGGCTCGCGCTCGAAGGGAGCTTCGTGCAGGTCGAGCGCGTTCTCTGGTCACGGCGCACGTTCGACGACGTCAACCCCTCGCTGGCGCGTCAGCGCCGGAGTCTCTTTCCCGCGGCAGCCCGGACGAGGGGCCGGCTTCCGTGGTGGATGCAGCATCTCGTCTGGTTCCACGGGTCGCTGGCCGGCCGACCGTCCGGCGACCGGCTCCGCCTGACCGCGCTGTACCTCCTGGCGGCGACGCGGGCGGTCAACCGGCAGCGGTGGACGAGCCGGCGCCGCCGGTTTCGTGCGGACGAGCGCGTGCGTCGGTTTCGACGGTGGCGCAAGGATCAGCGGGGCCGGGCGGGACGCGCTTACCGTCGGCTACCACGAGTGCTGACGCGTCCGCTCGAGCCGATCGTCAAAGCCCTCCGGCGCGGGGACTAGGCAAGCTGTTGTCGATGCCCGACCGAGCCGAGATCGACCCCGCCTACCCCGCCGTCCTCGCCGAGCTGCTCTCGCTGCGGTACCACCCCGCGTCGGCCCGGATGTACGAGCCGCCGAAGCCCATCTTCTCGCGTCGAGGTCGGGGCAGCCGCGGCTGGCAGGAGGACGACGAAGAGGACGTCGAGGGAGACGATGACGACGAACTCGTTCCGGAGGAGGCGCCGATTGTTGTCGGCGAGGCCGGGAGCTGGGCGCTCCGAGACGTCTCGTTCGCGATCCCGGAGGGCCGGGCCGTCGGCATCGTTGGGGCTCCCGGCTCCGGGAAGACCGTTCTACTCCGCGTCCTCGCCGGCGGTACCCCACCGACTTCGGGCCGCGCGCTCCTGCGTGGGAGGGTGTCGCCGCTGGCCGAGATCTCGGCCCTGTTCATGACGACCGCGGACGCTCCCGCCAAGAACATCGGCGGCGCGCTTCTCGCGGCGGGCTACCCGAAGGCTCTCGCCCACGAGCATCTGCGGGAGATCCTCGAGTTCGCCGAGATCCCGAGCCAGGAGAGCCAACACGGTCCCACGCGCTCCATGCGCGGCCTGTCGCTTGCGGCAACCCTCAACGCAGGGGCCGACACCGTGCTGCTCGTCGACCCGGTGGTGGTCGGACCCGACGCTCGTGCTCGGGCACTCGAGCTCGTCGAGCGCCGTCACGCGGAAGGCGCGACGATCCTCCTAGAGTCGAGTGACCTCGGGCTCGTCCAGCGCCTCTGTTCCGAGGTGCTCTGGCTGGAAGCTGGACGCGTCGTCGATTACGGGCCGGCGAGCGAGGTGCTCGGCGCGTACGCCGCCGCGCAGGTCGACGTGACCGCTGCCGTCCGTCCACCTCTCCGTAGCTTCAATCACCTCGCTGCTCTGACCGGAATCTCGGCTCGAACCACGAAGCCGGCGCTTCTGGAGCTGGAGCTCGAACTCGAGCTCGCGTCGGCGCCACTCGAGATCGCGGCCGTTGTCGAACTCCGGCCGGAGGGTGGGAATCACACCGAAGCGACTCTGCGGATCGAGCAGCCGGATCCGCTGAACTACGAAGAGACTGGCTTCCACCGGCTCGTTCTCAGTCTCGATCAGGAGGCGCTCATGGCGGGCTCGTATGTCTGCGGAGTCGAGTTGTCGATCGAGCACGCGGGCGCCGGAGCGACGATCGGTCGCACCAACGCCCTCGCTTTCCAGGTGGCATCCCGCGGTGCGCCGAGCGCGGACCTGCGTCCGGAATGGGTGCTCAGCCCCGGGCGCGCCTGAACCGGGCGGGCCTCGAGAACCACCGCTGCGGCCGTCCGTGCAGCATGCCCACTTCGCGCCGGTCGAAGAGCCAGAGTCCTGGGATCCAGATGATGAATACGGCGATTGCGGTGACGAGGACGGCGTCGCTGCTCAGCTCGTGCGAGGACGAGAAGAGACCGTCCTTCACCATCTCGATTGCACCGGTCAGAGGGTTGAGTTCCGCGAGAGGACGCCATTTCGGTGGCACGGTCGAAAGCGGATAGATCACGGGCGTGAGGAAGTAGACGAACCCGAGGACGTAGGCGAGGCTGAACCGGATGTCGCGTGCGCGAGCTCCTGCGCTGGCGGTCAGAAGCCCCACCCCGAGGCCGAGCATGACGAGGAAGAAAAGCCCCAGCGGAACGAGCAGTGTCTTAAGGCCGATGTCGAGGTAGAGGAAGTCTGCCCGGACGAAGTAGTACAGCGTTCCGGCGATCACGAAGCAGACGTAGATACCGAACTCGACCAGGCTGAGCACGAGGGCCGAGGCGATCAAGGTCAGCTTCGGAACGTAGACGTGAGGCAGGAGCTTTCGGTTGAGCTCGATGCTGCGCGCCGACCAGAAGGCGGTTTCGGAGAAGAGCGTCCAGGCTGTCGTCGCGACCACGAAGACGAGTGCATACGGAGTCGATCCGGTTGCGATCCCGATCAGCCCCCCGAAAACCAGGATGCGGGTTGAGAGCATCACGGCTGGACGGAGAGGGAGCCAGAGCCAGCCCAGCCAGGTGTTTGCGAACCGCCTGAGGAGCATTCGGCGGCCGAAAAAGAGGAGCAGGGCGCGGTAGCGCCAGAATTCCCGCCAGACGTTCAGCAGCCCGGGTTCACGCGGCTCGATCGCGCGCATACCGCCGTCCCGCCTCGCGGCCGGCGCCGGTCCAGTAGACACGCTTCGGCCCGGCCGCGTGCCTCGTTCGGTGAGATCGACCACGTGGTCACGGTACCTTGTGAATCTTCCCGCCACGTCTAGTAGCGGGCTTTGCGGAGACGCCACCGAGCGCGCGCGAGGAGCAGGCCAGGTGTGAGCCTCGCTCGCGTGGCCGAGAGCAGCCCTGCCAACTCGGCGTTGTCCGTCCCTGCCCGAGCGGACGTCGTATGGCATGCCCTCACGTCGTCCCAAGCAGCGCGTCCGAGCGATGCACGCAGCGCGGAGTCGTGAACCAGCTCGAGCAAGCGCGTGTGCCATTCCTCGTGCGTGTTCGCGAGCAACCCTGTTTCCCGGTCGCGAATGATGCGGGCGAAATCGCTCGTCGCGCTCGCCAGCACTGGGACCCCGACGAGGCCAGCCTCGAGGTACTTGATCCCGCTCTTGGCCTCAGCGAAGGGGTTTCCGCGCTCGATCGGCGCGAGTGCAAGATCGACGAGCCCGATCAGCCGAGGGAGCTCGGCGAACGGGCGCCGCTCGATCCGCTCGATCCGGGGGCCGAAGCGGGCGAGCACGGGATCGAGAGTAAGCGGCCCGACGACGAGGAGCCGAGCCGTCGGACAGGCCTCGAGCACGTCGCCCACCGCCGCGGTGGCCTCCCGAAAGTCGTCGTCGTGGCTCGCCGTGCCACTGAAGTAACCGATCACCACTCCCTCGGCCGGCTCCCGCCGCGGCCAGGCATCCGGGCTGGCCGCCGCCACCATCGCCGCGTCCACGACGTTCGGGAGGACGATCACGTGCGGGTTGACCGCCGAGGCTGCTCTGCGCAGCGGCTCGGTGCTCACGGTCACTCCCGTGCAGGCGGCCATCGCGCGGCGACGGCTTGCGAGCTTTCCCCGACCGACCTCTTCCGGGAACTTCGCCGTCCAGGAGATCCGCGCGGCCAGATCCGGCTCGAAGACGAGGTCGTCGGTGTCGTAGAGGACTGCCGTGCCGGCCACTCGCGCCTCCTGGACGAAGCGCTCGAGCTGTCTGCTCCCGGGCGCGCGGTGCAGGATCACGCAGTCGTAGTCGAGAAGTCCGCGATCCAGGATCGTCCGCCGGTAGGAGTCGGGGTAGACCTCGACCCTCGCCCCTCCCAGCTCAAGCATCTCGGCCCGGTGGTCGCAGCGGTAGCGTCGCGAGCCGCCACCCGAGGCGGATACGATCGCCACACGCATGCCCTCGAGCTCACGTTGAGCGCTCAGCGGGTCTCCGGAACGGGCGTCGAGCCGACGTGACCTCGGCGGCGGGCCACCTCTAGCTGCGAGACGGCGAGGCGATCGTCGGCACTGCAGTCTGTCCCGTTGCGACGATGTGTTCCGCGCGCTCGAAGTCCTCCGGGTAGTCGATCGTCAGCCCCTCGTGACCCTCAGTCAGAAACGGTGCGACACGGCGGCCAGCGATCGAGGGCTCGCCCTCGAGGACGCGCGACCAGGCGAGCTCGAGACTCGAGTTCTGGACGTAGACCGGTGGGAGGGCCTGATACTGCATCGAGTGGAACGGAACTCCTTCCGCAGGTTGAGCGACGTACGGGCGCATCAGTTCGCCCTCGAGCACCCACATCTTGCCGGGATGCTGGCGGACGAGCTCCACCGCCCGAATCGAGTCGGCTCTCTCGCCAAGCTCGACGAGCAAGTCGAAGGCGCGCCGGATGGTCGCTGCGCTGCGGAACGGGCTCGTGGGGCGGAGGATTCCGAAGATCTCTTCGTCGCGACCGGCCATCAAGTGGCTCACCCACTCTATGTCCGGCGAGGTCGCCGTGGCGATCTCCCCTGGGCGCAGACCCGGCACCTCGGCCCCGTAGCGGCGCGCCATCTCGCCGATCTCTTCCGAGTCGGTCGACACGAGGATCGCGTCGAAGACGCCGCTCTCCCGCGCGGCCGCGATCGTGTAGGCGATCAGGGGATGGCCTGCGAGCTCGCGCACGTTCTTTCCGGGCACGCGTTGCGATCCCGCGCGGGCGGGAACGAGCGCGACGGCTCTCATACCGCGGCCGGGTCGTGGGTGACGTAGACCGTCTTCCAGTCCGAATAGACGTCGAGCGCCTCGGTGCCCGGCTCGCGCCAGCCCGTACCCGA
>DATLXM010000149.1:0-2637 GCA_035575835.1 Gaiellaceae bacterium
GCAGACGTGAAGGGCGAGAAGATCCGGATCGGCAAGTACCGGCCGAAGAACGGCTACAAGAAGCACACGGGCTTCCGCGCGAGCCTCTCCCAGATTCAGATCGAGTCGATCGGCGGCACCGGCGCGAAGCGTGCGCCCGCCAAGCCGAAGGCCGACCCGGCGCCCGCCGCAAAGCCGGCTCCGGCTGTTGCCGCGACTCCCGCGACGCCGGCGGCCGACGATCACGTCAAGGGAATGCCCTCCGGCTACGAGGAGCTGACCGTGGCCGCGATCAAGGAGCAGTCCACCGACTGGAACCGCCCGATGCTCGAGGCAGCGCTCGAGTACGAGCAGGCGACTGCGGCGCGCAAGGGCGCGCTCGCCGCGATCGAGGCAGCACTTGCTGCGAAGGAGGAGTCGAGCTAGATGGCACACAAGAAGGGACTCGGCTCCTCCAGGAACGGGCGCGACTCGAACGCGAAGCGCCTCGGCGTCAAGGTCTTCGGTGGCCAGGTCGTCAAGTCCGGCGCGATCATCGTCCGCCAGCGCGGCACCCGCTTCCGGCCCGGTGCCGGCGTGGGGCTCGGCCGCGATCACACGATCTTCGCGACGCGCCCCGGCATCGTCGAGTTCCGCACGAGCGGCGAGAAGCGCTTCATCTCGGTCGCCGCAGCCGAGACCGACCCGAGCTAGCGCCCGTGTTTCATGATCGCGCCCGCATCCAGGTGCTGGCGGGTCGCGGTGGCGACGGCGGGCTCAGCTTCAGGCGGGAAAAGCACGTCCCGAGGGGCGGGCCCGACGGCGGCGACGGTGGCCGCGGCGGCGACATCGTCCTCGTCGCGAACAAGGATCTGCGCGACCTCTCGGCGTTCAGGCAGAAGACGAAGTTCAAGGCCGGCCGCGGCGAGCCGGGCCGCGGAGCCCGCAAGCACGGCGCCGACGGTGAGACGATCACTCTGCAGGTGCCGGTCGGGACGCAGGCCTATACGGCCGAGGGGAACCTCGTCTCAGACCTGAAGGCGCACGGCGCGCAGGTCGTGCTGGTTCGCGGTGGCCAGGGGGGCAGAGGGAACATGAACTTCGCGACCCCCGTCCGGCAGACGCCGCGCTTCGCCGAGGTCGGTGACGCGCCCGAGGAGGCCGAACTCGACCTCCGGCTGAAGCTGCTCGCCGACGCCGCGCTCGCAGGGCTCCCGAACGCCGGCAAGTCGTCCCTCCTCCGGCGGATCTCGAATGCCACCCCGAAGGTCGCCGAATATCCCTTCACGACGCTCGCTCCTGTGCTCGGCACGGTCGAGTCGCCCGACGGTGCACAGCTCACCGTCGCCGACGTTCCCGGCCTGATCGAGGGGGCGAGCGAGGGAATCGGGCTCGGGCACGAGTTCCTCGCCCACCTGGAGCGGGCGCGCGTCCTCCTGCACGTGATCGACGCGTCGGCCGAGGACATCGAGGATCGCTTCCGCACGATCGACCGCGAGCTCGCCCTCTACGGCGCCGGGCTCGACGAACGGCCGCAAGCAATCGTGCTGAACAAGATCGACCTCCTTCCGGAGCCGCCGGACTTCCCGTTGGAGGACGAGCGGGTCATCGCCGTCTTCCGGGTCTCCGCGGCGACCGGAGAGGGGATCGAGGAGTTGAAGCGGACGCTCTTCACGCTCGTCCCGCCCGCTCCTGCGCCGGTCGAGGAGGCCGAACCGGAGATCATCGACTTCCTCGAGTACCGGCCGCAGCCGCCTGCCCGGCGCGCTTATCGGATCTACCGCACCGATCGCGGCTACCGGATCGCCGGAACCGCCCCGGAGGGGGCGGAGCTCGAGGCGGCGCTCGCGGCAGCCGGGATCCGGAAGGGCCAGGACGTCGAGATCGGCGACGAGACGCTCGAGTGGTCGTGATCGGGGTCTTCGGCGGCCGCTTCGACCCGCCTCACGTCGGTCATCGTGCGCTCGCGGTGGCGGCCGTCGCACACTTCGGGATCGACGAGTTGCACGTGACGGTGATCGCAGACGCGGCGCACAAAGCCTCCGAGGCTTCCGCAGCCGACCGGCTCGAGCTGGCCCGCCTGACCTTTGCCCCGCTGGGCGCCTCGGTCGAGCTCGAGGAGCACCGCTACACGGTCGATGCCCTCGAGGAGTACGGCTACGACGACCCGATCTTCCTGATCGGCGCGGACGAGCTCGCGGCGCTGCCCACCTGGAAGGAGCCGGAGCGCGTGCTCGAGCTTGCGCGGCTGGGAGTCGCCGCCCGGCCCGGGTACGAGTCGCCGCACACGCTGCCGCGCGTCGAGCTCTTCGAGCTGGAGCCGCATCCGATCTCGTCGTCGGAGCTACGGCGCCGCGTGGGCAACGGCGAATCGATCGAAGGTCTCGTCGTCCCGGCGGTCGCCGCCTACATTGCCTCGAGAGGGCTCTACGTCCGCAACGCGGAGCTACACTGATGGCTCTGGACAGTCTTCAACAGGCACGCCGGATCGCTGCCCTCGCCACGGAGAAGTTGGGCGAGAACGTCGTCATCCTCGACATGCGGCCCGTGTGCGTCTACACCGACTACTTCGTGCTCGCGACCGGGCGGAACACGCGTCAGACGAAGGCGATCGTCGACGAGGTCTACACCGAGCTCAAGGCCGAGGCAGGCCTGACTCCGCGCTCGACCGACGGCTCG
>DATLXM010000150.1:0-19932 GCA_035575835.1 Gaiellaceae bacterium
CGAGGCCGCTCACGCCGAACGCAGCCGACGAACCCGCGGCGGAGCCACCCGATCCGGCGCAGACTCCGAACCCGGCGGCCGACCCGCAGCCGGACGACGCGACAACGAGCGCTCCAGCCGATCGCACAACCCGTCCGCCTCCGCCAACGTCTTCAGCAACGGATGCGGCACAAGCGCACGCCCCGTCGCGCCACCCTGGGAGGTCACCGGCGATCCGAGCTCGAGCCACTCAGCCTCGATCAGGGCTCTCCGCGCAACAGCCGCGAGATACCGCTCGCGCGCGTCCTCCCGGCCGTCTTTCGGCGACACCCCCTCAGCCACCACGAAATCCGTCCGAAACGAGGCGGGGACTAGCCGCGGCTCGCCTATGTCCAAAAAACTGAGTGGCGCCTCGCTTCTTGTTGCACCGGAGACACGCGGCTCGCATGTTCCAGCGTTCGTCGGGGCCGCCGTGTGAGCGGGGGATGATGTGGTCGCCGCTCAAGGGGTTGCCGGGCGTACCGGGTTCGCCGCAGATCCAGCAGACTCGTTCTTCGGCGAGGCATTGGGCGACGGCGCGCCGGTGCGTCCTCCCCCGTGCTGGTCGTTTGCAGGCGGGGCAGGTGGTGCGGCTGCCGGGGTGAACGTGGCCGGCGTGGTCGAGGTGGTTCACGAGCGCAGGTCGCGCGCCTCGTCGGAGAGCTGGATCGACGGCGACGGCATCAGCGCAGCCCCAGTTGGCCTCGGAGCCGCTTGAGCTCGGCCTGCTTCCACGCGATGTTCGCCGGGTCGTTCTCCCACATTGCCTCCGTCTGCGGGGTCCGCGGAACCTCGATCCCGAGCTGCCGCTTCTGCTCGGCGCCGAACGCCTCGGCGATCGCGGTCGCGTCCTCTTCGAGCGCCGCAATGAGCCCGCTGAACTCGATGCGTGCGTCGGTGGCGAGCGCCCTCTTCATGGGCTCACGCAAGCCGAGCGCTGCGGCGGCGGTGAAACCGAAGCCTTCCGCTCGGTCCGGATACGCGGCAGCCCAGAGGAGAGTGTCGCGGCTGTCGAGCAACGCTTGCCGCAGCGCAGGCAGCGCCTGCGCGTGTGCCTGCAGCCGGTGGCGGGCGTCCTCGACGTCGCGCCGCGCGTCCTCGATCATCTTCTTCCGGTTGCCCTCGATATGCCGTAGGCGCCGCTCGAGCGCCCGGTCGACCTCGACCATCGCAGCCTCGACGAGCAGCCGAGCGGCGTCCCGGTCGCGCTCGCGCTCGTACAGCGATGCGGGCGGGCGCGAGCCCTTCTCGCCGGCGGCCAGCCAGTCCGCCAGGGCGCGCGCATCGTCCTCAGGCGCACGAGCTAGAGCGCCTTCGGCCTCCTGGAGGCGGGCGCCTGCGGCTTCCTGGCGCTGCTTCGCCCGGTCCACGTCGAGGTCGAGCTTCTCGACCGCCTTCCAGCGGCGAGTCTTCGGCCTCGAGTTACGCAGCGCCCGCTGCTCCTCGGTGATTTCCCAGGCTGCGGCCTCGCGGTCGAGCGGAAGGCTGCCGACGCCCCGCAGGTGCAGCTTGCTGCGCGCCACGTCAGCCTGCATCGCTGCGGAGGCCGCGCTCGCCGCCTGCAGTATCTCCTTCATCTCGTCTCCTTCGAGGTTGGCTGCAACAGGGCGTCGAGCGCGTCGGCCTCGATCCTGAGCGGTGCCCGTGGTCCGCTGCCGATCCGGAGCGCCGCGAGCTCACCGCCGGCGATCCGCCGGTAGACCGACCACTGGCTCACTTGCAGCCGTTCAGCCACATCCGACACTTTGAGCAGCTTTTGCGGAACGTCTTGTACGGTAGGCATGCTTTGCAGTATAGCTGATTCGCTCGGACAGACTTGCAGAACCCCGTTAGGCTCGACGGGTGCTACGAGCGAGACGTTCCGCTGGGCCGGCTGGCGAGACGACGGAGCGGCAAGCGAGCCCGAGCCGGTCGCGGTCAGGTGCGCGCGCTGCGCGTTCGTGGCCGAGGGCGAGCTCGAGCAGGCGCGTGAGGCGTTCGCAGCGCACGAGTGCGCTTCTTCCTAAGAGCTTCCCGCCTACAGTTCCGCGCCGCACCGCGTAAAAACGAGACCTTGTGTAAGCGCCACCGTGAAAATCTTTGCATGCCGCCAACCATCGTGATTCTCAAGCGTCTTAGCTCTCGGGGACGAGGGAAGGGGGCGCGCGCCCTGGGGGAGTGCGGGCTCCCCCTGACACACGATCGCCTAAATGAGCGCCCCTAGGGGAAGAGGGAGCGACTCAGGCGCGACGGGTGCCGTTGGGCGCGCGCCCGCGTGATCCTAACCCACGTTGCGTCGTATCCTGCGAGCATGGCCGATCCGGAATCGCTCACCTGCGCGAACTGCGCCAGCACGATCCTCCAGCGCGAAGCTGAGGAGGCCGGCTGGCGCTTCTACTCGGACGGCGTCGGCGAGCTCTCGCCCTTCTGCGAAGTCTGCTCGGCCCGTGAGTTCGCAGCGGACGCCCCCGCCTCAACGGATGTCTGAGCCTCCGACGTGGCTGCTCTCGTGCGGCCACGAGGTGCCGCTGCTCGAGCATGAGCGGCCTGACGACCCACCACGGCGGCCGCGGATGTGCCCGGTCTGTCAGCGTCTCCGGAACGTCGAGACGGAGCGGTGACGTGCCGCCGCTAGTGCCCAATCAGTGCCCATACGTCCCGAAAGCCTACGGCTCGACACCGTGCCGGACCGGTTCGAAACCGCGTAGCTAAGCCACTTCCCGCCACTCGGCACCTACCCCCGCCACCTCCCGTCCAACTCCCCACGTGTTCAGGACATAGCGGTCGCCGGGCGCGACCCGGAGCTTCGAGCGCAGCCGCGAGACGTGGGAGTCGAGCGTCCTCGTGCGGCAGTGAGTCCGGAAGCCCCAGACGTCGCGGAGGAGCTCGTCCTTCGTGAACACGCGACGCGGGTCGCTCGCGAGCTTGGCGAGGAGCATGAACTCCTTCCCCGCGAGCTGGATCGCCTCCCCGCGAAGGGTGACCCCACGGGTGACTCGATCGACCACGAGCTCGCCCGCCTCCAGCCGGTCGCCGGGATCAGGGGCGACGCGGCGGAGCACGGCCCTGATTCTCGCAAGGAGCTCCTCGTAGACGATCGGCCGGTGCAGGTAGTCGTCTGCGCCGCGCTGGAACGCCCGGACGCGGTCGACGGCGTCGGCCTGCTCGGGGCCGAGGACGATCACCGGCACCTCCCGGTTCCAGCTCCGACCCGGCTCGCCGGCCCGGAGGCGGGCGCAGAGGTCGAGCTCGGAGACGAGCACCAGATCCGGTGAGCGCCGCTCCGCGAGGTCGAGCGCCTCGCCCCCGAAGCGCGCGTTCAGCACCTCGAAGCCGTCGGTCAGGAGCTGGCGCTCCAGATAGTCGCGCGTCTCCGATTCGGAGTCGGAAAGGAGCAGTGCAGCGGCCATGAGCTGAAGCTAGCATCGCGCTCTCGACACCGACAGATGTCCTTTGAGCCAACTTTGCGTCTCTTCTTCCCCACCCGTCCGCCCAGCTCACGGCGCTTTTGGACAGTCCTCCTCACCCTGCTCGTGGTGGGCTGCGCTGCTGGATCGGAGACCAGTTGGAAACGGCACGCGCCGTCGCCGGCGCCGCGCACGGAGCTGGCCGCCGCGGTCGTCGGATCGTCGATCGTGGCCGTCGGCGGGTTCGCTCCGACCGGCGCCAACACCGCGCGAACGGACGCATACTCGATCGTCGAGGATCGCTGGCGCCGGCTTCCCGACCTCCCCGTCGCGGTCGATCACGCGGCTGCCACGTCCGCCGGTGGCCGCGCCTACGTGATCGGGGGCTACGGGGCAGATCGACGGCCGCTCCGGGCCGCCTACGTGCTCGAGCGTGGACGCTGGCGCGCGCTCGTCCGACCACCGGAGGCGCGGGCAGCAGCGGCCGCGGCAATCGCGAACGGGATCCTCTACGTCGTCGGCGGCGTCGACGAGCGTCGCGGGCTCGCGCGGGTCGCACTCGCGCTCGACCTCCGCAGTGGACGCTGGTCTCGTGTTCCCGGCCCCTCGCCGCGCGAGCACCTCGCCGCTGCCGCCTCGAACGGCCGGGTCTACGCCCTCGGCGGCCGGGACGCGGGGTACGACACGAACGTCGCACTCGTCGAAACACTCGCGCCGGGGGCACGTCAGTGGACGCGTCTCCCCGCGCTCCCGCACGCCCGGGGCGGGACGGGCGCCGCCGTCGTCTCCGGCCGCCTGCTCTCGGTCGGCGGCGAGGAGCCCGAGGGAACGATCGCGAGCGTTTATGCCTACAGGCCGTCAGAGCGACGCTGGCGCCGGCTCGCAGATCTTCCGACTCCACGCCACGGGCTCGGTGTCGTGGCACACCGGGGCAGGGTCTTCGTGGTCGGGGGCGGCCCCGAGCCCGGGCTGACGACGAGCGGCGCCGTCGAAAGCCTCGCCATCCCGTAACAGGACGCGAGCAGGTGGGCCGCGAAGCGGGCCCTTCAGGGATCTTCGCGCAACAAGTCAGAGCCGCCCGGAGCGAAAGACGCCGAGCAGGAGCCAGGCGCCGAGCGCGCCCGAGAGCAGGAAGCCGATCACCGAGATGAAGTGGACGCCGAAGAGCTGGGGCCCGTCGGTGGCGAAGATCCCGATCAGGGCCGAGCCGAGCAGGCCGCCCGCGACGACGAGCGCGACGACGACACGGTTGATCGCGACATCGAGCTTGTGCATGAACTCGTCGAGGCCCTTGTGCACGAACCCGACCTCGATCTGCCCGTCGCGGATCTCCTGCAGCACGTCGTGCACCTGGTAGGGGAGCTCGCGCGCGATCCCGAAGAGCTCGCGGCCCTCCTTCTGCGCGCGCGCCGCCAGCCGCTGGGGCGTGAAGCGCTCGACCATGAGTGCCCGGGCGTACGGACGCGCGATCTCGAAGACGTTGAAGCCCGGATAGAGGTCGACTCCGACGGAGCCGAGCGTCGCGATCGTCTTGTCGAGCATCACGAAGCGCGTCGGGAGGCGAAGGTTCATAGCGTAGATCAGCGCGAAGCCCTCTCGGATCACCTGGATCGGGTCGATCTCGGCGAGGCTGGCGCCGTAGTAGCGATCGAAGAGTTCGCGGAGCTCCGTGGTGAACTCTTCCTCGCGCTCCTTGGGATAGCGCACGCCGAGCTCGGAGAGCCGTCGAGGGAGCGCGTCGACGTTCTCGGTGGCCGCGTCGAGGAAGAGCGCGGTCAGCTTGCTCATGTCCGCGTCGGTCAGCTTCCCGACGAGGCCGAAGTCGACGAGCCCGATTCGGGCTCCCTCGAGGACGAGGATGTTCGCCGGGTGCGGGTCGGCGTGGAAGAAGCCGTGCCGGAAGATCATCTCCATCCACGTCTCGGTGATCCGATAGGCGAGCTCGCGACGCTCGTCGAGGGACTGCTGGTCGAGCTCGAGGTCGGCGAGCTGGATCCCGTCGAGCCGCTCCAGGGTGAGGATCCGGGAGCCCGAGTAGCTCCGGTAGACCTTCGGCACCTGGACGAGCTCCGAGTCGGCGAAGTTGCGCCCGAACGTCTCGGCGTTCCGGGCCTCGAGCTTGTAGTCGAGCTCCTGCCGGATCGAGCGGGAGAACTCGTCCACGAGAGCGGTCGCGTCGATGAAGTCGAGGGAGCGCACGCGCTCCTTGATCAGGCGGGCAGCCTGGTAGAGCAGGGCGAGATCGGACTCGACCTGCCTCGGGGCGTTCGGCCGCTGCACCTTGACGACGACCTCGTCGCCGTTCGGGAGCGTCGCGCGATGGACCTGGCCGATCGAGGCGGCGGCGATCGGGATCTCGTCGAAGGAGACGAACGCCTGCTCGAGCGTGAGCCCGAGCTCGGCCTCGACGACGCTGCGCGCCTGCGCGAACGGGAACGGGCGGACGTCGTCCTGGAGGCCTCGGAGCTCGGCGACGATGTCCGGCGGGACGATGTCCGGGCGGGTCGAGAGGAGCTGGCCGAACTTGACGAAGGTCGGACCGAGCTCGTCGAGCAGCTCGCGCAGGTGCCTGCCGCGCTCCGATCCCGCGTCGGCATCGACCTCGACCCGGGCCGTCCAAGGGAGGATGTCGGTCAGCTTGTGGCGCTCGAAGAAGTAGCCGAAGCCGTGACGAACCGCGACCTGCGCGATCTCGGAGAGCCGGCCGATGTTGCGGCTGCGCGGGCGCGTCGCCATCGCTTCAGTGTTGCACGGCGCGCAGTTCCTTTCCTGCCGCCAGGATAGGGGTGTGGACGAGGGCCTCATCCTCTTGCTCGTCGGGGCGGTGCTCGCCGCGAGCATCGTCGTCGCGCTCGGCGCAGCCCGGACCGGGCTTCCCGTCCTCGTCGCGTTCCTCGGGCTGGGGATGCTGCTCGGCTCGGAAGGGCCGGGCGGAATCGACTTCGACGACGCGGAGCTCGCCCGAGAGGTCGGGATCGTCGGGCTCGCGCTGATCCTCTACGAGGGCGGGCTCCAGACCTCCTGGCGGCGCCTGCGCCAGGTGGCGGCTCCTGCGGCCCTGCTCAGCACGGTCGGGGTCGTCGTCAGCGCCCTCCTGACGGGGGCGGCGGCGCGCGTTCTCTTCGACCTGACGTGGCTCGAGGCGATCCTGCTCGGCGCTGTCGTGGCTTCGACCGACGCGGCGGCCGTCTTCGCCACGCTCCGCGCGACCCATATTCGCCGCCGGCTCGCGCGTACGCTCGAGGCCGAGTCGGGCGGCAACGATCCGATGGCGATCGCTCTGACGCTCGGCCTGATCGCGTGGATCGAGCGCCCCGACGAGTACGGGATCGCCGACCTCTCGCTCCTCGTCGTCCAGCAGCTTGGCCTCGGCCTCGTGGTCGGGGCGGTGCTCGGCGTGGCCGCCTCGTGGGTGTTCGCGCGTGTCCCCGCGTCGATCGGCGCCTTTGCTCCCGTCGCGTCGGTCGCAGCGGCGGCACTCTCGTTCGGAGCGGCGGACGTGCTCGGCGGCAGCGGCTTCCTCGCCGTCTATCTCGTCGGGCTGGCGGTCGGCTCGACTCCCTCCCGCTACCGCCGCCAGCTCGTGGCCTTCCACGAGGGCCTCGCCTTCCTCGCCCAGGTGGCGCTCTTCATCGTCCTCGGGCTGCTCGTCTTCCCGAGCGAGCTCACCGAGGTCGCCGTGCCGGGCCTCGCGCTGGCGCTGCTGCTCGTCTTCCTGATTCGCCCGCTCGCCGTCTGGGCCTCGACCGTGTTCTTCGACTTCTCGCAGCGCGAGCGGCTGCTCCTCGGCTGGGCAGGGTTGCGCGGCGCCGTCCCGATCGTGCTCGCGACGTTCGCCCTCTCCTCGGACGTGCTGCACGCGAACACCGTGTTCAACGCCGTCTTCTTCGTCGTCGTGATCTCGACGATCCTCCAGGGGTCGACCCTGGAATGGCTCGCGGGCCGGCTCGGGCTTCTCTCCCCCGCGCCCGCCGGTCACGAAGCGCCGCTCGAGGTGGGGCCCGAGACGAAGCTCGATCTCGTCGACTTCGTCGTTGCGCCGGATCACGCGATCGCCGGCGCCGCGGTGCGCGAGACCGGCCTGCCCCGGACGGCGATCATCGCGGTCGTTCGGCGCGGCGAGGACGCGATTCCGCCACGCGGGAGCACGATCATCGAGCCGGGCGACCGCCTCTACGTGCTCGCTCCGCACGAGCGGCGCAAGGACGTCGAGGACGTCTTCTCACGCTGGCGCCGGCGTGTCTAGTCCTCGAGCAGCTTGAGGCGATGCTCGACCTGGGCGAGCCGGAGCTCGAGCGCGTCCCACTCCGTCCGGGTCACGAGCCCGAGCTCCCGCGCCAGCCGGTCGCCGGTCTCCTGGGGCAGGTCGCCGAGCTTCCCGGCGCTGGCGCGGATCTGCGCGCCGAGCTCCTCGACGAGCTGCCGGAGCGCGAAGGTGGTGTTGTCGGGCTGCGACAAGAGCCGCTAGCGCGCCCGGCCATGAGGCCTGGAGTTCCGGCGCTGCCGCCGGCGCTCGCGCTTGGCATCGGTGCTCTCACGCGGCGGCGGATCGGTCGTGTCTCCGGGAGCGGCGACCGGGATCAGCTCCGGGGTCGGCTCGGCCGCGGCGAGCGACTCCGCCTCGTCGAGCAGCCGCCCGACCGAGCCCGAGTCGCGCATCTCGTTGTCGCCGACCTTGCGCCGGTACTCCGGCTCGCGCTCCTTGAGCACCGCGACGAGCGGCGCGGCGATGAAGATCGACGAGTACGCGCCCGCCCCGATCCCGACGAGCAGCGCAAACGCGAAGTCGCGCAGAGTCTCGCCGCCGAACAGGTAGAGCGCCGTGATCGGGAGCAGGGTGATGAACGTCGTCGCGAGCGAGCGCGGGATCGTCTCCCAGAGCGACACGTTCGCCATCACGCGGAACGAGCTCCGGCGCATCAGCGGGATGTTCTCCCGGATCCGGTCGAAGATGATGATCGTGTCGTAGATCGAGTACCCGAGCACGGTCAGCACAGCGGCGACCGTCGCGGTCGACACCTCCCGCCCGAGCAGGGCGTAGATCCCGACGGTGATCAGGACGTCGTGGAGGAGGGCCACGATCACCGGCCCGGCGAACTTCGCCTCGAACCGGAGCGAGATGTAGATCACGATCAGGAGCAGCGAGGCGAGGATCGCGAGGATCGCCCCCTCCGCGATCTGACGCCCGAAGCTTGCCGACACGGTCTGGATGCTCGATTCGGCTCCGAACTCCCGCTCCAGCGCGTTCGTCAGCGTCGTCTGCTCACCCGGCCCGAGCTGCTCCGACTGGATCTGGAACTCGCCATAGCGGTCGCCGGCGGAGACCACCCCGCGGCCCTGGATCTGGGCGCTTCCGAGGTCGAGCTCGCTCGCAGCGCTGCGCACGTCCTCGAGCGCCTCCGGCTGCGGCGTCGTGAACGTGACCTTCGTGCCGCCCTCGAAGTCGATCCCGAAGTTCAGGCCCTGGAGGACGATCGCACCGATCGAGAGGAGGACGATCGCGCCGGAGATCGCGAACCAGCGGTTGCGGAGGCCGATGAAGTCGCGGCGGATCCACTTGGGAGGCTCGCCCTGGGCGCCCATCAGCTTCGGGTTGTCGAACCACTTGAAGCCGGCGAGCAGGCCGAGGATCGCGCGGGTCGCGGCGACGGCGGTGACGAGGGAGATGATCGTTCCGATCAGGAGCATCAGGGCGAAGCCCTTGACGCCGGCGGTCGCGACCAGGAAGAGCACGATCGCAGTGATCGCGGTGACGACGTTCGCGTCGATGATCGTCGCGAAGCCCTTGCCGTACCCGGCCGCGATTGCTGCCCGCACGGATTTCCCGGCGCGGTACTCCTCCTTCACGCGTTCGAAGATGACGACGTTCGCGTCGGCCGCGACTCCGAGCGTGAGGATGATCCCCGCGAAGCCCGGGAGCGTGAGCGTCACGTTGAAGACGAGGATCGCGGCGTAGAGGAAGGCGGCGTAGATCCCGAGCCCGATCACGGCGACGATCCCGAGCACGCGGTAGAAGACGAGCAGGAAGAGGGCGACGACGAGGAGACCGATCAGGGCTGCGAGCTTCGCCTCGGCGAGCGAGTCCTTACCGAGCGAGGCCGAGATCGTCGTCGACTCGAGCGTGTTGAAGGTGACCGGCAGGGCGCCCGTCTGGAGGACGAGCGCGAGGTCTCGTGCCTCGCCGAGCTCGCCGATCCCGGTGATCTGGGCGCCGGTCGAGCCGCGGATCCCGTTCGGGTTGTCGCGGAAGTCGATCGAGGGAAACGACTTGATCTGCCGGTCGAGCACGATCGCGAAGTGCTGGACGAAGTTGCGGTAGTCGCCCTGGCCGCCGCCGATCGTGTTGAAGAGGAGCTTGCCGCGCTGCGCCTCGCGGGCAGTGATGTCGCCGAAGGTGTCGCCACCCTTGTCGGTGAACTGCATCGTCACGATCGGCTGACCACTCGTCGTGTCGAAGTCCTGCCGCGTGCCGTCGCCCTCCAGGTCGGCGCCGGTCATCTCGGGCACGGCCTCGCCGGCGTCGATCGCGGCCTGGCTCCGGTCGAACTTGACCAGGTAGTAGAAGTTCTGCTGCGGGAACTGCTGGTTCACTCCCGGGCAGACGACCTCACCGATTCCGCACTCGAGGATCACAGTCTCGGGCGGCACCCCGAACGTCTTCCAACCCTTGGGCAGCTCGCCCCTGGTGCCCGCCTTGGCAACGGGGTCGCTGTCGAGGAGCGCGTCGCGCGTCGCGGCCGGGCCGGCGACGAGCTTCTGTTTCGCGTCGAAGAGGAACCACGTGTCGGCGGACGTCTCGGTCACCTTCGCCTGTTGGCCGGAGAGGAGCGCGTAGCGGCTCTCGGTCGCGACGGGGAACTGCTGGCGGTCGATCGAGGGGCGGACGAGGTTCGCCTCGAGGTCGTAGAGCTCGAGCTGCGCCGTCTGGCCGATGATCTCGAGCACCCGCTCCGGATCCTTGACGCCCGGGTAGTCGACGACGATCTGGTTGTCGCCCTGCTTGCGGATGTCGGGCTCGGCGACGCCGAGCTTGTCGATCCGGTCGCGAAGGATCTCGACGGAGCGGTCGAGATCGGATTCCAGGAGCTCGCGATTCTTCGGCGGCACCGCCTGGAGGGTGACCTCGAGGCCGCCCTGGAGATCGAGCCCGAGGATCACGTCCTGCTTGAAGGGCGAGCCCGGGACAGCGAGGAGACCGACGCCGATCAGGGCGGCGACGATCAGGGCGACGAGAATGAGGTGCGGTCGGCGGTTCACGGGCGGGATGCGTAGATTAGCGGCGGTTCTCGTCGGTCGGAACCGCGTCGGGCTCGTCGTCGACCTCTCCGGCATCGAGCTCCAACGGCTCGTCGTCGGGCGGGATCACGGCCGCAACGGCACGCCGCGCCATCCGCACCGACGTCCCGGGGGCGATCTCGACCTCGAGCGCGTCGTCCTCGCCGATCGAGCGAACGTGTCCGTAGAGCCCGCCGGCGGTGAGGATCTCGTCGCCGACCTCCACGGACGAGAGCAGCTGCTGCTGCGCGAGCTTCCGCTTGGCAGCCGGCCGGATCAGGATCAGCCAGAGCAGGGCGAACATGGCGACGAGAACGATCAGTTGTCCCAAGGATCCTCCTGAGGGCCGCCGGCGAGCCGAGAGAGCCGCTCGGCCACGTACGGCCGGAGCTCGCCTCGTTCGATCGCCGCCCGCGCCCCCGCGGTCAGTTCGAGCAGGAAGTGGAGATTATGCAGGCTGAGGAGACGCAGGCCAAGGAGCTCCTCCTGATTGATCAGGTGGCGGACGTAGGCGCGTGAGAAGCGAGCGCAGGCCGGGCAGGCGCAGCCTTCCTCCAGGGGGCGCGGGTCACGGGCGAAGCGGGCGTTCTTCAGGTTGAGGCGACCGATGCCGGTGAGCGCGGATCCGGTGCGGGCGGTTCGGGTCGGGAGGACGCAGTCGAACATGTCGATCCCCGCCTCGATCACGCGCAGGATCCCCTCCGCGTCGCCGATCCCCATGAAGTAGCGGGCGTGCGTCGGCGGGAGGAGCGGCGCCGCCCAGTCCGTCCCGGCGAACATCTCCTCCCGGCCCTCGCCAACCGCGAGCCCCCCGAGCGCGTAGCCGTCGAAGTCGAGCGCGATGAGCTCCTCGATCGAGCGACGGCGCAGCTCGTCGTCGGCTGCTCCCTGTGTGATCCCGAAGACGAGCTGGCCCGGAGCTCGCTCGGCCTCGCGCTGCCTCGCCGCCCAGAGGCTCGTCCGCCGCACGGCGTCTTCCAGCTCGGCGCGAGGCACCCCGGCGGGCGGGCAGATGTCGAAGCACATCGCGATGTCCGAGCCGAGGTTCCGCTGGATCCGAGCTGCGACTTCGGGCGTGAACCGCTCGGGCGCCCCGTCGTAGACCGAGCGGAAGGTGACGCCGTCGTCGTCGACCGCGATCAGCGTGTCCTTCAGCGAGAAGACCTGAAAGCCGCCGGAGTCGGTCAGGATCGGCCCGTCCCAACCCGAGAAGTCGTGCAGGCCGCCGAGCTCCGCGATCAGCTCGTCGCCCGGGCGGAAGTGCAGGTGGTAGGTGTTCCCGAGGATGATCTGGCTCCCGATCGTGCGGAGCTCCGTGGGATCGAGGCTCTTGACAGTCCCCTTCGTCCCGACCGGCATGAATGCGGGCGTGAGCACGTCGCCGTGCCCCGTTCGCAGGATTCCGGCGCGGGCGGCCCCGTCGGTTGCGGTGACCTCGAACTGGCTCATCCGGCCATGGCCGTGACGGCCCCCCATGCGCTCTTTCCGAGGGGCCACCCCGTGCCTCCACCCGACTTCATCGTAAACAGGGATCGGTGTTGCGTTCGCAACGAAAGCGTGTCGATCGTGTGCCGATTCACAGGAGCAGCATCGCGTCGCCAAAGGAGTAGAAGCGATAGCGCTCGGCGATCGCCAGTGCGTAGAGGCGTCGAACCTCGTCGACGCCGGCGAACGCCATCACGAGCGCGAGGAGCGTCGACCGCGGAAGGTGGAAGTTCGTCAGGAGCGCGTCGACGCGC
Source organism: Gaiellaceae bacterium (assembly GCA_035575835.1). Taxonomy (GTDB): domain Bacteria; phylum Actinomycetota; class Thermoleophilia; order Gaiellales; family Gaiellaceae; genus Gaiellasilicea. Next base: position 12,419 of record DATLXM010000150.1, read on the forward strand.
CCGAACTCGAACCCCGGGGTGACGAAGAGGTCGGTGCGACCGTCGAGCACGCCCCCGGCGGCGACCGTCTCGAGGACACGGACGCTCGTCGTCCCGACGGCCAGGACACGCCGCGCCGCCCGGATCCGTGCCCACGAGTCCGGCGCGATGGAGTACCGCTCCCCGTGCAGCTGATGTTCCTCGAGCGTCGCAGCAATGAGCGGCCGAAACGTGTCCAGCCCCACGTGGAGCGTGATGCGCTCGACGTCGAGCTGCGCCAGGAGCTCGGGCGTGAAGTGGAGCCCTGCAGTGGGCGCCGCCGCCGACCCTGCAGTCTCTGCGAAGACGGTCTGGTAGCGGCCGGGGTCTGCGAGCGGGGCGGTGATGTAGGGCGGGAGCGGCGGCACCCCTGCCGGCTCGCCCTCGAGGCGGAGACGCCAGCGACCCTCGCCGAGATGCTCGATCAACTCGACCGCGCCGTAACGAGCGCCCGGCTTCAGCCGGCGGGTTGGCCGAGCGAGGCCTTCCCAGACGTCACCGTCGAGCCGCTCGAGCAGGAGCACCTCGCCGCGCGGGCTCTCGATCGGGATCCGAGCCGGGACGACGCGGCTGTCGTTGACGACCACGAGCTCGCCGTCCAGCTCCTCCGGCAGCTCCGCGAAGGTTCGGTGCCTGACGGCGCCGGTCGCGCGCTCGAAGACGAGGAGTCGCGAGCCGTCGCGCCGCTCGGTCGGCTGCTGCGCGATCAACTCGGGCGGCAGGTCGTAGTCCAGCTCGCTTGCCTCCATCCGACCCGGAGCGTAGCCTCGTGCCCGTGGATGAACAGGCTCTGGAGCGTGCGAAGGCGCGGATCGCTGAGGCGGCTGCCGGCCGCGTCGCTCCCGCGGATCTCGAGGCTGCGCTCGAACGAGCCCGCGTTCAGATCGAGTCGCTCGCAGGTGCTGCTGCCGAGCTCGAAGGCACCTTGCCCCAGCAGATCGGAGCCGCCGTCCACGATGGGCTGCGGGCAGAAGTCCTCCCCGTCGCCCGCCACATCGCCGAGATCCGCGGGCTCCTGAACCAGGTCGTGCGGAGGCTGGAGCGGCTGGAGGGTGACGTCCTCGCGGAGCGACACGCCCGCATCGACGATCTCGCGCTGCTCGTCGACCTCGTCTCCTCCGGTTGGAAGGGCGTCGACACACGGCTCGCGAAGATCGAGCAGGCGCAGGCCGGCGCCACGGTTCACCAGCTCCGCACGGGCTAGCTCCAGAGCAGGATCACCGCGCAGGCGGTGGCCCAGAGAGCGACAGCCGCGAGGATCGGCACGTCGCTGACGAGCACGTTCTCGGGCTCCTCTCCCTTGCCGGCGCGGTGGAGGAGGAGCAGATACCGGAAGACGCCGAAGAGGACGAAAGGGATGGTGAGGGCGAGAGCCTGTGTCTCGTGCGCCGTCAAGGTGTAGATGGAGTACGCGAGCACCGTCGCAGCGGCCACGACTGCGACGAGTTGATCGACGAGCGCGAGCGAATAGCCCTCCAGCACGGGTCGCCCGGGCGTCAGCTCGGCTCCGACCAGCACGAGCTCGCTCCTGCGTTTGCCGAGCGCGAGGAAGAGTGCCAGCAGCGCGGTGCAGAGAAGCAGCCACGGCGAGATCCGGACTTCGACGGCGTCGGCGCCGGCAGCGGCTCGAATCACGAAGAGCCCGGAGATCGCCATCACGTCGATCAGGACGACGTGCTTGAGCCCGAGCGTGTAGGCGCCCTGGAGCACGAGGAAGAGCGCGAGGAAGCCGGCCGCGATCCAGCCGAGCGCGGCCGCGAGCGCGAAGGCGAGCAGGAGGAGCAGGCCGGCGGCGGCGACCGCGAGGCGCGGCGAGACCTCCCGCCGGGCGAGCGGACGCCTGCGTTTGACCGGATGCAGCCTGTCGGCAGGGGCGTCTCGGAGGTCGTTACCGAGATAGGCGGCGCTCGAGGCCGCGCAGTAGAGGACGAACGCCGCCGAGGCCTCGAACCAGCGCCCGGCGTCGCCGATCTTGGCGGCGAAGAGGATCCCCGCGAAGAGCAGAAGGTTCTTCGTCCACTGACGCGGCCTGAGCGCGACCGCGAGCGCGAGAGCGGCGCTCCGGCGAGGCGGCAGTGGGACAACGGCGGCGAGGGGCTCCGGCGCGGACACCGGCCGATCCTAGAGGTCTAGAGCCGGCGAGCCGGGAGCACGAGCCGGAAGCGACTGCCGCTGCCGACCTCGCTCTCGAGGTCGATTCTGCCGCCGAGAGCGACGGCGAGCTCCCGGGCGATCGGGAGCCCGAGCCCCGTCCCGCGACCGTCCCTCGACCAGAACGGCCGGAAGATCCGCTCCCGCTCCTCCGGGCCGATTCCCGGGCCGGTATCGGCGACGTCGACGGTGACGCTCCCGTTCTCGCTCGCGAGCGAGAGGTCGATGCGGCCGCCGTCGGGGGTCCAGCGGAAGGCGTTCGAGAGGAGGTTCGAGATGATCTGGAGGACGCGGTCTCCGTCGGTCGCGATCACCGGCTCCTCGCTGGACGCCTGGGTGTACTCGATCCCGCGCCGCCGGGCCTCCTCACTGAACGTCGAGTACGCGCGCTCGCAGACCCGGCCCATGTCGACCTCCTCCGTGAGAACCGTGAACCGGTGTGCGTCGAGCTTCGCAAGGTCGAGCACGTCCCCGACGAGCCGGCCGAGCCGCTCCGCCTCCTCCGCCACGATCTCGAGCGACGCCTCGGCGACCTCGGGGTCGGTGACGACGCCTTCGCGCAGCGCAGCAACGTGACCGCGGATCGCGGTCAGCGGGGTGCGCAGCTCGTGCGAGACCGACATCAGGAAGTTGCGCTCGAGCTCCTCGGACTCGCCCAGCCGCACTGCCATCTGGCGGAAGCGCTCAGCCAGGTGCCCGATCTCGCCGCCGCCAGGCACCGTGGGAAGCTCGACCTCGTAGTGGCCCTCGGCGACCTGGTCGGCGGCGGCCGAAAGCGCGAGCACGGGGTCGGTGATCCTGCGGGCGAGATACCAGGCGAGACCCCCGACGAGCACGATCGCGCCGAGGAAGGCGAGCGCGAGGCGGGAGATCAGTGTCACCCAGGCGCTGCGCAGCTCGTTCTTCGGTTTCGCCACGATCAGCTGCCCGAACGGTGGCGTTCCCGGCTCGAGCCGGAGCGGATGCGAGACCGCCAGGAACGGCCGGTCTTCGCCGGGCGGCTCGAACTCGAATGTGACGACCTTCGTCGAGAGGCGGACGTCGAAGCCGACGTCCGCCTCCGTCACCCGGGTCAGGCCGACCTCCTGCCCGGGAAAGACGTTCAGGCCGAGGTAGTAGAGGCTGTCTCCGGTCGCCGCCTCGAGCTTCGCAGCGGCGAAGTTGGGCGCGTTCACCCGCTCGTCGTTCGACTGCCTCGCCGACTCCGCGTAGAGCTCGGCGATCCCGGTCGCCTCCTGCCGCAGCTCCTGGAGCGACTGGCTTCGGGTGTAGTCCTGGAAGAGCCGGAGCGCGATCAGGCTCGCGACGAGGAACGCGAGCGCGATCGCTGCGAGGAAGAGGAGCGGCAGCCGGACGCGCAGCGAGCGGAACATCTCAGGCTGCCGATTCAGGCCGCAGGGGCGGCGCTCCGGTCGGGACCGACCTTGTAGCCGACGCCCCACACCGTCACGATCGGCGAGGCCTCGCCGAGCTTGCGGCGCAGCTGGCGGACGTGCACGTCGACGGTGCGAGTATCGCCCGCGAACGTGTAGCCCCAGACGCGCTCGAGCAGTTGGTCGCGGGTGAGCACGAGCCCCTTGTGGTCGAGCAGTTCCCAAAGGAGGTCGAACTCCTTGGGGGCGAGCTGGATCTCCTCTTCGCCCACCTTGACCTCGCGGCGGCCTGCGTTGATCGAGAGCTCGCCGTGGTGGAGCTCCTGCTCCTCGCGGTCGGTGCGTCGGTCGGGTGCGGAGCGGCGGAGGACAGATTTGACGCGCGCGACGAGCTCGCGGGGGTTGAACGGCTTCGTCAGGTAGTCGTCGGCACCGACCTCGAGCCCGATGATCTTGTCCACGTCCTCATCGCGGGCGGTCAGCATCAAAATCGGGACGTCGGAGGTCTTGCGGACGCGCCGGCAGATCTCGATCCCGTCGAGATCCGGCAGCATCAAGTCGAGGATGATCAGCGCGGGGGTCTCCGCCGCGACGTGGGTCAGAGCAGCGCTCCCGGTCGAGACGGCGCGCACGTCATAGCCCGCGTTCTTGAGATAGAGCGAGACGAACGACGCGATCGACGCTTCGTCCTCGACGATCAGGATCGTCTGGCTCCCGGCGCTCACGGGCTGGGCGTGAAGCCGGAACCGAGCTTGACCTGCTTGGCCCTGTCCGGCATGGGCTTACAGGACGCCGCAGAGGCCCCCCTGCACTCGGCCCCGTCGGCGGAGTAGACGCCGGGCTCGTTGGTATCGCCTTCGAGGACGGCGAAGCCGTTGGCGACGACCGAGAGGTCGATGCCCGTCCCCTTGATGACGACCCGGTAGGAGCCGCCGATCATCCGGAAGCGGAGGTTGCGGCCGCCGTACTGGATCCCTGTCTCGCCGACGAGCCTCACGTAGTCGTCGCCCGAGACGTACGGCTCGTAGGCGTCGTTCGGCGTCAGGTCGAAGATGACGACGCTCCCGCCGGCGATCTTGCCCAGAATCGCACCCTTCGCCTGCACGGTCACCTTGCCGCGGCCGTTTTCGACTGAGAGACTCCCCTCACCGGCGCGCACGGCGGCGTAGCCGGCGAGCGGGATTGTGAGCGCGAGCAGCGCGACGAGGGCCAGCGATCTCCGCATGGGTCGCAGTATCGACGCGCCGCGTGTGCCGAGGGTGAGCGTCATGTAAGGAGATTGTATGCGCGCCGAAGCGCGGAGCGATAGCGCGGTTCCTTAGAATCGCTCCCCGATGGACGAGATCGGGATCTTCGCAGGCATGGTGCTCGTCGTGGCGGTCGGCTTCGCGTTGGCCCTCTTCGGACGCAGCGTGATCGAACGGCTCGCCATTCCGAGCGCCGCACTCTTCCTCGCCGCCGCCGCGGGAGCATCGGACGTCTCGCCGCGGCTGGACAACGCGATCTCCTTCGTCACCGTCGAGCGGCTGGCCGTCGTGGCGTTGATCGTGATCCTCTTCAACGGCGGGATGCACATCGGTTGGCAGCGCTTCCGCGAGTCGTGGGTCCCGATCGTCTCCCTCGGCGTCTTCGGCACGTTCGCAACGGCGGGCCTGATCACGCTCTCGGCCCACTACCTGCTCGGCTTCTCGTGGATCACGGCGGGGCTCCTCGGCGCCGCGCTCGCGCCGACCGATCCGGCCGTGACGTTCTCCGTGCTCTCGGGCCGGGAGGTCGAGGGGCGAACAGGAACGATCCTCGAAGGTGAGTCGGGCGCGAACGATCCGGCCGGAATCGCCCTGATGATCGGGATGATCGAGCTCGCGACCTCCGACCACGCCTCGTTCTGGGTCGTGGTCGAGGAGTTCGGCATCGAGATGGTCGTCGGCACGGCGGTCGGGGTCGGCGGCGGGCTCCTACTCAGCCGGCTGCTCCGGCGCGAGTCACTTCCGGAAGCCGCCCTCTACCCTCTCCGTCTCCTCGTAGGCGCCACCCTCCTTTACGGAGTCGCGGGCGTCCTCCACGGCTCGGGGTTCCTCGCGGTCTTCATCGGCGGAGTCCTGATCGGCGACACGGAACTGGCGCGTAAGCGCGAGATCGTCGGCTTCCTCGGCTCCCTCGCGAGCCTCGCCGAGATCGTCGTCCTCGTCGCGCTCGGCCTTACCATCGAGCTCGGCTCGTTCGCTGAGGACAACGTCTGGCTGAAGGGCCTCGCCCTCGCCGCGCTCCTCGGCTTCGTGATCCGGCCGCTCGTCGGCCTCCTGCTCCTCGCTCCCGTCCAGTTGAGGTGGGGCGAGCGCGTCTTCCTGCTCTGGAGCGGGCTCAAGGGTGCGGTTCCGATTCTCCTCGCAGCGCTCGCGCTGATCGGCGGCGTCGAGGACGGGCGCACGATCTACGGGATGGTCTTCGTCGTCGTCCTCTTCTCGATCGTCGTCCAGGGGTCGCTCGTGCCGTGGGTCGCGAAGCGCGGCGGCGTCCCGATGCGTCAGTCGTAGGCGTAGAAGCCGCGACCCGACTTACGCCCGAGCAAGCCGGCGTTCCGCATCGCGACGAGGCGCGGCGGCGGAGCCATCCGCTGCTCTCGCGTCTTCTCGTAGAGCGCCTCCGAAGCGTGCACGTGGACATCGATCCCGACGAGGTCGACGAGCGCGCAAGGCCCCATCGGCCAGCCGGCTCCGAATCGCATCCCCTTGTCGAGATCCTCCGGCGAGACGCGCGACTCGTCGAGGACGCGGATGCAGTCGTTGAGGAGCGGGATCAAGACGCGGTTGACGACGAACCCCGGGGTGTCGAAGCACCGGATCGGCGTCTTCCCGATCCGCTCTCCGAATGAGAAGGCCGTCTCGAAGGGCTCGTCCGCGGTCAGCTCGGCGCGCACGATCTCGAGGAGCGGCATCAGGGGCGCCGGGTTGAAGAAGTGCATTCCGAGAACCCGTTCGGGGCGCTCGGTCGCAGCGGCGATTTCCGTCACGGAGAGGGCGGAGGTGTTGGTCGCAAGCACCGCGTCGGGCCGCACCAGCCGGTCGAGCTCGGCGAAGAGCTCACGCTTCGGCTCGAGCTCCTCGACGATCGCCTCGATCACGAGGTCACAGTCGGCGAGATCGGACACGTCGGTGGTGAGGCCGAGGAGCGCGACCGCGTCATCGCGAGCCCCCTGCTCCAGCGTGCCCTTCTCGACCTTGCGGGTCAGGAAATGGCCGATCCGGTCGCGTGCCTGGTCGCCCAGTTCGACGCTGATCTCACGGCCGACGGTCTCGACGCCCGCCTCGACACAGAGCTGCGCAATCCCGGCGCCCATTGCGCCGAGCCCGACGATCCCAACCTTGGCCACAGCCGCCACGGCGGCGGATGCTACCGGTCGAACGGATCGCTCAGCCCATGCTGCGGAAACGGCGGCGGTACGCGTTCTCGTCGAGCCGTGAATCGGCTCCGAACGCGACCGCCAGCGGGCCGATCAAGATGATGAAGAGGAGGAGTACGATTTCCATGCTCGGAGTATCGGCCTCTTGCTCGATAAGCACAAATCGAGGTAATTTTCGGATCGATCATGGAACCTGATCGAGAGAATGCGTGGCTCGGGGTCGAAGTCCGCCATCTGGCGGCGCTCGAGGCCGTCGCCCGCGAGGGCTCTTTCGGCCGCGCCGCGGAGTCGCTCGGCTACACGCAGTCGGCGATCAGCCAGCAGATCCAGACGCTCGAGCGGATCGTCGGGGAACGCCTCCTCGAGCGTCCCGGGGGGCCGCGTGCGGTCTCGCTGACCGAGGCCGGCACCCTGCTCCTCCGGCACGCCGCCGCGATCGTCGCGCGCCTCCACGCCGCCCAGGCCGACATGGCCGCGCTCGTCGGCGGTCAGGCCGGCGCCCTCAGAATCGGCACCTTCCAGAGCGTCGGCGCCAAGATCATCCCAGATCTGATGCGCCGGTTCGTGGCCGC
>DATLXM010000151.1:0-2418 GCA_035575835.1 Gaiellaceae bacterium
AGCGCAACAAATCAGGCGTCGAGCAGCGTTCGCACCTTCGCGGTCAGGGTTGCGAAGTCGAACGGCTTCTCGAGCAGGGCCGAACCGGCGCCGAGTGCGCCCGGCGCGATCGCCCCTTCGGCGTAACCGGACATGAACAGCACCTTCAGCTCCGGCCGGAGCGCCCGGAGGGCCGTCGCGACCTCGAGGCCGCCGCGCTTGGGCATCACCATGTCGGTGATCAGCAGGTCGACGGCGTGGCCGCTGCCCACCTCGATCGCCTCGTCCCCGTCACGCGCCTCGATGACCGCGAAGCCGTTCTGCTCCAGCATGTGCTTGACGAGCTTGCGAACGACGTCCTCGTCCTCGACCAGCAGCACGGTCCCGTTCGGCTCGAACTCCTCGACCGGCTCGACGACGACCGCGGGTACGGCCCGGGCTTCGTCCACCCGAGGCAGGTAGATCGTGAAGGAGGTGCCGCGCTCGAGCTCCGAGTCGACCGCGAGGTAGCCGCCGCTCTGCTTCACGATCCCGTAGACGGTCGCGAGCCCGAGCCCGGTGCCCTTGCCGGCCTCTTTCGTCGTGAAAAAGGGCTCGAAGATCCGCTCGAGCGTCACGTCGTCGATCCCGTGCCCCGTATCGCGCACGGTGAGTGAGACATACCGCCCGGGCTCGATCGTGGGATCGTCGTCGCCGATGTCCGCGTTCGCGGTCTCGATCGAGATCCGGCCGCCGCTCGGCATCGCGTCCCGGGCATTGACGACGAGGTTCATCACGACCTGCTGGAGCTGACCCGGATCCGCCTCGATCGGCCCGAGCGCAGGATCGAAGTCGGTCGCGAGCACGATGTCCTCCCCGATCAGCGGGCGCAGCATCGCTTCGAGCTCGACGACCACACCATTCAGGTTCAGCAGCTCGGGCTGGAGAATCTGCTTGCGGCTGAACGCGAGCAGCTGCCTCGTGAGCACGGTGGCGCGGTCGGTCGCCTTGCGCACCTCGTCGAGGTCGTCCCGGGCGGGCGAGCTCTCGTCGAGCCGCTCGAGCGCGAGCGCGGTGTAGCCCCCGATTGCCGTCAGCATATTGTTGAAGTCGTGGGCAACGCCGCCCGCGAGCCGGCCGATCGCCTCCAGCTTCTGGGCCTGCCGCAGCCGTTCCTCGAGCTCGGCGCGCTCGGTGATGTCCTCGACCATCGAGATCGCGAAGCTCGGCCGTGCGTCCGCGTCGCGAACGAGAGCGACCGCGAGCTGTGTGTACCCGACCTCGCCCGTCGGGCGCACGAGACGCGCCTCGCGCCGGTAGACCTCGCGTTCGCCCGCTGCGAGCTCGGCGAAGAGCACAAGTCCTTCCTCGAAGTCATCGGGGTGGACGTAGGAGCTCGATGGCAGCGTGAGCAGCTCGTCCCGGCTGAGGCCGAGGATCTCCTCGTACGCGCGGTTGACGGACATGATCGTCCCGTCGAGCCCGATCAGCATCACTCCGATCGGCGCGGCATCGAACATCGCGCGGAAGCGCTCGTCGCTCGCGCGCGCCTGCCCTGCGCCCGAGAGCGAGCGGTGAGCGAGCGCAAGCGGGAGGATCAGGGTGGGGACGAGCCAGGGGTTCGCAAGCCAGAAGCCGGCCAGAGCGACGCCGATCCCGTTCAGGACGAGTACGGTCGCCAGCGCGGTCGGGGTGAAGAGCTCGCTCTCCCGGAGCGAATGGCCCCGCCCGAGGCGAAGCATCAACGCCAGCACGGAGTGGTTGACGGCGACGAAGGCGACGGCCGCGCCGAGCCCCCCGAGTGCGAAGCGAAGGTCGCTCTCGCGTCCGATCTGTTCTGCGATCGCCCAGGCGGCCATGGCGGCGAGGGTGTAATTGGCGATGTTGAACGCCCCGATGTACCACGTGAAGCGCTGTCTGATCCATTCGGGCACGTGCACGACGACGACGAGCAGCGCGAGGAGGGGTGGGGAGAGGAGCAGGCTGCCGGCGACCACGAAGGCGACCGCCGCGGTTCGGCTGTTGTTGCGTCCGATGCTGATCGATTGCAGCTTCGCGGCCGAGCCGAGCGCCGCGAGCACGGCGAAGGCGACCCAACGGCGCTCCTCGGCGTGTCCTCCGGCGACCGCGACGCTTGCCGCAGCAGCGAGCCCGACGCCGACGAGGTAGAGCTTGGCGACCGGTGAGAGGCGCCCCGGGCGCCGCGACTGCCACCCGCGCGGAAGGCCGATGCGGCCCGCGCGAGGCGCATCGAGAGCTGGAGGGGACGGGGTCAAGGCGGTTTGCATGAGTCAGGGCCGATCCTTGGGAAAATCGGCTCCTGCCCTCGCAGGATCAGCGTATCGGCCATCCCCAAAAGCGCGTAGGGGCCCTCCCCCGTCGGAGGGAGGGCCCAGCGCTCTGTCTGCTCGGCCGGGTCTACGAGCTCCAGCTCGAGCTCGACCAGCTCGAGCTCGACCA
>DATLXM010000152.1:0-9190 GCA_035575835.1 Gaiellaceae bacterium
CTCGAACGCCTCGGGGTCCCCTCGCAACGGCAGACGATCCTGGTCGCGGGCGGGCTCGCCCGTCGCGCGGGCCAGCGGGAGCTCGAGACGCTGCTCGCGCCGGCCGCGGCGAGGGCCTTCCGCGGCGCGGTCGAGGTGCACGACGCCGATGGGCCCGACCTCGTCCACATCGGGGACGGGGGCCGAACACAGCTCCGTGTCCATCCCCTGCTCGTCGAGACCGACCTCGTCGTCACCGTGACCGCGGCCGAAACGGTGCTCCACGGTGGCCCGGCCGCACTCGTCGCAGCGTCGTCGGCCGAGGTCTGCCGGGGCGCCGGGGCGTACTCGCTGCTCGAGACCGCAGCCTCCCGGGGCTGGCAGATCGGCCGGGCGCTCGAGCAGGCGATCGCAACCCGGGTGCCGCTGATCGGGGTCTCGCTGGTTCTCAACCCTCCCCGGCTCACCGGCCGCTTCCGCGACTACCCCTACGAGGAGGAGTCGCTCGAGCAGCTCGCCGGCTCGCCGCTGCGGCGGTTCTCGTGGCTCCCGTCGGGGATGCGGCGGCGGCTCCTCCAGGGCCTCGGCCGGGAGTTGACCGCGGTGGCCGCGTTCGGCGGGCCTCCTTCGGTCGCACACGCCGAGGCGCTGCTGCGCTCGATCGCACGGCGGTCGGTGAAGCTCGAAGAGCCGCTGGACGCGATCGTCGTCGGGATGCCGTGGAAACACCAGCACCAGCCTCGCGAGCGACTCAACCCGATCACCGTGGCCGCCGTGTCGCTCGGGCTCGCGCTCAGGCTCTGGCGAGACGCGTTTCCGGTGCGCGAGGGTGGCACCGTGATCGTGCTCCACCGGCTGACGCGCCACTTCGCGCATGGGACTCAGGATCCCTACCGCTTGCTCTTCCACATTCTGCGGGACTCGCGGGCGCCGCTCGACCTCGCCGTCGCGGAGCGCGCCGCGGGGTCGGACGTCCAGGCGCTCGCGGCCTACCGCGCGGGCCGCACATGTCACCCGCTCCTTCCCTACGTCGACTGGGAATCGTGTAGGCCGGCGCTCGACCGGCTCGGCTCCGTCGTGATCGCGGGCTGCCGCGACCACGCGGCGGCGCGGACACTCGGGTTCGTCCCCACCCACGGGCTCGGCCCTGCGCTCGAGATGGCCCACGGCCGCGCGGGCGGCGCCGCCAAGCTCGGCGTCCTCCTCGCCCCGCCCTACTTCCCGCTCGAGGTGGGCTCGGCCTAGCCTTCGCCGAGATACGTTTTTCGGACCTGCTCGTTCTGGCGCAGGTCCTTCGCCGGTCCCTCGAGGGCGATCCGGCCGGTCTCGAGGACGTAGCCGCGGCTCGCGGCATCCAGCGCCATCAGCGCGTTCTGCTCGACGAGGAGGATCGGCGTTCCCTGCGCGTTGATCTCGCGCACGATCTCGAAGATCTTCTCGACGAAGATCGGAGCGAGGCCCATCGACGGCTCGTCGAGGAGGAGAAGCTTCGGGCGGGCCATCAGGGCCCGGCCCATGGCGCACATCTGCTGCTCGCCGCCGGACATCGTTCCCGCCTTCTGCAGCTTCCGCTCGGCGAGTCGAGGGAAGAGATCGAAGACGCGATCGATGTCGCCCTGGAAGTTCGCCTTGTCCGTGCGCTGGAACGCCCCCATCTCCAGGTTCTCGAGCACGGTCATCCGCGGGAAGAGCCGTCGGCCCTCGGGCGACTGGGCGATCCCCATCTTCACGATCTCGTGCGGCGGTGCGTTCGTGATGTCCCGGTCGCGAAAGCGGATCCGGCCCTGGCGCGGATGGTTGACCCCGTTGATCGAGCGCAGGGTCGTCGACTTGCCCGCGCCGTTCGCGCCGATCAGGGTGACGACCTCTCCCTCGTACACCTTGAGCGAAATCCCCTTGAGGGCATGGATCGCCCCGTAGTAGGTGTGGACGTCCTCGAGCTCGAGGACGATCTCGGTCGCGGGAGCGGTCGCGGTCACTGCTCGGTCGCCCCCTTCCCGAGGTAGGCCTCGATCACGCGGTCGTCCTTCTGGACCTCCTGCGGCGTCCCCTCCGCGATCTTCTCGCCGTAGTCGAGGACGGTGACGCGATCGGAGATGCCCATCACGACCTTCATGTCGTGCTCGATCATCAGCACGGTCAGCTTGCGCTCGTCGCGGAGCCGGCGCACGAACGCGGTAAAGTCGGCCGTCTCCTGCGGGTTCATCCCGGCGGTCGGCTCGTCGAGCAGGAGCAGCTTCGGCTCAGTCGCGAGCGCCCGCGCCACCTCCAGCCGTCGCTGGTCGCCGTAGGGCAGGTTCCGCGACGTCTCCTTGTCGCGGCCGCTCAGGCCCGAGTAGCGAAGGAGCTCGCTGGCCTGCTCGCGCGCCTCCTTCTCCTCCTTCCGCACCCGCGGCGTCCGGACGATCGAGCCGATGATCCCGCCGCCGAGGCGACAGTGCATCCCGACGAGGACGTTCTCGAGCGCCGTCATGTGCTGGAAGAGCCGGATGTTCTGGAACGTGCGACCCACCCCGAGCTCGGTGATGGCGTGCGGCGGCTTGTCGCTGACGTCGGTGCCGTCGAAGACGATCCGCCCCGCGGTCGGCTTGTAGACCCCTGTGAGCATGTTGAAGAACGTTGTCTTGCCCGCGCCGTTCGGGCCGATCAGCGAGACGATCGAGCCGCGCGGGATCGCGAAGTCGATGTCGTTCGTCGCGACGAGACCGCCGAACTCCTTGCGCACGCTCTCCGCGACGAGCAGGTCGGCCTGCGGCTCACTCATCGCTCGTCATCGTTCGGCTCGCGGATCGTGTCGGAGCCTTCGGTGGTGACGTCGTAGAGCGGGGTGTCGGCGACGCCCAGCTCGAGCTCGCGCTTGTGCCGCCGCTCCGGGATCAATCCTTCCGGCCGGAAGAGCATCATCAGCACGATGATCACCCCGTAGAAGCCGAACTGGTATTTCGTCGGGTCGAAGTCGATCCCGGCGCCCTGAAGCTCCGAGCCGAGCGTCGCGAGGCCCTCGACGTTCAGATAGCCGAGGATCATCCCCCCGAGGATCACGCCCCAGATCGAGCCCATCCCGCCGAGGATGACCATGCAGAGCAGGAAGACCGAGATGTTGAAGTAGAAGTCCGCCGGGAACGCTCCGCTCTTGAAGCTCGCGTAGAACGCCCCCGCGACGCCCCCGAAGAAGGCGCCGATCGCGTACGCCCAGGTCTTCGTCCGCATCAGCGGAACGCCCATCGCCGCCGCGGCCGTCTCGTCCTCCCGGATCGCGATCCAGGCCCGGCCGAGGCGCGAGTCGCGCAGGCGGCGCGAGCAGAAGACGGTGACGAGCAACAGCGCGAGCGCGGTCCAGTAGAACCACTGGGCGCGCTCGAACGACTGCTGGAAGTTGGCCGGCAGGCCGAGCGACTCGGCTGCGCTCCCGAAGCCCGGTGAGTCGATCGGGCTGATCCCGAAGGTGCCGTGCGTGAGGTCGAAGCCGAAGATGTTGTCGCCGTTGCGCACGGCCTGAGGGATGATCTCCCCGAAGCCGAGCGTCACGATCGCGAGGTAGTCGCCTCGGAGGCGCAGCGTCGGCAGGCCGATCAGGATCCCGGCGAGGGCGGTGAAGAGCCCCGCGATGATCAGGACGAGCCAGATCGAGAGGTGGATCCCGGGGACGGTCTCTGCGATCCCGACCGAGCCGAAGTGGAAGGTCCACTGGTCGAACTGCTGCGACGCGAACCAGGCGGCGGTGTAGGCCCCGGCCGCATAGAAGGCGACGTACCCGAGATCGAGCAGGCCCGCGTAGCCGACGACGATGTTCAGGCCGACGGCCATCATCGTGAAGACGATCATGATCACCATCGACCCGAGAGCGGGGACGAAGTCGCCGATGAGCGCGGCGCCCTGCAGCGGCTCGACGTACTTCGGGTAGAGGAGCGCCAGCGCGATGATCGCGACCGCGAGCGGCAACCCGGGACCAGAGCTCCGCAGTCGCGCTTGTACGGCGCTCACTGGCCCTCCGGCGTCCGCTCGCCGAGCAGGCCCTCCGGTCGGAAGACGAGAATCGCGATCAGGATTCCGAACACGATCGAGCGCGTCCAGTCGGAACCGGGCGTGTACCAGGTGAGGCCCTCGTTGAAGGCCTGGACGAAGCCGATCACGAGCGCTCCGAGCACGGCGCCGGAGAGGTTGCCGATCCCTCCGAGCACGGCCGCGGTGAAGGCGATCAGGCCGAGCTCGAAACCGGTGTCGTAGCGCATGTTGAACTGGAGCAGGTAGACGATCGCAGCGGCCCCGGCGAGCGCACCGGCGATCGCAAACGTGATCGAGATCGTCCGGTTCACGTTGATCCCCATCATCGCCGAGGCCTCGGTGTCCTGCGCGACCGCCCGCATCGCCTTCCCCTGCTTGGTCGAGGTGACGAACCAGGTCAGAAGGGCCAGCACCGGCAGGGTGATCACGACGATCGCGAGCTTGTTCCAGGAGACGCTGATCCCCCCCAGGGCGAACGCCTCGGTCCGGGGAATGAAGCTCGGCACCGAGCGGACGTTCACGTCATAGAGCGCCAAGGAGATGTTCTGGACGATGAAGGACATCCCGACCGCGGTGATCAGGGCGGCAAGCCGCGGCGCGCGGCGCAGCCGCCTGTACGCCACGAGCTCGATCGTCGTGTTGACCACGGCGAAGAGCGTCATGATCACGACGAGCGTGAGGAGCATGCCGCCGAGGATCGCGAGCACACTCGCGTCCTGCTCCAGCCCGAGCCACGAGACGATCATCGTGCTCGCGACCAGTCCGGACAGCGCGAACACGTCGCCGTGCGCGAAGTTGATCAACTGCAGGATCCCGTAGACCAGCGTGTAGCCGAGCGCGACGAGCCCGAAGATCAGGCCGGTGGTCAGCCCGATCAAGCCGACCTGGATGAACTCGCGGGGATCCTGGACGAGGTTCCCGCCGAGCCAGATCCCGACCAGCCCGAGGAGTGCGAAGCCGAGCAGCGTGGTGACGCTCGACCGCCGCAGCCGCTCGAACGTGTTCTTGAGCTGATCCGACATGAGGGGAAGACCTTAGAAGAAAGTCGGGAGAGGGCATAGCGCCCCCTCCCGACTCGTCGTTTCCTTTCGGCTAGCCGCGAGCCGCGTCGACGTTCTCCGGCTTCGGAGAGATCGTCTTGATCGTCTCGAGCTTGTCCGTGGCCTTGTAGATCGTGAAGCCCACGACCGCGCCTTCGGCGCCGCTCGGATCGCCTGTCTCGTTGATCCCGAAGGTGCCGAGGTAGCCGTCTGTGACTTGCGCCTCGAACATCTTCGCGATCACGTCGGCCCGAGAGCCGTCCGACGCGCCGATCGCGTCGATCATGATCTGCGCTGCCTGAGCACCGTAGATCGCGTACGGGTCGATCGCCTTGCCGCCGAGCCGCGGCTTGAACGCCTCGGCGAACTCGGCGCCCTGCCCCTCGAACTGGTCGATCGGCACGCCGGCGACGCTCATGAACATGCCGGCCGCCGCTTCGGGGGCCTCGTCGATCGTCTGCTGCGTCGTGAACCCGTCCGGCGCGAACAGCTTGACCTTGCCGTCGTTTGCACCGAGCACGGCGACCTTGTCCTTGATCACCTGGGCGCCGTTCTCGTCGATCAGACCGCCGAGGAAGACCGCGTCCGCCCCGCTCCCGCCGATCTTGCGGAAGAGCGCCTCGTAGCTCGACGCCTTCGGATCCCACGACTCGAAGCCGGCGACCTTGATCCCGACGGCCTCCGCGGCGTTCTTGAAGTTCGTCGCGACGCCGAGGCCGTAGGCCTCCTTGTCGTTCAGGACGTAGACGCTCGTGACGCCCTGCTCCTTCGCGAACTCGGCCACAGCTGCGCCCTGATACGCGTCGTGCGCGACGACACGGGCGTAGTTGCGGCTGCCGGACGGGTAGTACTTGTCCGGCTCGGTCGCGTCGCAGCCCGGGCCACCCTCGGTCAGGCAGACGTACGTGTTCGCCGGCGACATCATCGCGACGCCGCCGCCCGGAGCCTGATTCAGAACCGGGATCTCGATTGCCGCACAGCCCGAGTTGAAGGTGCCGATCACGGCGACGACAGCCTCGTTACCGGCGTAGGCCTGGGCGTTCGTCGAGCACTTGCCCGAGTCCCACTTGCCCGCCTGCGCGGTCGCGTCGTCGCATGACTGGTACCCGATGTTGTGGTCGCCGGCCTTGTAGTTCGCCTGCTCGAGCAGGTACCGGATCGCCTCGACGATCTGAATCGTCTGCGTCCGAGACGAGCCCTGGAGCGGGAAGTCCGACGCGATCAGCACGTCCGGCTCACCCTCGCCCTCGTACTCGATCGCCGTGCAGGAGGACGAAGGCAGGGCCTCGACGCTCCCGCCGGAGCCGCCGCTCGTCTCCTCGGTGGTGGCGCCGTCGCCGCTCGAGCTCTCCTCGTCGTCTCCACCGCAGCCCGCTGCAAGCAGCGCAAGCACGGCGATGAGCAGGGCCAGAACGGAAAACAACCCACGCTTTCTGGATCTCACCAACATTCCTCCTCGGTCACTCCACAGGGAAGAGGCAAGTATCCGTGCTGTTCACCGCCGTTTCAACTTTGTGCGGTTCGAGCGCTGGCCGCGGGACGGCGCGCGGGGGCTCCGCTCAGCCGCCGAACCTCTGCTCGGGCAGGTCGGCGCGCACGGAGCGGAGCAGCCCGCCTGCGCTCTTCTCGACCACCACGAAGCCGCGTCGCTCACTGACGACACGCTCGGAGCGGAGCACGTCGTGACCCTCGAGCACCAGATACTGAAGCGGCTGGCGGCGCACGAATTCGTAGTCGCCGACGCTCATCACGAATCGCGAGGCGCAGCTGCGACGGCCGCATTCGCAAAAGACGTCGAGCTCGCCGGTCGCATGGAACTCGTCGTGCAGCCGCCTGATCTGCTCGTTCACCTCGCGCCGGAGCGACTGGTGGGCCGCGCTGACGCCGTCCGACCCTTCCTCATGAGCCACGCGCCTTTCCTCTCGAACGTCGTCGACCCGGCCGAGACCGGCTCCGACCCGATGGCTGAGGGCGGCTGGCGCGAGCGCGGTTTCCTGAGCGCTCGGGACGTGCGATCACGGTCTCGGTGGCTGTGAGTCCGGTTCGAAAAGCGTAGCGCGACGTCGGAGATCCGCAAGGCGTTCGTGGAGAGCGTCTACGATCAATCAGCGCCGAAGTGGCGGAACTGGCAGACGCGCCGGACTCAAAATCCGGTTCCCTTCGGGGAGTGCGGGTTCGATTCCCGCCTTCGGCATATCGTTCTTAGACTCCGGGCCATGGGACGGCGGGTCGGGATTCTCACGGGGGGCGGGGACTGCCCCGGGTTGAACGCGGTGATCCGTGCGGTCACGCGGCGCTCGCTTGACCGGGGGTGGGAGGTCGCCGCCGTGCGCGAGGGCTGGCGCGGGCTCGTCGATGGGATCGTGCAGCCGCTCGCCGCTCGCGACGTCTCCGGGATCCTGCCGCGAGGTGGGACGATCCTCGGCACCACCCGGACGAACCCCTACAAGCTCGAGGGCGGGGTCGAGCAGGTGCTCGCGACCTTCGAGCGCGAGGGGCTCGAGGCGCTCGTCGCGATCGGGGGCGAGGACACGCTCGGGGTCGCAGCGCGCCTCCACCGCGAGCAGGGCTTCCCGGTCGTCGGCGTCCCGAAGACGATCGACAACGACCTCTCCGGGACCGACTACACGTTCGGCTTCGATACAGCGGTCACGGTCGCGACGGAAGCGATCGACCGCCTCCACACGACGGCCGAGTCGCACAACCGCGTCATGGTCGTCGAGGTGATGGGCCGGCACGCGGGCTGGATCGCCGTGCACAGCGGGATCGCCGGCGGCGCCGACGTGATCCTGATCCCGGAGCAGTCCGTGACCGTCGAGGAGGCGTGCCGGGGTCTCCAGAAGCGCCACGACGGTGGCAAGGACTTCTCGATCGTCGTCGTCAGCGAGGGCTACGCGCTCACCTACGAGTCGGGCGAGCGGCGGCTCGTCGGGGGCGAGGCCCGGGCAACCGATCAGTTCGGCCACGTTGCGCTCGGCGGCGTCGGTGACGCGCTCGGCCGGGAGATCGAGGAGCGAACCGGGTTCGAGACCCGTGTGACCGTCCTCGGTCACGTTCAGCGCGGCGGCACCCCGACCCCGCGCGATCGCATCCTCGCGACCCGCTACGGGCTGAAGGCGGCCGACCTCGTCGACGAGGGCCGCTTCGGGCGAATGGCGGCGCTGCGCGGGGACCAGATCGTCGACGTCTCGCTCGAAGAGGCAACCTCCGAGCTCAAGACCGTGACGCAGGAGTGGTACGACACCGCGCAGGCGTTCTCCGGCTAGGGAGAGGGAGGCACGAGCAGCAGGTGGCTCTCGACGACCGCCTGGGCGACGTCGAAGAGCTTGCGGCCGGACTTCTGCGACTGGCCACGGAGGAGCTCGAACGCCTTCCGCTCGTCGATCGCCTGCCGCGCCATCATGATCCCCTTCGCCCGCTCGATCACGGCTCTCCGGGCGAAGGCGCCCTCCAGGTTCGTGTACTCGGCGTAACGGCGGATCGTGATGTCGATCGCGCCCTGCATCTCCTCCGGCGTCCCGTCCACGATGTAGGCGAAGATCCCGCGCTTCGCGGCCTCGTTCACCCACTTCGGGTCGCGGGTCTCGAGCAGCGCGATCACGGGGCAGGTCGCCTCGCGGACGATCTCCGAGATCATCTCGAGCGCGTGCAGCGCGCTGACGCCGAGGCCGACGAACGCCAGATCGGGATGCTCGCGTTCGGTTGCCGCGGCCACCTCGGAGACCTCGAGCTCGCGCGAGATCACCTCGTGCCCGAGCGAGGTCACGATCCCGGCGATCCGCTCGAGCCGGTCCTTGCGCTCGTTCGCGATCAGGATCCGAAGCGACCGAAGCCCGTCAGGCACCTCGACCCGCCGTCACTCGATCCTGCCTCGACACTGGAAAGCCTCCCCGAGGAGGTTGGTGCCGGCCACTCGGGACCGGCGACGCTCTCCGCGCGATTCGTATTGACTCGGCCCGGGCACGATGCACATGCTCGAACCGACCGCGCCGATTTTAGCACCGTTATCCCACGTACCCAAATTCGAGAATGCCGAGTACCTTGGTGACGCGACGTTCGCCGGGCTGCCTCACCGCTCCCCCATCCTCCGGATGACTGGCAGGCCTTCCAGATGGCGATGGAGCTTTTCGTCCTCGAGCCGACTCCGGACGGATCCGATTCCTGAG
>DATLXM010000153.1:0-29353 GCA_035575835.1 Gaiellaceae bacterium
CGCGACGCCTTGAACGTGGCCAGACCGAGCAGCGCGAGATCGATCGCCTTGTATTCCTGCGGTGGCTGCTTCCGCATCGCCGCGAGGCCGCTCACGGCTCCGAGCCCCGTGAGGAACGTCCCCATGATCACCGCATAGGCCCGGTAGGGAGGCTGCTCGTCCACGTCTCATCCTCTTTCGCGGCGGCCCCACTCGCAAACTCCGAACGCGTGTTCGCTCGGTAATCTGGAGGCATGACGGAGCTGAAGACTGCAGCGGCCTACGTCCCGACCGGAGACCAGCCGCGCGCGATCGAGGAGCTGACCCGCTCGATCAAGGCCGGCGAGCGCTACCAGACGCTCCTCGGGGCGACCGGTACGGGCAAGACGGCGACGATGGCCTGGATCATGGAGCAGGTGCAGAAGCCGGCGCTCGTGATCGCCCACAACAAGACGCTCGCGGCCCAGCTCTGCAACGAGTTCCGCGAGTTCTTCCCCGCGAACGCGGTCGAGTACTTCGTCTCCTACTACGACTACTACCAGCCCGAGGCGTACGTCCCGCAGGCCGATCTCTACATCGAGAAGGACAGCTCGCGGAACGACGACATCGACCGGCTCCGACACGCGGCGACGTCGAACCTGCTCCAGCGCCGGGACGCGGTGATCGTCGCGTCGGTCTCCTGCATCTACGGCCTCGGCTCGCCGGAGGAGTACGAGAAGCGCGTCGTCTTCCTCACCGTCGGCGAGCAGACCGACCGCGACGTGATGCTGCGGAAGCTGATCGACATCCAGTACGTCCGCAACGACGTGCTGCTCGGCCGCGGTCGGTTCCGGGTCAAGGGCGACGTGGTGGAGATCCAGCCCGCGCACTCCGAGACCGCCTACCGCGTCTCGATGTTCGGGGACGACGTCGAGTCGATCAGCCATTTCGACCCGCTCACCGGCGAGGTCTTCGGGAAGCTGGACACGATCACCGTCTTCCCCGCGACGCAGTACGTGACGTCGAAGCCGACGATCGAGCGCGCCCAGGACGAGATCAAGCACGAGCTCCAGCAGCAGGTCGCGCTCTTCGAGGGCCAGGGCCGCCTCCTCGAGGCGCACCGGATCCGCCAGCGGACGGAATACGACCTGGAGATGATGCGCGAGCTCGGCTTCTGCAACGGGATCGAGAACTACTCGCGGATCCTGGACGGCCGACCGGCGGGCTCGGCGCCGCACACGCTGCTCGACTACTTCCCCTCCGACTACCTCGTCTTCGTGGACGAGTCGCATCAGACGATCCCGCAGATCGGCGGGATGTACGAGGGCGACCGCTCGCGCAAGCAGACGCTCGTCGACCACGGCTTCCGGCTCCCGTCCGCGCTCGACAACCGGCCGCTCCGCTTCGACGAGTTCCTCGGCAAGGTGCCGCAGCTCGTCTTCGTCTCCGCGACCCCGGGCGCCTACGAGCTCCGGCACTCGTCCGTCGTCGCCGAGCAGATGATCCGCCCGACCTATCTCGTCGACCCCGAGGTCGAGCTCCGCCCGACTAAGAACCAGATCGACGACCTCCTGAACGAGATCCGCAAGCGCGCCGACGCGGGAGAGCGCGTGCTCGTGACGACGCTGACGAAGAAGATGTCCGAGGACCTGACCGACTATCTCCTCGAGGCCGGCGTCCGCGCTCGCTACCTCCACTCCGAGATCGACACGCTCGAGCGGATCCAGATCATCCGCGAGCTCCGGCTGGGGGACTACGACGTCCTCGTCGGGATCAACCTCCTGCGCGAGGGGCTCGATCTGCCCGAGGTCTCGCTCGTCGCGATCCTCGACGCCGACAAGGAAGGCTTCCTCCGCGGGAAGACCGCGCTCGTGCAGACGATCGGCCGCGCGGCCCGGAACGTCAACGGCCGCGTCCTCCTCTACGCGGACAAGATGACCGAGGCGATCAAGGGGTCGATGGAGGAGACGGAGCGCCGGCGCTCGATCCAGCTCGCCTACAACGAGGAGCACGGGACGACGCCGATCTCGATCTCGAAGGGTGTCTCGGACATTGCCGAGTTCCTCCAGCTCGGGAACCCGAACGTGCCCGGAAGGCGCCGCCGCGGCGACGCGAAGCTCGAAGGGCTCTCGCAGGATGAGCTGGAAAAGCTCCTCGTCACCCTCGAGGAGGAGATGTTCGCCGCCGCCGAGGAGCTCCGCTTCGAGTACGCCGCGAAGCTCCGCGACGAGATCAAGGATCTGCGGCGCGAGCTGATGGCGGCCGCGAGCACGACCGCCGCCTAGCCGCGAGAACGTTCCTTCGCTACGGCTGCGAGAAGACAACGCGAAGGTCGCATTCGCGGCTCCCAGCGCCGGCACCGCGCCGCTAAGCTCGGGGCATGTGCCGCAACATCAAAACGCTCCACAACTTCGAGCCGCCGGCGACCGAGGACGAGATCCACGCCTCGGCGCTCCAGTACGTCCGCAAGCTGAGCGGGACGACGAAGCCGTCGAAGGCGAATGAGGCCGCGTTCGAGCGGGCCGTAGAGGAGATCACGGTCGTGACGCGAACGCTCCTCGCCTCGCTCGTCACCGCGGCGGAGCCGCGGGACCGCGAGACCGAGGCCGAGCGGGCGCGCGAACGCTCGCGCCAGCGGTTCGGGATCGCGCGCACCGGGTAATCTGACCTCGTGCTCGGCGCCATCATCGGGATCATCGTCTCCGGCCTGATAGTGGGCGCGCTCGCGCGCTTCGCGCTCCCGGGCAAGGACGCGCTCTCGATCTGGAAGACGATCCTGCTCGGGATCCTCGGCTCGATCCTGGGTGGCCTGATCGCCGGCCTGACCGGCGTGATCGAGACGCCCGAGGAAGGGCAGGAGATGACGGGCGGCGAGCTCCTGACGGGCTTCCTCTTCGCGCTCGCCGGCGCCGTTCTGCTCCTGATCCTCTATCGCCGCTTCGTCCAGAAGCGGAGCATCACCGGGCCCGACCAGACGGCGTAGCTGGAGCTCGTCGTCCGCAGGTTCGCCCAACACCAGCCGATCGCCGGGCCCGAGTCCCGGCCCTAGCCGATCGCGGCTGCCGCCTCTTCGAGGCTCAGCCGGTCAGCGCTCGCCGAGGCCCGCGGGACGGCCTGCTCGAGCACTCGCGCGCCGACCGCCCGGACGACGGCGACGCGATCGGGTGCGCCCGTACGTCGAGCGGCCTCCGCGATCGCCGCGAGCGCGTTGAGGAGGGCGGACGCAACGCGAACGTCCGCATAGCGGGCGAGCTCGAGGAAGGCGAGGTCGAGGTGCTCGGCGAAGTCGGGCCGGCGCGCCTGGACGAGCGTTCCGTCGCCACGGCGCAGCTCAACCGGGTACTCGCGGCCGGCGAGCTGCTCGAGCGCGTCCTGGAGGTAGCCGATGCAGGTCCGCGCGGTCGTCGGGTCGTTGATCCCCGGGGAGATCGCTCGGAGCGCGATGTCGACGAGCTGGCGGACGCCGAAGCGCGTGTCCTGGACGATGTCGCGTTCGTCGGCGACGACGACGGCCCGGCCGACGCAGGTCTCGAGCTCCTCCGCGACGGCCGCCGGCCAGACCTCGAGCAGGACGTTCGACTGGGTGACGAGATCCCCGGGCGCGAGCGGGACGCGGATGCATGCTCCGTCCGGCGCCGTTCTGGCGAGCAGCTCGAGGTCGAGCCGCTGCACGAAGCCGGTTCGCTGCCCGCGGATGAGGCCCGGCTCTCCTTCGGTCTCCCAGGCCGGGGTCTCATCCTCGGCGGGATCGCCGAAGCGGCCGGGATAGAGGCGGTCGATCGCCTCGTCGAGCTCGCGGCCGATCCGGCCCGCGATCGTGGAGACCTGGATCGAGCGGCCCATGTGGTGGATGAAGACGAGCAGGAGCACCAGCGAGACAAGCGCGAGCACGATTGCCGCGGAGACCGCCAGACCGGGCACGAACGGCAGGTCGTCGCTCTCGTTCCCGGTCCGGATCACCCGGAGCACGAGCAGGCAGTACGCAAACACGCCGACGAAGCTGCCGGCGACGACCTGGTTGACCCGGTCGGCGAGGAGGCCGCGCACCGCGCGCGGGGTGAACTGCTGCGAGACGAGCTGGAGCGTGATGATCGTGAGCGAGAACGAAAGCCCGGCAACCGTGATCAGGGAGCCGGCGATCGTCGAGAGGATCCCGCGCGCCGCCGACGCGTCCCCGTCGAAGCCGAGCACGACCGACGTCCTCCTGTCGAGCTCGACCAGGCCGAAGGCGAGCAGAACATAGGCAGCCGTGACCGCGCTCGGGACGAACCAGAACGCGGCCGAGAGGGTCTGCCACCAAGCGCGAAGACGGGCCACGGGGCAAGCGTGCCCAGCCCGTCCCGACCCTACGCGCGTCAGGCGGCGGCGAGCGCCCCGAGCTTCTCGCGCAGATAGCCGATGTACGGCTTGGCGTCGATCCCGCTCCCGACCACGCGCTCGAGCGTCTCCTGCGGTGTGAACTTCCGCCCCAGCGTGTAGAGGTTCGAGCGCAGCCACTCGTGCAGCTCGCCGAACTCGCCTGCCTCGAACTGCGCGGGCAGGGTCGGGATTTCCGACAGCACCTTCTCCCAGATCTGCACCGAGATGATGTTCCCGAGCGTGTAGGTGGGGAAGTAGCCAAAGCCGCCGCCCGACCAGTGGACGTCCTGGAGGACGCCGACCGTGTCGCTCGGGAGCGGAATTCCCAGGTACTCCTCGAAGCGCGCGTTCCACGCCTCCGGCAGATCCTTGAGCGCGATCGTGCCCGCGATCAGCTCCTGCTCGAGCTCGAAGCGAAGGATGATGTGCAGGTTGTAGGTCGCCTCGTCGGCGTCGACGCGGATGTACGACGGCTTGACGCGGTTGATCGCGCGGTAGAAGCGCTCCTGCTCGACGTCGCCGAGGGCCTCGGGGAACGCGGCCTGCACCTGCGGGTAGAAGTAGTTCCAGAACGGCCGGCTCCGGCCGACGATGTTCTCCCACATCCGGCTCTGCGACTCGTGCAGCGCCGACGAGACCCCGTGGCACAGTGGCGTCCGCTCGAGGCTCTGCGAGACACCGTGCTCGTAGAGCCCGTGGCCGCACTCGTGCATCGCCGTGAAGATCGAGGTCAGGTCGTGGTCGGTGTAGCGCGTGGTCAGGCGGATGTCCTGCGTGCCGGAGCTCGCGGCGAACGGGTGCACGGTCAGGTCGAGCCGGAAGAACTGCGGGTCGTAGCCGAACCGCTCGATCACGCGCAGCGACGTCTCGTGCTGCGCGTCGATCGGGAAGGGGCCGTTCATGAAGCCGTCGTCCTCGTCGGAGGAGGCGACCTCGGCGATCAGCGGCACGAGCGCCGTCTTCAGCTCGTCGAAGACCGTTCGCACCTCCGCGGTCTTCATCCCGGGCTCGTAGTCGTCGAGCAGGATGTCGTACGGCTCGTCGTACCCGTCGAAGCACTCGATGTAGCGGCGCTTGAGGTCGAGCGCGCGCTCGAGGTGGGGGAGGAAGGTCGCGAAGTCGTTCTCCTCGCGGGCCTTCGCCCAGACGTCGTGGGCCTCGGCCCCGGCCCCGACCATCTCGGCGGCCAGGTCGGCGGGGACGCGCCGGGCCTTGTCCCAGTCGCGGCGCGTCGTCCTGAGCAGGGAGGCGTCGTCCGAGTCGTAGTCGAGGCCGTCCTCGAAGGAGCCGAGCTCGTCGAGGAGCTTGCCGATCTCGGGCGCGATGAACCGCTCGTGCGCGATCCGGTCGAGCGTGGTCAGCTGCGCACCGCGAACCGGCCCGCCGCCGGGAGGCATCATCACGGTCTGGTCCCAGAACAGCACTTCCTGCGCGCGACGCAGGTCGTGGATCTCGGCCAGGCGGTCCTTCAGCTCGACGAAGCGCTCGTTCACGGGGTTCTCCTCGCACGCGGTGGGGTGCAAAGACTCTATTCGAGCCCGCCGTTTGCGGCACCTGTCCGCAGGGGACATGATGCTCACGGGGCGAGCTGGCACGGCCCTGCTCTCGAACAGGAGGTTCAGTTGGGCATCATCGCGTTCATCATCCTTGGAGCGATCGCCGGTGCGATCGCCAAGGCGCTCCTCCCGGGCGAGGATCCGGGCGGCTTCATCATCACCACCATCATTGGGATCGTCGGTGCGCTCCTCGGCGGGTTCCTCGCCGCCGCGATCTTCGGCGGCGACCCGCTCGACGAGTTCTTCGACATCAGCACCTGGCTGACGGCCATCGTCGGCGCGATCGTGCTGCTGCTGATCTACCGCGCCGTCTCCCGTCGCGGTCGCGCACACGCCTAGCGCGAATCGAAGGCGAGGGGCTCATTGCCGCGCGGGAACGTCCGCACGGCGATGAGCCCCCAGCCGTCGTCGCGCCAGATGTAGGTGAGCGCCCGCAGCGCCTCGTCCGCGATGTCGTAGACATGGAGGCCGCGTGCCTCTCCGCGCCGGTTCGGGCGTGGCTGGCCGAAGCCGGGGGCGATCGAAGCGATCACGGCGCGCTCGCCGCCCGGGGTCGAGATCTCGAACTCCCGCCGCTCGGCGATCGTGCTCTGGTGGATGTGGCCCGCGAGCACGAGCTCCGCCCCGGCGTCCACGAGGCTCCCGAGGACGAGGTTCCGCTTCGCGACGGGCTTCTTGCTCGAGCGCCAGGGAGCGCCGAGCAAATGGTGGTGGAGGACGACGATCTTGAGCGCGCCCGGGGCGGCCTGCGAGAAGACCTCCTTCGCGTGCGCCACCTGCTGGAGCCGCACCTTCCCGGACTGGTGGCGCCAGGGCCGCACGGAGTTGAGGCCCGCCGCGACGATGGTGCCGGACGCGTAGACGGGCTGCGTCGTCTCCCAGAGCCGCTCGAACTCGAGCCAGGGCGTCGAGAAGCGCTTCGGGAAGGAGTAGGGGATGTCGTGGTTGCCGGGAACCGCGAGCACCGGCAGCCCGAGCCCGCGCAGGAACTCCGCCGCGTTCTCGTGCTGCGAGCGCAGGCCCCTGTGCGAAAGGTCGCCGGAGCAGATCACGAGCTCCGGCTCGACCTCCTCGATCAGGCGCGCGAGCGCCTCGATCGGCTCCGGGTTGACGTTGCGGCCGAAGTGGAGGTCGGAGACGTGGAGGACGCGGGTGCGCACGGGGGTCGAGCGTACCCCGGTCGCGCGCATGGAAACCGCCGATGGCGGCTATACACTCGACCAGCGATGGCGGACCCGGCGCCGGATACCGAAGCACCCGAGATCTTCGACGATCTCTACCTCGGACTGAGGGCGGGCGGCGCGCTGCGGAAACAGCGTCGCGGGGAGCCCCTGACGAACGAGGAGCGGGACGCGCTCGGCCGCTGGCAGCGCCTCTCAGTGGGCCGGAAGACCCTCGCGCTCGGCGCCTTTTCCGTCGGCACGTTCGGCCTCGGCTTCACGCTCGGCGGCTTGGTGTTCGGCCGCTGGCGTAAGGCCTAGCTACGCCGTCTCGCTGTCGGAGGGCGAGAAGATCACGCTCGGCACCTCTTCCGCGGCCGGATCCTTGTCGCGCACGATCACGTCGATCAGGGTCACCAGCACGGCGGCGGCGGGGATCGCGAGGATCACCGCGAAGCCGCCGAACAGGAGGCCGCAGGCGGTGACCGCGAAGAGGACCACGAGCGGCGTCAGGCCGACGGCGTCGCCGAGGACGCGCGGAATCACGAGATAGTCCTCCAGCAGCCGCACGATCAGAACCGCGATCCCGGCGAGGATCGCCGTCTGGAGGCTGTCCGTGAAGCCGACGCCGACCGCCAGCGCGCCGGCGGCGAACGGGCCGATCACCGGCACGATCTCGACGATCCCCGCGAAGGCGCCGACGAGGAGCCAGTACGGGACGCCGATCCCCCAGAAGACGAGCGAGAGAACCGTCGCGACGCCCACGATCAGCACCGCCTGGCCCCGGACGTAGGCGCCGAGCTTTGCGTCGATCAAATCCCAGGTGTCACGGACGCGCTTGCGCTTGGGGCGGGGGAGGAGCGAGGCGACGAGGTTCTGGGCGTGCTCGCGCTCGAAGATCCAGTAGGCCGCGCTTGCGAGCACGAAGAAGATCCCGAGCCCGATCTCGAAGACGAGGCGCGTCACCTCGACCGCAGGGTCGACGAGCGACTCGCCGGAGGGGAGATCTTCGAGACGCCGCTGCAGGCCGACGAGGATGTCGTGCTTGATCCCGGTCGACTGCTCCGCCTCCTCTCCCAGGTCGGACCCGACACCGACCGCGTTGTCGACCTGGTCGATCGCGCGCGGGACGACGAGCCAGAGGAAGCCGATCAGGCCGCCGACGAGGACGAGGTAGTGGACGAGGATCCCCACGCCGCGCGGGATCCCCTTGGTCGCGAGCCAGTCGATCGCAGGTCGAAGCGCGGAGGCGAGGATGAAGGCGAGGAAGAGGAGCGCGAAGAGGATCTTGAGCTTCCAGAACGCGAGCGCGACGACGACGATCCCACCGATCACGAGCGTCGCGATCGCCGCGCGCTTGGCAGTCTCCTTCATGCGCGGTGTCGTGCCCGCGCGAGGCGTGCCGTTAACCCGCGGGGCATACTGCGGCATGGGCCTCACGACCGGCGCCGGCCCGTTCGGGAAGATGCCGCGCGGCAGCTTCGACTTCGAGCGGCCCGAGCGCGTCCGCTACGTCGAGCCGACCGCGAAGCGCGTCCGCGCCGAACGGGACGGCCGGACGATCGCGGACAGCCGGCGGGTGCTGCTCTTCTGGATCACCGGGAGCCAGCCTCGCTACGCGTTCCCCGTCGAGGACGTCCGGGCCGAGGCGCATCCGGTGCGTGGCCTCGACGGGTACGTCTGGTTCGGGTGGGATGAGGTCGACGCATGGTTCGAGGAGGACGAGCAGGTCTTCGTCCACGTCCGCGATCCCTACAGCCGGATCGACGTGCTCCGGACGAAGAGTCACGTGCGGGTCTCGATCGACGAGGCGGTGCTCGCCGAGGGAACGCCGCGGATCCTGTTCGAAACCGGGCTCCCACCTCGGTATTACTTCGACCCGGCCGACGTCCGGCTCGACCTCCTTACCCCATCCGAGACGGAGAGCGGCTGACCGTACAAGGGAACGGCCAGGTACTGGTCGTACGGCGAGCACGGGGACGTTGCGTGGGCCTACGACGACCCGTTGTGGGACGCCGAGCGGGTCAAGGCGCGGATCGCGTTCTTCAACGAGCGCGTCCAGCTCGAGGTCGACGGCGTGGTCCAGGAGCCGCCCTCGACCCAGTGGTCGCGTTAGCTAGTGCGTGGGGAGGACGGCGACGAGAATCGTCAACAGCCCGGCGATGGCGGCGAATGCTCTCATGGACGCCACCCTCTCGTTGTCGTGGGAAACTGTGAGTGGGTCGTGAGGATTCGAACAAGTTCCTCGTAGACGAACACACGTTCGGGCGCTAGAATGGACGCCTCATGGCTATCGACGAGCTAGTCGTCCACGGGGCGCGGGAGCACAACCTCAAGGACATCGACGTTCGCCTGCCGCGGAACGCGCTCATCTGCATCACCGGCCTTTCCGGCTCGGGCAAGTCCTCGCTCGCGTTCGACACGATCTATGCCGAGGGCCAGCGCCGCTACGTCGAGAGCCTCTCAGCCTACGCGCGCCAGTTCCTCCAGATGATGGAGAAGCCGGACGTCGACTCGATCGACGGGCTCTCGCCTGCGATCTCGATCGACCAGAAGACGACCTCGCGCAACCCGCGCTCGACGGTCGGCACGGTCACCGAGATCTACGACTACCTCCGCCTGCTCTACGCGCGCGTCGGCCGGCCGCACTGCCCCGTCTGCGGGCGCCAGATCTCGGGCCAGAGCCTCGATCAGATCGTCGAGCAGATCCTGGCGCTCCCGGACGGGACGAAGTTCACGGTCAACGCACCGATCGTGCGCGACCGCAAGGGCGAGTTCCGCGACGTCCTCGAGGAGCTCCGCGCCAACGGCTTCACCCGGGTGAAGGTCGACGGCGAGACCCGCCTGCTCGAGGAGGAGATCGTCCTCGACAAGAAGTTCAAGCACGAGATCGAGGTCGTGGTCGACCGGCTCGTGCACAAGCCCGACCTGCGCCAGCGGCTGACCCAGTCGGTCGAGACGGCCGCCGCGCTCGCGAACGGGCTCGTCGCGGTGGACGTGATCGAAGGCGAGAGCATGTTGTTCAGCGAGAAGTTCGCCTGCCCCGAGCACGGCGTCTCGCTCCCCGAGCTGCAACCGCGGATCTTCTCCTTCAACTCGCCGCACGGCGCCTGCCCGCGCTGCACCGGGCTCGGCTCGCAGCTCGAGATCGACCCAGACCTGATCGTGCCCGACGCCGACCTCTCGATCGGCGAGGGCGCGCTCGTGCCGTGGTCGGTCGGCAACGGCGGCTTCTACGACTCGGTCATCCAGGCGATCGCCGACCGCTACGAGATCGACCTCGAGACCCCCTGGGGCGAGCTCACCCGCCAGCAGCAGGATCTTTTCCTCTACGGGACGAACGGCGACAAGCTCTACGTCCAGTACCGGAACCGGATGGGCCGGCGCCGCTCGTACACGATGGCCTTCGAGGGGATCGTGGAGTCGCTCCAGCGCCGCTATAAGGAGACCGAGTCGTCCTCGCAGCGGGAGCGGATCGAGGAGTACATGAGCTTCCGAGCCTGCGCGACCTGCCACGGCGCCCGGCTCAAGCCCGAGGTGCTCGCGGTCACCGTCGGCGCCCGCTCGATCCACGACTTCACGAAGATGTCCGTGACCCGATCGCTCGCGTTCCTCGACGAGCTGGGCCTGACCTCGACCGAGGAGCTGATCGGGCACCGGATCGTCAAGGAGATCCGCGAGCGCCTGACCTTCCTCGACGACGTCGGGGTCGGCTACCTCCAGCTCGACCGCGCCGCGAAGACGCTCTCGGGCGGGGAGGCGCAGCGGCTGCGGCTCGCGACCCAGATCGGCTCGCAGCTCGTCGGAGTCCTCTACATCCTCGACGAGCCGTCGATCGGCCTCCACCAGCGCGACAACGACAAGCTGATCGGCACGCTGCAGCGGTTGAAGGCGCTCGGCAACACCGTCCTCGTCGTCGAGCACGACGAGCAGATGATGCGCACCGCGGACTGGGTCGTGGACATGGGCCCGGGAGCGGGCGAGCACGGCGGCTACGTCGTCGCCGAGGGCACGGCGAAGGACGTGATGCGGAACAAGAAGTCGGTCACGGGCCAG
Organism: Gaiellaceae bacterium; assembly: GCA_035575835.1. Taxonomy (GTDB): domain Bacteria; phylum Actinomycetota; class Thermoleophilia; order Gaiellales; family Gaiellaceae; genus Gaiellasilicea. The sequence continues at coordinate 11,090 of DATLXM010000153.1, forward strand.
TTCCTCTCGGGGACGCGGCAGATCGCGATCCCGCCGCGGCGCGAGGAGGACAAGGGCCACTTCACCGTCCGTGGCGCCGCGATGCACAACCTGAAGGGGATCGACGTGGAGTTCCCGGTCGGCAAGTTCGTCACGGTCACGGGCGTCTCCGGCTCCGGCAAGTCGACCCTCGTGAACGAGATCGTCTTCAAGGCGACCGCGAACCGGGTCAACAAGATGCGCGTCCGGCCGGGGACGCACGACGACGTCGAGGGGCTCGAGGTCTTCGACAAGGTGATCGACATCGACCAGAAGCCGATCGGCCGCACCCCGCGCTCGAACCCGGCCACCTACATCGATCTCTTCACCCACATCCGCGAGCTCTACTCGCTCACGCCCGAGGCGAAGGTGCGCGGCTACAAGCCGGGCCGCTTCTCCTTCAACGTGCGCGGCGGCCGCTGCGAGACGTGCAAGGGCGACGGCACGATCAAGATCGAGATGCACTTCCTCCCGGACGTCTACGTCCAGTGCGAGACGTGTCACGGGCACCGCTACAACAAGGAGACCCTCGAGGTCCGCTTCAAGGGCAAGTCGATCTCGGACGTCCTCGAGATGTCGGTCGAAGAGGCGCTCTCCTTCTTCGCGAAGATCCCGAAGCTGAACCGGCGCCTGCAGACCTTGCACGACGTCGGACTCGACTACATCAAGCTCGGCCAGCCGGCGACGACCCTCTCCGGCGGCGAGGCGCAACGTGTGAAGCTGGCGGCCGAGCTCTGCAAGGTCGCGACGGGGAAGACGCTCTACATCCTCGACGAACCGACGACCGGCCTCCATTTCGCGGACATCGAAAAGCTGCTCGAGGTCCTGCAGCGGCTCGTCGACGCGGGGAACACCGTGCTCGTGATCGAGCACAACCTCGACGTGATCAAGCAGGCCGACTGGGTGATCGATCTCGGGCCCGAGGGCGGCGAGGCCGGCGGTGAGCTGATCGCAGCCGGGACACCCGAGGACGTCGCCGCGGTCGAGGAATCGTTCACGGGCCAGTTCCTGCGCGGGGTGCTCGCGCAGCGCACCGCCGTCGCGGCCTAGGAGGGATTTGCGGAACGCTGCTCGCCGAGACGGGCGCAGCCGGTGTTTCGCTAATCCCTCCTAGAGCACGACCTGGGTCTGCGTGACCCGCGCGACGTGCTTGTCGGCGTCGTCACGGAGGTCGGTCTCGACGACGATCGTCGTCCGGCCCCGGTGCAGCAGGCGCGACCGCGCTTGCACATGGCCTTCCCGGACCGCGCGGAAGAAGTTCGTCTTCGACTCGATCGTCGTCGTCCCGTTGGCGCCCTCGGGCAGGTTGAGGAAGGCGAGGTAGGCCCCAGCGGCGTCGGCGAGCGCCATCAGCGCGCCGCCGTGGAGGATCCCGCCAGCCGTGCAGAGACGCTCCTCCCACGCGATCCGCGCGCGAACCTCCTCGGTGTTCGCCGTCACGAGCTCGAAACCGAGCAGCGACCCGAACGGCATGATCGCGGTCAACTCGGCGTCGTGCTCCATCCGTCGAGCCTAACGCGCCCGCCAGTCACTCGAACCAGGGTCGTGCGCCGGCCCAGGCGCCGATGCGGCCATCATGCGGCGGTCGATCCTCCTGTTGCCAGTCCTGGCTGCGCTCGCCCTCGGGCTGTCGGGGTGCAGCACGGTCGAAGGCCAGCGCGCGCAGGAGCTCCTCCTCCAGGCGCAGGCGGCCGAGAGCCTGCTGCACTCAGCGGCGTTCGAGGGCAGCATCTCGTACACCGGCGCCGGCCAGAGCGCGAGCCTCGCGTTCGAGGGCGCAGGCTCGGAGCAGGGTCAGTTCTTCTCGATGCACTCGAGCGGTGCGCTCGGCTCGGCCTTCGACATCCGCTTCATCGTCAAGGGCAAGAGCGCGTGGCTCCGGATGAACGGAGCGTGGCAGGAGATGCCCGTTCCGGTCGAGCTCGGCGCGGCGTCCCGCTCGGCGTCGCTCGGCTCCGTTGCCTTCCAGGAGCTGACGAAGCACGTGAAGGAAGTGCGAGTGACCGAGCACCAGCTCGTGGGCGGCGAGCCCTCGGCGATCATCGGGGGCGAGCTCGACACAGCGGGCTTGCTGGCGTCGGTCGGAAAGCTCTCGGCGCTCACGGGCGGCACGGAGGGCTTCGACCTGGAGTCGCTCGACGTGAAGATCGGCGACATCAGCGCCACTCTGACGATCAGCGAACGCACCCACCTCCTCACCTCTGCCCTGATCAGTCTCAGCATGGAGACGGCGGGAGAGACGATCGATCTCCAGCTCACCTACCGGTTGACGGCCGTGAACGAGGCCGTGCGGATCCCCGCGCCGGGGCCCGGCGCCAGCTAGCTACGCTCATCCCATGAGCCCGGAGCGCCAGTGGTGGCTGCGCGTCCCGGCGGTCTTCCTCAGTCCGAGCGCGGTGTTCGCCGCGCTCCGCGAGGACGCTCAGGACGACGTCGAGGCGCGGCAAGAGCCGGTGCTGATGCTCGTGTTCGTCGCGGGAATCGCGGCTGCGCTCGCCTCCCCGACGGCGCGGACGCTCTACGACGACGTCGAGTACGACGGGCTCCTCGTCGCGGTCTGGGCGTTCATCGCCGGCGGCCTCACCGCGGTCGCCGGCTACTTCATCATCGGCGGCGCGCTCTACCTCGGTGCGCGCGGGCTCGGGAGTCTCGGGAGCTACAAGCGCGCCCGCCACCTGCTGGGGTTCGCCGTCGCGCCGCTCGCCCTCTCGCTCCTGCTGCTCTGGCCCGTCGAGCTCGCCGTCTTCGGGGGCGATCGCTTCGCCCGCGACGGCTCGGACGACGGCACCGCAGGCAGCGTCTTCACCGCCCTCGAGGTCGGTTTCGGCGTCTGGGCGGCCGGACTTCTCCTCGTCGGCGTCCGCGCCGTCCACGGCTGGAGCTGGTGGCGCTCCCTGGGCGCGCTCGGGCTGGTCGCGCTCTTCCTAGCCGCGTTCGCGTACCTCCCCTCGGTGCTCGGCTGAGGCCTCGAAGAGCGCCAGCTCCTCCTCGGGCATCGAATAGGTGTGCTGCTCCTCGGGGAAGCGCCGCTCCCGCACCTCGCTCACGTACTGCGAGACCGCCCGCGTGATCTCGGCCGAGAGGTCGGCGTACTGCTTGACGAACCGGGGTGAGCCGCCCTCGTAGAGGCCGAGCAGGTCGTGCCAGACGAGCACCTGGCCGTCGCACTCGACCCCTGCCCCGATCCCGATCGTGGGGATCGTGAGCAGCTCCGTGATCCGGGCCGCGACCGGTGCGGGCACGGCCTCGAGCACGAGCGCGAAGACACCGGCCGCCTCGAGCGCCAAAGCGTCGTCGACGAGCCGGCGTGCCTTCTCGGCCGTGCGGCCCTGGGCCTTGAAGCCGCCCAGCATCGTCGCCGTCTGCGGAGTGAGGCCGATGTGACCCATCACGGGAACACCGGCGCCGACGAGCGCCTGCACCCGGGAGAGCGTTGCCCCGGCTCCCTCGACCTTGACCGCGTCGGCGCCCGCCTCCTTGAGGAAGCGGATCGCGTTCTCGAGGGCGCTCTCGTCGGAGACCTGGAACGAGCCGAACGGCATGTCCGCGACGACGAGCGGTCGCCGCGCTCCGCGGTTGACCGCGCGCGTGAGCACGATCATCTCGTCCATCGTCGCGGGAACGGTCGAGTCGTGTCCGAGCACGGTCATCGCGGCCGAGTCGCCGACGAGGATGACGTCGGCGCCGGCCGCGTCGGCAAGCCGCCCCGAGGGTGCGTCGTACGCGGTGATCATCGCGATCGGCTGGTGTCGGGCCTTCAGCTCGGCGAGCTCCGGGAGCGGCAGCTTCCCGGGAGCGGGCGTGCCCGGAGCGGGGGTTCGGGGTCGGGTGGTCATGCTGGTTCCTCCTCGAGGACGACGTTGTCGATCAGGCGGGTGGAGCCGACGCGGATTGCGCCGGCGAGAACGGGTGGATCGAGGTCGAGCACCTCCACGTAGTCCACGTCGAGCCCTGCGAGCGCCGCGCGGGCCTGCTCGGCGTCTCGGGTGGCAAGGGCGCGGGGCAAGGCGAGCGCGACGTGACGCTCGGCTGCGGAGAGGCGAACGTTCCGCGATGAGAGAGCGAGCCCGTCGGGGTCGCGAACCGTCGGCAACACTCTCAACGTCAGCTCGAGGTTGAGGTCACGGATCAGCCGCTGGAGGACGGCGACCTGCTGCGCGTCCTTCTGCCCGAAATAGGCGATCGAGGGGCGGACGAGGTTGAAGAGCTTGAGGCAGACGGTGGCGACGCCGCGGAAATGGCCCGGCCGCGACTCACCCTCGAGCAGGCGCCCGAGCTCGACGACGTCGACCCACGTCTGGAAGTCCTCGGGATACAGCTCCGTCGCGGCAGGCGCGAAGAGCACGTCGACTCCTGCGGCCTCGGCGGCCCGGGCGTCGGCCTCGAAGTCGTGCGGGTACGCGTCGAGATCGGCGTCTTCCTCGAACTGGGCCGGGTTGACGAAGAGACTGACGACGACGGTGTCGCACTCCGCGCGCGCGGCTGCGAAGAGCGAGCGATGCCCATCGTGGAACGCGCCCATCGTCGGGACGAGCCCGATCGAACCTGCGCGGGTCGGTAGGAGCGAGTCGCGCAGCTCAGCGACGGTGCGGACAACCTTCACAGCAGGGCTTTCGTCGTGTCTGCGAGAGCCACATACATCGGTTCGAGCTCGGGACGCTCGCGCCTGATCGCGGCTACGTGCCGGTCGACCGTGGCCCAGTCGCCGCGCGAGATCGGGCCGGTCAGCTCGAACCCGTTCTCGATCGTTCGCCGCATCAGCTCGTCCAGGGCTTCGGGTGGCGCGCCGGCGGACTCGAGGAGCGAGCCGGCCGCGCGCCGGAGGGTGACCAGGTAGTTGGAGGCGATCGCCGCGCCGGCGTGGTAGGCGTCGCGGCTCTCGTCCGCGAGCGCGAACGGCTTCAGGCCCAGCTGCCGGGCGACCCAGAATCCGAGCTCGCTCGCCGCGCCGCTCTCGGCCGTGACCGCGGCGGAGGCGCCGTCGATCTGCTCGGCGCCACGGCGGCTCGTGAACGTCTGGAGCGGATGGAGCCCGAATCGTCGGACGTGCGGGTCGAGCGCCGAGAGGGGGGTGGCGCCGCTGACGTGAGCGACCCAGGGGCCGCTGTCGACCGCGACCGCAGCGTCCGGGATCGCCCGGTCGGGCACGCAGAGGAGGACGAGCTCGGGGTCGTCGTCCGCGCCCACGGCGAGCCCGGCCTCGGCCAGCCGCTCGGCGAGGGCTGAGCCGACGCGTCCCGCGCCGACGACCTGGATTCTCTCGATCATGTCTCGCTCCAGTTCCGTTCCGGATACCGGGCAGGCGCAGTGTAGCTCCGCCCGGCTAGCGCCCGAGCCGCCGGAGCAGGTTGGCCCGGACATCGGGCCACTCCTCGGCGATCACGCTGTACCAGGCGGAGTCTCGGTTCTCGCCGTCGCGGACGAGCATGTGGCGGCGATGCACCCCCTCGAACTGCGCGGGGAGCGCGGCCATCGCGGCGCGCGAGCGCTCGTTCTGCGCATCCGTCTTCAGCTCGACCCGCCGGCAGCCGAGCCGCTCGAAGGCGTCACCGAGCATGAGCAGCTTCGCCTCCACGTTCGCGCCGGTGCGCCACATCTCCGGGTCGAGCCACGTCCAGCCGATCTCGAGGCTCCCGTGCTCGGGACGGAGGGCGAGGTAGCGGCTGCTGCCGACGACGCGACCGTCGCTCTGTCGGATCGTGGCGAACGGCAGCTCGGTGCCCGCGGCCGCAGCGGCAAGCGCGGATTCCACGTACGCGTGCAGCTCCGCCGGTGTCTGCGGCTGGACGATGCTCATCCACTTCCAGATCCGAGGGTCTCGGGACGCGTCCCAGAGTCCCGGCTCGTGCTCGGCCCGGAACGGCTCGAGTCGCACGAGCTCCCCCTCGAGAACGGTTGCGGCCCATGGCGTCATTAGACTGCGAGCATGCCGATCTACGAATACGCGTGCATGGAGTGCGAGTCGCACTTCGAAGAGCTCGTCCGGAGCGCGGAGCAGGCGATCTTCTGCCCCGGGTGCGGGGCCGGGAACGTGCTCAAGCAGATGTCGAGCTTCGCGGTCACGGGCGCCACCAGCAAGCCCAGCTTCGGCGGTGCCTCGGGTGGCGGTGGCTGCTGCGGCGGCGGCTGCGGCTCCTGCTAGAGCCCGTCCGCTCCTCGTCGTAGACTCACTCCCCGTGAGCGACCTCCTCGCCGACTACCGCGACGAGACTCTCGGCTGCACCCGCTGCCCCCTCGCCGCGACCCGGACGCAGGTCGTCTTCGGCTCCGGCGACCCACACGCCGAACTGATGTTCGTCGGCGAGGCGCCCGGCTTCCACGAGGACACGAACGGGATCCCGTTCGTCGGCCAGGCTGGCAAGCTGCTCGAGAAGCTGCTGCACGGGATCGGGCTCGCGCGCACGGACGTCTACATCGCGAATGTGCTCAAGTGCCGTCCGCCCGGAAACCGCGACCCGCATCCGGACGAGATCCAGGCCTGCGAATCGCATCTCTTCCACCAGATCGAGCTGATCCGTCCGACCCTCGTCGCGACCCTCGGGAACTTCGCGACGAAGCTCCTCTCGGGCAAGCCTGCCGGGATCACGCGCGTGCACGGCGTCGAGCAGCAGGTGGTGCTCGGCGGCAACGCGGTCACGCTCTACCCGCTCTTCCACCCGGCCGCCGCGCTCTACACGCCTTCGATGCAGAAGGTGCTGGCGGAGGACTTCGCCCGGATCCCGAACCTGCTCGGGCGGCCGGAGCCGCTTGCTGTCGAGCCCGAGCTTCCGCCGCCCTCGGCCGCGCAGGCCCGGCCGGTCGCTCCGGCGGTTCAGCTCGGCCTGTTCTAATCGGGCGATGGAGATCCTCTCCGCCTCGCCCGGAGAGACGGAGGCGTTTGCCGGCCGGCTCGCCCGAGAGCTCGTGCCCGGCGACGTCGTCACCGTCTCGGGCGAGCTCGGCGCGGGGAAGACGACCTTCGTCCGGGGCGCCTGCCGCGCGCTCGGTGTGACAGCCCCGGTGACGAGCCCGACCTACACGATCGGGCATCGCTACGAAGGCGATCCGGCCGTCTCGCACCTCGACCTCTATCGGTTCACGGCGGTCTCGGCAGCGGAGTGGGCCGATCTCGAGCCCTACTTCGACGACGCGATCGCGTTCGTGGAATGGCCCGAGGCGGCGGCGGACGGATTGCCCGCGGTGCGGATCCAGGTCACGCTCGCACACGTCGACACCGGTCTGATCGATGGGGGAACCCGCTCGATTCGTCTCGACGGGGCGGACGCGGCATTGGTAGAACGGTTCGCACGTGCTGATCCTGGCGTTCGACACCGCGACTGATCGCGCGACGAGCGCGCTCGTCGCGGACGGCGAGGTGCTCGGCGAGCGGGTCTCCCGGGCCTCGACCCTGCTCGAGGCGGTCGACGCACTGCTCCGTCAGGCGGGGGCGCACGCGACCGAGCTCGACGCGCTCGTGGTCGGGCTCGGACCGGGCAGCTTCACCTCGACCCGGATCGGTCTCGCCGCCGCTCGCGGCCTCGCGCTCGGGCTCGACCTGCCCGTGGCGGGAGTCTCGACCCTCGCCGCGCTCGCGGCCGGAGCGCCGGGCGCGGTGGCGGTGATCGACGCGAAGCGGAGTGAGATCTTCGTCGACGGACCGCGCGTGCTCGCGCCCGCCGGCCTCGAAGTCGAAGCCGGGGTGACGCTCGTCGGCGACGGAGCCGTCCGCTACCGCGAGTTCTTCGAGGCAGCGGGGGCGAATGTGCCCCCCGACGACGACGACCGGCACCTGCCGCGCGCCCGCTTCCACGCCGAGCTCGCCGGCGACTTCGGGTCTGCTGAGCTCGTCGAGCCGATCTACGTGCGTGCTCCGGATATCCAGGGGCAGCCCGCATGAACGTCGAGCTGCGCAAGCTCGAGTTGCGCGACCTGACCGCGATCGAGACGATCGAGCGGCAGTCGTACCCGACCCCGTGGTCGCGCTCGATGTTCGCGAGCGAGCTCGCGAAGCCGAGCTCGCTCTCGCTCGGTGCCTTCGAGACGGAGCAGGACGCGCTCGTGGGCTATCTGATCATCTCGCGCTACGTCGACGCTTGGCACGTGATGAACGTGGCGATCGCGCCGGAGCGCCGTCGGCTCGGGATCGCCCGGATGCTGCTCGATCGGCTCTTCGAGGTGACCGCGAGCGACGAGCGTCGCGGCTACACGCTCGAGGTGCGCGTCTCGAACGAGGGCGCAATCAAGCTCTACGAGGGTCTCGGATTCGTCGCGCGCGGCGTTCGGCGGGGCTACTACACCGACAACCGCGAGGACGCGCTGATCATGTGGCGCGACCCGGCGCGGGACGACCAGGCCGAGACAGCGTGATCCTCGGGATCGAGACGTCGTGTGACGAGACCGCGGCGGCGCTCGTGACCGAGGAGGGGGAGATCCGGTCGAACGTGATCGCCTCGCAGGTCGATCTGCACGCACGCTACGGGGGAGTCGTCCCGGAAGTCGCGTCGCGCCGGCATCTCGAGCTCGTGACGCCGGTGATCAAGGAGGCGCTCGCGGACGCGGACGCAACGCTCGACGACGTCGACACCGTCGCGGTCACGAGCGGCCCGGGGCTCGTCGGCGCGCTGCTCGTCGGGCTCTCCGCGGCGAAGGCGCTCGCCTGGTCGCGCCGGCTCCCGCTCGTCGCCGTCGACCATCTGCACGGTCACGTCGCCTCGCTCTACCTGGAGCCCGACCCCGTCGAGCCGCCCTTCCTCTGCCTGCTCGCGAGCGGTGGCCACACCCTCCTGCTCGACGTGTGCGAACGTGGCGGATTCGACGTCCTCGGGAGCACGGTCGACGACGCGGCGGGGGAGGCCTTCGACAAGGGCGCGCGGCTGCTCGGGCTCGGCTATCCGGGCGGCGCCGAGCTCGACCGGCTGGCGCAGGCGGGGGATCCGGAGGCGTTCGCGTTCCCGGTGGCCCGGATGCCCGGGCTCGACTTCTCCTTCTCGGGCGTGAAGACGTCGCTCCTGTATGCCGTGCGCGATCTCGGCGACGCGGCCGAAGCGCGCCGGGCCGATCTCGCCGCCGCCTATCAGCGGGCGCTCGTGCGAGCGCTCTCGGAACGAACGCTCGCCGCCGCCAAGGAGACGGGCCGCACCAGGATCGCGGTGGTGGGAGGGGTCGCGGCCAACTCCGAGCTGCGAGCCGCGCTCCCGGGAGCCAGCTTCGCTCCGCTCGCGCTGTGCACCGACAACGCGGCGATGATCGCCTCCGCGGCCAGGGACGGCAGACGGCTCCCCTATCCTCGTTACCTTGACCTCGACGCCTACGCATCGCGTGCCTGATCGCCTCCGGCTGAGTGCGGGAGCCTGTTTCGCCGTCCTGGCGCTGCTGACCGCGGGCGGGGGCCAGGGGGCGGAGGCCCCGACCCGCGTTCAGACGGGTGCGGCCGGGTGGAGCGGCTTCGTCGACGGGGCCCGGCGTGCGGTCGCCGTCGGGCAGCGGATGCTCGTCGTCCTGCGCTATCCCTCCCTGGCCGATCGCGTCGTCGAGGCGGGGGGGACGGCGAGCGAGGCCGAGATGCGCCGCTGGACGGCGGCAGCGCTGGCCGGCCAGAAGCAGATCGCGGCGCGGCTCTCCGGCGAGGGCGTCCGGATCGTCCCGGACTTCGTCTACACCCGCACCTTCAACGGCTTCTCCGCTGCGCTCGACGCCCAGGCGCTCGCCCTGCTCGAGCGCGACGACGACGTCGCAGGCGTCTATCCGGTCCGCGTCGCGTATCCCGCGGCCGCCAGCACGAGAATCCTGCGCTCGGCGCCGACCGGCGGAACCAGGATCCGCCTACCCGGCTTCGACGGCGCCGGTGTGACGATCGCGCTGCTCGACACCGGCGTCGACACGACCCATCCCGCCTTGCGCGGCCAGCTCCTGGAAGGGCTCGACGTCCTCGATCCCGACGGACGCGCAGCCGCCCGCTCGAGCCCGGCCGATGCCTCGCTCGTCGAGCGTCACGCGACGCAGACGGCCGGCCTCCTCATCGGCCGGGGTGCAGTGCGGGGGCTGGCGCAGGGCGCGCAGGTCCTTCCGATCCGGGTCGCAGGCTGGCAGCAGAGCGCCGAAGGCGGGTACGCGATCTACAGCCGCACCGACCAGCTGCTCGCGGGCCTGGAGCGAGCGGTCGACCCCGATGCGGACGGAAGCGCCCTCGACGCCGCCCGGATCGCGGTCGTCGGTGTGGCCGAGCCGTTCGCCGCCTTCGCCGACGGCCCGCTCGCGCGCGCGGTCGCGGGAGCAGCGGCGCTCGACACTCTCGTCGTCGCGCCCGCCGGGAACGACGGTCCCGCCGGGCCAGGCTACGGCAGCGTGGCCGGACCCGGTGGCGCACCCGCGGCCCTGACCGTCGGGGCGGCGGACGAGCGCCGGAGGACGTTCACCTCGCGGGTGGTCGTCCGTACCGGCCTGCGCGTCGTGCTCGACAGCGAGCTGCCGCTGGCCGGCGCCGTCGTCCCGGAGCGGCCGCTGACGCTCTCGGTCGGGCGCCCCGCGAGCGAGGCGCGCGCGGGTTCGAGAGCCGACCCGCTGGCGCGCTTCTTCGACCGTGACGGCTACAGCGTCGTCGCGGGCCGGGCCGCGCTCGTCCCTCGCGCTTCGGCGCCCGCCGACGTCGGTCGACGCGCGGCCGCAGCAGGGGCGGCTGCCCTTCTCGTCGACCGGCTCGTGCCGGCCGGCGCGCTCGGGCTGGACGAGCGGCTCGCGATCCCGGTAATCGGCTTGCCCGCCGCGGTTGCTCGCGAGGTGAGGACGGCTCTCGCGCAGGGGATCGACGTCTCCGTCTCGCTCGGCGCCCCGGGTTGGGCGGCGAACGACGGGGCCGGGCAGGTCGCTCCCTTCTCTTCGCGCGGACTCGCCTTCGACGGCGGAGTGAAGCCGGAGATCGTCTCCCCCGGCGTCGAGCTGGCAACCGCGGATGCGGGTCGGAACGACGATCGCTCACCGCGCTACGCCACGATCAGCGGCTCGAGCGCCGCCGCGGCGGTCGCGGCCGGCACGGCCGCGCTCGTCGCCCAGGCCAGGCCGGAGCTCGATGCGGAGGCGCTCAAGGGTGTGCTCGTCGGGACCGCGGGCACGCTTCCCGCAACGGCGGCCGCAGCCCAGGGGGCCGGGCTCCTCGACCCAGGTGCGGCCTCGGCCTCGGAAGTCGCCTCCGTCCCGGCCACGATCGCCTTCGGCGCGGCCGACAGCCCCGGTTGGCGCTCGCTCCGGACGGTGACCGTCCGCAATGTCTCCACCCGGCGGGTCACCGTCGTGATCGCGCCGGAGGTCGAAGGGATCGCCGGGGTCTCGGTGACGGCCAAGCCGCAACGCCTGAGCCTGAAGGGCGGGGCCGAGGCGAAGGTTCGGTTGACCGCTCGCGTCGGTTTCCTGCCGCAGAACCTGGGCGCGATCACTGGCTCGGTGCGGCTCGACGTGGCCGGCGGCGGGAGGATCGGAATCCCCTGGGCGGTTGCGCTGCCGGAGCGAAGAGCCCCGCTCCTCGGCCAGGTGGAGCTCTCGACGAAGAGCTTCCGTGCGTCCGACCGCGCCCCGGCCGTCCTCAATGTCCGGGCGGGAAGCGTCGGCGAGCGCGGGGGCAGGCCACAGCTCCAACCGCTCGAGCGCCTCGACGTCGAGCTCTGGAGCGGCGGCGAACGGCTCGGGTTGCTCTCGCGGCTCCGCGACGTGCTCCCCGGGAGTTATGCGTTCGGGCTCACCGGCCGCGGCCCGGGCGGAGGTGGGCTCGCCACAGGCGCGTATCGGCTCCGGATCGTCGCCGTCCCGCCCGACGGAAAGAACGAGAGCCGGGTCGTTCGGTTCTCGATTCGCTGAGGAGTAGACTCTCCGCGGCTCTGTGACCGATCCAGGAGGCAGACGATGAGCACCGCCCTAGCGCCGTCGCACCTGCACGAGAACCCCTACGACCTCGCGCGCCAGCAGCTGCGGCAGGTCGGCGAGACCTTCGGGATCGACGAGAACCTGATCGGGGTCCTGGAGCTCTGCAAGAAGTCGGTCGAGGTCTCGATCCCGACCCGAATGGACGACGGCAGCGTCAACGTCTACACGGGCTACCGCGTCACCCACAACATCGCCCGGGGCCCGTCGAAGGGCGGCATCCGCTACCACCCGGCCGTCACGCTCGACGAGGTGAAGGCCCTCTCGATCTGGATGACGTGGAAGTGCGCGCTGATGGGGCTGCCGTTCGGCGGCGCCAAGGGCGGCGTCGTCGTCGATCCGAAGCTGCTCTCGCGACGTGAGCTCGAGCGGATGACCCGCCGCTTCACGAGCGAGATCATCAACGAGATCGGCCCGGAGAAGGACATCCCGGCGCCCGACGTCGGTACCGACGCGAGCGTCATGGCCTGGATTTTCGACACGTTCTCGATGAACAAGGGCCATTCGGTGCTCGGGGTCGTGACCGGCAAGCCGCTCGCGATCGGCGGCTCGCTCGGCCGCCAGGAGGCCACCGCCCGCGGGGCGCTCTTCTGCATTGAGGAGGTGCTGAAGAAGGAGTCCTGCGCCGTCGAGGGGCTGCGTGTGGCGGTTCAGGGCGCCGGCAACGTCGGAGGCCACCTTGCGCGGCTGCTCGCGGAGGGGGGCGCGAAGGTGGTCGCGATCTCCGACTCGCAGGGCGGGATCCACAATCCGTCCGGATTCGACGTTCCGTCCGCGCTCGCGTACAAGGCCGAGACCGGGGGCTTCGACGGCTTCGGCGACGCCGACCCGATCACGAACGAGGAGTTGCTCCTCCTCGACTGCGACGTGCTCGCGCCCTGCGCGCTCGAGCAGGTCTTGACCGCGGAGAACGCGCCCCAGGTCAAGGCGCACATCGTCTGCGAGGGAGCGAACGGCCCGGTCACACCTGCGGCGGACGAGATCCTCGAAGACCGAGGGATCGTCGTCCTCCCGGACGTGCTCGCGAACGCGGGCGGTGTGGTCGTCTCGTACTTCGAGTGGGTGCAGGGCCTCCAGGAGTACTTCTGGAAGGAAGAGGAGGTCAACCAGCGCCTGAACGACATCGTCACGCGAGCGTTCCGGGAGACGTGGGAGACGCGCGAGCAGCACGGCACGAGCATGCGGATGGCCGCGTACGGGATCGCGGTGCGCCGCGTCGCCGAGGCGACCGTCACCCGCGGCCTCTACCCCTGAGCCGCGTCCGGGTCTACCACGCGGACGGCTGCGACCTCTGCGCGCGGGCGCTCGAGGTCGTGCGCGAGGTCTGCGGCGACGATTTCGAGGCCGTCGACATCGGCGGCGACCCGGAGCTCGAGGCCGCCTACCGGGAGTCGATCCCCGTGCTCGAAATCGACGGTGAGCGTGCGTTCACGTACTTCGTCCAGCCCGAGACGCTCCGCGAGAGGCTCGTCCGACGGTTCTGACAACCGTTTCACAGGGTCGCTGGCATCATGTGATTCCCTGTTACAAACGAAGGAGCTCGGAGAGTTGGCGGAACGCTTGACGGTTGGTGTGGCTGCTCGGCTGAGTCGGTATCTGCAGGTGCTGACGCAGGCGAAGAAGATGGGGAAGGACAGGATTTCCTCCCAGGAGATCTCGGACTACACCAACATCAACGCCACCCAGATCAGGCGCGACCTCTCGGGCTTCGGCAAATTCGGCAAGCGCGGCGTCGGCTACAACATCGACTCGCTGCTCGGCGAGATCCGGAAGATCCTGCGCACGCAGGGGCAGCACAACATCGCCCTGATCGGCGCCGGGCGGCTCGGCCAGGCGATCGCGAGCTCCCCGATCTTCGCGGAGCACGGGATCAACATCGCCGCCGTCTTCGACACCGATCCGGAAAAGGTGGGCCGCTCGATCGGCGGCCTCAACGTGACGCCCTACGCCGAGCTCCGCGATCGTGTCCGCGAGAGCAACATCATCGTCGGCGTGATCGCAGTTCCGTCCGAGGGCGCACAGGCCGCGGCCGACGACCTGATCGGTGCGGGCGTGAAGATCGTCTTCAACTACTCGGAGGCCCTCCTCGACGTGCCGGCGGACGTGGCCGTGCATTCGTCGAACCCGGCTGTCGAGCTGCTCTACGCCCTGTACTTTCATCTGACGTAGCCCCGCTCACCGTGCGGATCCTCCTCTGGCACGGCTATCTCCTCGGCGGCACGGGCTCGAACGTCTACACGCGTGCCCTCGCGCGGGAGTGGTCGCTCGCCGGCCACGACGTGACGGTTTTCAGCCAGGATCCCGAGCCGGGGCGTTACGACCTGGGCGGCGCGACGGTCGTCAGACCCGACGTCGGCGGCCTGCTCCCGGTCTTCGTGCTCGACCGCTACGCCGGCTACGAGGTCAAGCTCGTGCAGGACTGCTCCCGGGAGGAGCTCGAGGGCTGGGTCGAGACGAACGCCGCCGCGCTCCGAGAGCGCCTCCCTGCAGACCTCGTCTTCTGCAACCACGTCCTCCTCGGAGGACCCGTGGGCGCTGCGACCGGAGCGCGGTTCGCGGTCAAGGCGCACGGCTCGGAGCTCGAGTACGCGATCCGCGGCCGTCCGGAGTTGGGCGCGTGGGGCCGGCAGTCGCTGGCGGCCGCCGACGCCACGTTCGTCGGCTCCGCCCACATCCGCCACGTACTCGAGGACGTCGTCGGTCACGTCGAGCCCGTCTACGAGGTGCCGCCCGGGGTCGATGTCGAAGAGTGGCGTCCCCGGCCCCGAGCCGAAGCGCTCGCCGGCCTGCTTGCAGAAGCGCAGCGCGACCCGCCGAATCCCGGCAATGCCGAGGAGCGCCTCCCGGACGAGCGGAACGCCGAACGGCTCGCGGCCTTCCTAACGGTCGACCGGCCGACCGTCGTCTACTTCGGAAAGCTGATCTACAACAAGGGCGTCCACGTCCTCCTCGAAGCGCTCCGCACGGTCGACGCACGGGCGGTGATCGTCGGGTTCGGCGACTACCGGGCGGAGCTCGAGGCGCTGGCCGGGCCCGACACGCTCTTCACGGGACCGCTCGAGCACCGCCACCTCGTCCACCTGCTCGCGCTCGCGGACGCGACCGTCGTGCCCTCGATCTTCCCCGAGGCGTTCGGGATGGTCGCCGCCGAGGCCGCGGCCGCCGGCTCGCCGCCGCTCGTGGCACGCCACTCGGGGCTCGCGGAGGTCGCAGAGGGGCTCGAGGCCGAGTACCCCGAGCGGCTTCGCCACCTCGCAAGCTTCGCGACGGGCGACGCAGCCGAGCTGGCGGAGAAGCTGACCGAGCTGCTTTCCCTCCCTCCGGCCGACCGGGCCGAGCTCGCGACCGCCGCCCGCCGCGCCGTGCTCGAGCGCTGGAGCTGGGCGGGAGTGGCACGCCGTCTCCTGGAGCCGTTCGACTACCCTCCTGCGCATGGGTGACGAGCAGCGCGTGGGCTCGGAGGAGCTGCTGCGGACGGCCCGCGAGGCCTTCGAGGACGGAACCGACTTCACGGTCGCGGTCGAGGAGGAGTTCGCGCTTCTCGACCCGGCGACCCTCGACCTCGTCAACCGGTTCGAGGACGTCCAGGCGGCGTCGTTCGGAACCGCGCTCGAGCCCAATCTCGTCGGCGAGCTGATCGCCTCCGAGGTCGAGGTGAAGACCGGCCGCTGCGAGAGCTTCGCCGAGATCGCGCCCGCTCTGACCGAGCGCCGCGCGCAGCTCCAGGCGCTCGTCGATCCGCTCGGGCTCGCGCTCGGGGCCACGGGCACCCACCCCTGGGCGGCGTGGCAGAACCAGCGGATCATCGACACGCCTCACTACCGGCGGAATGACGAGCTCCTGCGCTACGTCGTCTGGCGGAACAACACCTTCGGCCTCCACGTCCACGTCGGGATCCGGGGCGCAGACCGCGCGATCCGCGTCGTCGACGGCCTCCGCAACTTCCTCCCGGAGCTGCTCGCGCTCTCCGCGAGCTCGCCGTTCCACGACGGGGTCGACACGGGTCTCCACTCTGCGCGCACCCAGGTCTTCACTCGCTTCTTCCCGCGCTGTGGGGTGCCCGACGCGTTCGGCTCCTGGCAGACCTACGAGGACTACGTCCGCTTTCTCTACGAGACCGGCTCGGTCACGGAGCACACGCAACTCTGGTGGAGCGTGCGGCCGCACCTCGCGATCCCGACCGTCGAGATCAGGATCTGCGACGCCCAGCCCGATCCCGCCGATGCGATCGCTCTCGCCGCATTCGCCACCTCGCTCGCGGCCAGGATCGCCCGCGCGCTCGACGAGGGCGAGCCGCTCGCCGAGCAGCCGCACCGCCTGATTGAGGAGAACACCTGGCGGGCGATCCGCTACGGCCTCTCCGGCGACCTGATCGACCTCGAGCGCGGCGACGCCGTCCCCGCGCGGGCACGGCTCGAGCGTCTGCTCGAATGGGTCGCACCCGTGGCGGAGGAGATCGGCTCGGCGCCGTACCTCGCGATTCCGGAGCAGAACGCGGCCGAGCGGCAGATCGCGCGTCATGCCGAGGGTGCGACGCTTCCGCAGATCTACGCGGAGCAGGTCGGGGTGCCGATCCGTGGCTGACGACGAGGTCACCGAGCAGGAGCTCCTCGACGCGCTCTCGCAGCTGAAGGTCGCAGATCTACTGGTCCAGTCGCTCTCGACGATCTCCTCGCTCGCCTACCACCGGCTCGCTCCCGAGAACCGCGATCTCGAGCAGGTTCGGCTCGCGATCGAGGGCCTGCGCGCGCTCGTCCCGGTTTTGCGCGGTGCGGTTCCGGACGAGCTCGTGCGCGATTTCGAGCAGGTGACCGCGAATCTTCAGCTCGCCTACGCAGCCGCGGTCGCGGCCCCGCCCACGTAGCTGCACGACCGGCGCTTGTGATAGATAATCTCCCGCGCCGAGGCCACTCGGCGTTCACTTTGTGACGCTGCTTTTCAATGACGGGGCATAGACGGAGGATGGATGGACTTTTTCAATGACCACGCGGTGCTCTTTGCGCTGATCTGCGCGGGCGTCGCGGTCGGATTCGGGATCTACTTCACGTTGTGGCTGCTCCGGCAGCCCGCGGGCTCGGAGCGCATGCAGGAGATCTCGCGCGCGGTGCAGGAAGGCGCCGCTGCGTACCTGCGGCGCCAGTACCTGACGATCGCCGCGGTCTCCGTGGTGCCGTTCCTGCTCCTCGGCTTCTACGACGAGCTCGGCTGGGGCACCGCGATCGGCTTCGCGGTCGGAGCCCTGCTCTCGTCCGCGGCCGGCTTCATCGGCATGAACGTCGCCGTGCGGGCGAACACGCGCACGGCCGAGGCCGCCAAGTCGGGGCTGCGGCCGGCGTTCAACGTCGCCTTCCGCGCCGGCTCGGTCGCCGGCCTGCTCGTCGTCGGGCTCGGCCTCGCAGGCGTCGCCGGCTACTACGCGATCCTCACCGGCGTCTTCGACAACAGCCAGGACTCGGCCATCGACGACCTGATCGGGCTCGCCTTCGGCGGCTCGCTGATCTCGGTCTTCGCCCGGCTCGGCGGCGGGATCTTCACGAAGGCAGCCGATGTCGGTGCCGACCTCGTCGGCAAGATCGAGGCCGGCATCCCGGAGGACGACCCCCGGAACCCGGCCGTGATCGCGGACAACGTCGGCGACAACGTCGGCGACTGCGCCGGGATGGCGGCCGACCTCTTCGAGACTTACGCGGTCACCGCGGTTGCGGTGATGCTGCTCGGGACGCAGTTCCCGGTCGGCAACCTGCCGCTCTATCCGCTCGCGCTCGGCGGGATCTCGATCCTCGCGTCCGTGATCGGGGTCTACTTCGCGCGCGTCGCCCCGAAGGGGTCGATCATCAACGCGCTCTACAAGAGCGTGATCGTCGCGACCGTCCTCTCCGCGATCGGGTTCATCCCGGTCACGATGGCCTTCGACGACGGCAACTTCAGCTTCGGGGAGCTCTACGGCTCCGCGATCGTCGGTCTGGTGATCACCTTCGCGCTCGTCGCGATCACCGAGTTCTACACCGGCAGTCGCTGGAACCCGGTCAAGTCGATCTCCAAGGCGTCACAGACCGGCCATGCGACGAACATCATCGAGGGGCTCGCCGTCGGCATGCGCGCGACGGCTGCGCCGGTGATCGTGATCGCGGCCGGGATCGTCGTCGCCTACGAGATCGCCGGGCTCTACGGGATCGGCGTCGCGGTGATGGCCCAGCTCTCGATGGCCGGCCTGATCGTCGCGCTCGACGCGTTCGGCCCCGTCACCGACAACGCCGGTGGGATCGCCGAGATGGCGCACCTCGACGAGTCGGTTCGCTCGATCACCGACGCGCTCGACGCCGTCGGCAACACGACGAAGGCCGTCACGAAGGGCTA
>DATLXM010000154.1:0-8147 GCA_035575835.1 Gaiellaceae bacterium
TGAGCGGCGACCACATCATCCCCCGCTCACACGGCGGCCCCGACGAACGCTGGAACATGCGAGCCGCCCACCTCCGACGTTGCAACAAGAAGCGAGGCGCAACCCCAGTTTTTGAGCATGGGCGAGCCGCGGCTAGTCCCCCCCTCTTCGCGAGCGAGAGGCACGCTTTCAAATGACTAGCGGCCATGGTGGGGCTCGTCCGGGTGCCGGCAGGCCGCGGGTGAGCCTGGACGAGCTGGTACGCGAACGGCGGTTTGACTGGCGGAATCGGCGTCATCGGCGGGCTTTGCTCGAGGATGAGCTGTCGCCGGCGCTCCTGGCCGGGCTCGAGCTTGATTCGTGGCATCCGAACGGGGCCGCGCGCCTGATCGAGTCGTACCGGAGCGCGCAGGTTTGCGGTTTGCGGGGCTCGGCGTCGGGGCTGGCTCAGTCGTTTGAGCGGATCGTTCGGGGCGAGTCGTGAGCGTTTCACGGGGCTCGGAGTGGCCGTGCGAGGCGTGCGCGTCGCCGATCGTCTATTCGGGGCGGGGCGCACCTCGGAAGTTTTGCGTGCGCTGCATGCCTCCGGGCGCTGGGGCGGCGGAGTGGCGGGCGCTGCATTGTGAGCGAGTGCGCCTCTCGAACGCCGCGCGTCGGCTGGGGCCGTTCCCGGTCGTGTGCGAGGACTGTCGCGTGGTGTTCGATGCGGTGCGGCGGGATTCCGTTCGCTGCCCGGCCTGCCTGGCTGAGCGCAGGCGAGCTCGCGATCGGGTGCGGAAGGCTGCGCTGAGGCGGGAGCCTCTGACGGGCGTCGTCTCACGGCCCCGAACCTGACTAGAACCTGACTAACCCGCTACCGGCTCGCCTCGCGCCGCCCCTGGGGCAAAGAAAAACCCGCCGTTTCCAGCGGGTTTCGGAGAGCGGATGATGGGACTCGAACCCACGACCTTCTGCATGGCAAGCAGACGCTCTAGCCAACTGAGCTACATCCGCGTGGAGGGCAAGTATAGCGGCGCGACTAGCCCGCAGCAGCGTCCAGAGCGTCGTTGACGAGCTGGTCGGCGAGCTTGTTCTGCTCGCGACGAACGGCGGTGTAGCGGACGTTCCCGACGGCGCCCGCCAGCCTCGAGGCTCGGAGCGAGAGCTCGCGCAGGGCCTCGTTCTTGACCTTGTACACGCCGCGCATCTGCTTGACCATCAGCTCGGAGTCCGAGACGACCTCGACCTCGTCGAGCGCGAGCTCGATCGCCATCTCGAGGCCGGCGATCAGGGCGCTGTACTCGGCGACGTTGTTCGTGGCGACCCCGATCGCCGCACCGTGAGCGGCGAGCACCGTTCCGTCCTCCGTCTCGAGCACGTAGCCGTATGCTGCGGGCCCGGGATTCCCGCGGGCGCCCCCGTCGGTGAAGAGCCTGACCTTCAGGGAGCGGGGTGTTCGACGTTGTCGATCTGGGCGCGCTGCAGCTTGCCGGAGTAGTCGACGTAGATCGATTTCCACTCCGTGAAGACGTCGAGCGCCGCCTGACCCGCCTCGCGGTGGCCGTTGCCCGTGTCCTTCGTGCCGCCGAACGGGAGATGCACCTCGGCGCCCGTCGTGCCGGCGTTGATGTAGGTGATCCCGGACGCGAGGTCGCGCATCGCGCGGAAGGCCTTGTTGACGTCACGCGTGAAGATCGAGGAGGAGAGGCCGTAGCGGATCCCGTTCGTGACCCGGATCGCCTCGTCGAAGTCCTTGACCTTGAGGATCGCGGTCGTCGGGCCGAAGATCTCCTCCTGCGCGATCCGCATCTGCGGCTCGACGTCGGCGAAGATCGTCGGGCGGTAGTAGAACCCCTTTCCGAGGTCGCCCTCGGAGGCGATCTCGCCGCCCGTGAGGAGCTTGGCGCCCTCGTCGGAGCCGATCCCGGTGTAGGAGTGGATCTTGTCGAGCGCCTCCCGGTTGATCACCGGGCCGAGGTCGGTCTCGGGATCCCAGCCGGGGCCGATCTTCATCTTCTCGGCGCGCTCGACCAACCTCTTCTGCAACTCGTCGTAGATCGCCTCGTGCGCGATCACGCGGCTCGCAGCGGTGCAGCGCTGGCCGGAGGTGCCGAAGGCCGACCAGACGATACCCTCGACGGCGAGGTCGAGGTCGGCGTCGTCCATGACGATGATCCCGTTCTTGCCGCCCAGCTCGAGATGGACGTGCTTGAGGTTGTCGGCAGCGTTCTTCGTCACGAGCACGCCGGTCTCGCGCGAGCCCGTGAACGTGATGATCGGGACGTCGGGGTGCTTGACGAGGCGGTCGCCGGCCTCCTCGCCGAAGCCGTGAACGAGGTTGACGACGCCGTCGAGGAGCCCCGACTCGGAGAGCAGCTCGATGAAGCGCTCGGCGAGGAGCGGCGTGTCCTCGGCTGGCTTCAGGACGATCGTGTTCCCGCAGACGAGCGCCGGTGCGAGCTTCCAGGCGGGAATCGCGATCGGGAAGTTCCAGGGCGTGATCGCGCCGACGACGCCGACCGGCTGCCGCACGGACATCTGGAACTTGTCGCGGAGCTCGGACGGGGTGGTATGGCCGAACATGCGGCGGCCCTCGCCAGCCATGTAGACCGACATGTCGATCGCCTCCTGGACGTCTCCCCCGGCCTCGGCGAGCACCTTGCCCATCTCGCGGCTCATCAGCTCGGTCAGCTCGGCCTTGTCGTCCTCGAGCAGGCGGGCGAAGCGGAGGAGGATGTTGCCTCGCTCGGGAGCCGGAACGAGTCGCCACTCCTCCCAGGCCCCCTTCGCGGCCTCGACGGCGCGGTCGACGTCTTCCGCACCCGAGCGCGGGAACGTGCCGAGCGCCTCGCCGGTCGCCGGAATGTGCGACTCGAAGGTCGCGCCGGAGGCGGCGTCGACCCACTCGCCGCCGATGAAGTTCTTGAAGTCTTTTGCGCCCGTCACCGCCATCGGCACGGCAGTGTAGTCAGGACGTGTCGGTGTCCGGAAAGGTGCCGGGGATGCGAGCGCGGCGGCGGTCGCGGACTTCCCGCAGGCCCCCGTACTCGCGTCCGTTGCGGCGATCGTCACCTTCGCGCCGGTCGATGATCACGGTCACGTTCGGATTGTCCTTGTAGTACTCGACCATCTTGTCGAAGAGGTCGGCCTCGAGCTCCTTCGGGATCACGCAGTAGATCATCGAGACGGAGTGTAAGCAGTACGGCCGGTCGTCAGGTGTGGGCGCGCTTCGTGCCCGCCGCGAGAACGCCGAGGCCGACGAAGACGGTGCCCGAGACGTAGCGCTGGACGGCGAGGAAGCGAGGATTTCCCCGGAGCCAGCCGGAGGCCGCACCGGCAGCGAGGGCCCAGACGCTGTCGCTGGACACGGCCAGGACGACGAAGACCAGGCCGAGGACGGCGATCTGGGTTCCCACCGAGCCGGCGCCGCGGTCGACGAACTGAGGCAGGAAGGCGAGGAAGAAGAGCGCGGTCTTGGGATTGAGGACGTTGACGACCACACCCTGGGCGTAGACGTTGCGCAGGCGCCGCTGGAGCGGTGGTGCGCTCTCCGGCCCCTCGCGGCCACGGAGCAGGGTGTAGAGGCCGACGCCGATCAGGTATGCCGCGCCCGCGTACTTGACGACTGTGAAGGCGGTCGCCGAGGAGACGAGGAGCGCGGACAGGCCGACCGCGGCCGCAACCACGTGGACGACGCCGCCGCTCGCGACGCCGAGCGCGGAGACGAGGCCGGCGAGGCGGCCCTGGTCGATGCTCTGGGCGACGATGTAGAGGACGGCCGGGCCGGGCACGACGATCAGGGCGAGGGCTGCGAGCGCGAAGAGCCCGAGGGCGCCCGCTGTGGGCATCAGACGCGGGCGATGTCGGGCATGAGGCGTCCGTCCTCAGCGAGCTGGGAGTTCCACGTCTGGACGCCGGTCTCGAGCTCCCCGAGGTCGTGCCCGCGCTCGGCCAGCCGCACCGGCTGGGCCGAATCGGGCGTGACCCGGTATTGGTACCAGGAGATCTCCCAGGCGACCGTCACGATCATCTCGCCACGGGCGCCCGAGAGAGGCACGATCGACGCCTTCGGCGGCCCGAGGCTCTTTGCGATTCCTGCGACCGTGCGTCGGTAGGGGCTCGAGTTGAAGAGGTCGGCCGCCTCCACGAGTTCGAGCTCGGGCTCGGAGAGCCGCCGGAGGATCGGATCGGCCGCGACGGGCGCCTCCTCCGCGCGCCGCGTCCCCCGCAGCCCCCAGGAGAGCTTGCGGCGGCGGTGGTCGACCGACACGGTCGGCGTCGTCGGACTGCCCTCACGCACCCAGCCATGCTCGAGCGCGATGTCCAGACAGAGCGGACAGACGTCGACGAAGTCCCTGCCGTCGGGTGAGAAGCGGATGGCGTGCTCGCCCATGAGCAGCGTGCGCTCGCAGATCGCGCACGTCCGCGTCGATGCGGATCGCGTCACGCGCATCGCAGGACCGTAGCAAACGGGCCTGAGTTATCCACAGGTCTACCCGCCGGCTGAACGGACGCCCTGAGACGCGAAGCGGCTCACTTCAGGGTCTTGCCGCCTGGGCGGGCTTTGCCCGCCCAGGCTGGCGAAAAACTCAGTGCGCCGCGGCGGCCTCCCGCTCGCGCTTCGTCTCGTCGATCACCTTCTGGGCGACGTGCGCCGGAACCTCCTCGTAGCGGAGGAAGTGCATCGAATAGTCGCCCCGGCCTCCGGTGATCGAGGTCAGGGTCTGGAGGTAGGTGAGCATCTCGGCCATCGGGACCTCGGCCTTGATCGTCGTCGTCCCCGAGGTCGGCTCCATCCCGTGCAGGCGCCCGCGCCGCGAATTGAGGTCACCGTTGACCGCCCCGACCGTCTCGTCGGGCACGGTGACCTCGAGCTCCATGATCGGCTCGAGGAGAACGGGGTTGGCCTTGCTGTAGGCCTCCTTGAAGGCCATCGAGCCGGCGATCTTGAACGCCATCTCCGACGAGTCGACGTTGTGGTACGAGCCGTCCACCAGGAGCACGCGAATCCCCTGAACCGGGGCGCCGGCCAGCTCGCCGTGATGCATCGCCTCCTGGACGCCCTTGTCGACCGCGGGCCGGAAGCCCTGCGGGATCACCCCGCCGACGATCTTGTCCACGAACTCGTAGCCGACGTTGCCGTCGATCGGCTCGAGCACGATCGTGCAGTCGCCGAACTGGCCCCGACCGCCTGTCTGCTTCTTGTAGCGGGCATGCGAGCGCGACTCCTTGCGGATCGTCTCGAGGTACGGAACACGAGGCGGATGCAGCTCGACGTCGATCCCGAAGCGGCGCTTCGCACGCTCGAGCGCGACCTCGACGTGCATCTGGCTCATCCCGGAGAGGATCTCCTCCCCCGTCTGGCCGTCGCGGCGCAGGCGCAGAGTGGGATCCTCCTCGGCGAGCCGGCGGATCGCCTGGGCGACCTTGTCCTCCTCCCCCTTGATCCGCGGCGTCACCGCGAAGCTCATCACGGGCTCCGGGAAGCCGATCTCGGGCACGTCCGCCACGACCTCCTTGTCGAGCAGGAGGTCGCCGGTCTGCACCTCCTTCAGCTTAGCGACGGCGCCGATGTCGCCCGGCCCGAACTCCTCCGCGGGGATGTGATCCTTGCCCTGCTGGAAGAGGAGCGAGCCCATCCGCTCCTTGGCGTGGGTGCGCGCGTCGACGAGCGTCTGCTCGGGCCGAACTGCGCCCTGGAGGACGCGGAACAGGTTGATCCGACCCGCGAAGGGGTCGGCGATCGTCTTGAAGACGAACGCGGCCGTCTCGGCGCCCTCGATGTGGGTGATCGAGCCCATCTTGGCCGGCGACGGAACACCCTCCACGATCAGGTCGAGGAGCGCGTGTGTGCCGAGGTTCTTCGTCGCGATCCCGCAGGCCACCGGAAAGACCTGCCCGCGCGTGACCGCCTCCTTGAGCGCGTGCGCGACTTCCTCGACCTCGAGCTCCTGGCCGTCCAGGTAGCGCTCCATCAGCGCCTCGTCGGTCTGGACGACCTCGTCGAGGAGCTTCTCCCGGTACTCCTGGACGAGCTCGGCCAACTCGTCCGGGACCGGGCCGCACTCTGCTTCTTTGCCCCCGTCGGGGCTCGTATAGGCGCACATGTGGAGGACGTCGACGATCCCCGTCACCTCGTCCTCGCTCCCGATCGGGAGATGCACGGCGACGCAGCGCTCGGAAAGCTGGCTCTGCAGCTGGCCGAGCGCACGGAAGAAGTCGGCCCGTTCCCGGTCGAGCATGTTCACGAAGAGGAGTCGCGAGAGCCCGAGCTCCTCCGCGCGCTTCCAGACCCGCGTCGTCCCCACCTCGACCCCCATCACCCCGCTGAGGACGAACAGCGCGCCCTCGACGACGCGGAGCGAACAGCGTGCCTCGCCCTGGAAGCTCGGGTCGCCGGGAACGTCGATCAGGTTCAGCTTTCGGCCCTGCCACTCGAGGTGGGTTAGCGCCAGCGAGATCGAGAGCTTCCGTTTCTGCTCGTCGTCGTCCCAGTCGCCGACGGTCGTGCCGCTGTCGATCGAGCCGAGCCGGTTCACCTCTCCGGCCTGGAAGAGCAGTGCTTCGACCAGCGACGTCTTGCCGGTGCCACGGTGGCCGACGACGGCGACGTTGCGAAGCTTGCCGGGCTCGAATGCGGGCATGAGGGTGTTTCCTCCTCGGCTGGCGGTGCGGGAGGAAATCCTACGCGCCCGCGTGCCCGGATCGCTACCTGGCGAGCTCGCGGTGCGGCCTGATGTTCTGGTTCATCCGGAAGAGGTTCGTCGGGTCGTACTCGGCCTTCACGCTCGCGAGCCGCGCGTAGCCCGCTTCGCCGAACGCCGCCCGCACCCGCTCCTGCCCCTCGTCGCCGACGAAGTTCAGGTAGACACCGCCGGTCGCGTAGGGGGCGAAGCTGTCGGTCAACCGATCGCCGTGCGGGCGGCAGCGCCGCCGAGCCGTGCCTTGAGGCGGAGGATCGCCTTCGTGTGAAGCTGCGAGACCCGTGACTCGGTCACCCCGAGCACCTCCCCGATCTCGCGGAGGGTCAGCTCCTCGTAGTAGTAGAGAGTGACCACGAGCTTCTCGCGCTCGGGCAGGCGGGCAATCGCCTCGCCGAGTGCCTCCCGCATCTCCGTCTGCGCCAGCGCCGTCTGCGGCTCGGGCCCGGTGGTGTCCTCGATCGTGTCGAGCAGCGCGATCTGGTCACCGCCGTCCGACACCGTCCAGAGCTCGTCGAGCGCGGCGATCGAGGAGCGGGAGATCTCCGTCAGGCTGCCTTCGAGATCCTCGACCGAGATTCCGACCTTCGCCGCGATCTCCTCGTCCGTGGGCGCCCGGTGCAGCTTCTTCTCGAGCTCGGCGATCGCCCGCTCGATGTCGCGGGCGCGCGCGCGGACGGAGCGCGGCACCCAGTCGAGCGCGCGCAGCTCGTCGATGATCGCGCCCTTGATCCGAGCGATCGCGTACGTCTCGAACTTGATCTCGCGATCGGGGTCGAAACGCTCGATCGCCCCGATCAGGCCCAGGAGCCCGTACGAGACGAGATCGCCCTCGTCCACGTGCGCCGGCAGACCGCTTCCGAGCCGGCCCGCGACGAACTTGACGAGCGGCGCATAGGTCAGAATCAGCCGATCCCGGACGGCGCGGTCTCGCTCGCGCCGGTACTCCTGCCAGAGCTCGCTCGTATCCTCGGTCGTCGCCACGAAGAGAGAATACGCCGTGCCCGCCCTGATTCCCCTAGCGAGGCCTCAGCCCGCGCACCGCCATCGTCCCGAGCCAGGCCCCGAGCGCCCCGCTCGCGAGTGCGATCACCCACACCCCGGCCCGTGCGGCGGAGACGGCGATCCCCGCGAAACTGACGGCGAGGAAGAGAAAAAGAAGCCCGAGCGCGTGCCGCTGCTGCACGGGAGCCAGCCTACTCGGCGCTCGCGGGCTCGTCTCAGTCGCCGTCGTCGGCCTCGGAATCCTCGCTGTCGAGATCGTCTTCCTCCTCGAGGGCGCCGCTCTCGACGGGCTCGTCGCTCGACAGCCCGCCCTGCTGGTGGTCGTGCTCGTTTTCGCTCATACGCATCTCGTTCCCCTGGAACGCCGACTACAATCCGGAGCGGCAGAGGGGCGTAGCTCAGCTGGTAGAGCGGCGGTCTCCAAAACCGTAGGTCGCAGGTTCGAGCCCTGTCGCCCCTGTCGGCTTGATTGAGCGGAAACCC
>DATLXM010000155.1:0-1697 GCA_035575835.1 Gaiellaceae bacterium
GGGAGGTTGTCCCGTAGCTCGTAGAACTTGACGGCGGTCCCTCCTGTCTCGTCCGCTCCGGTTGGGAGCGTTCGAGGCGATCCGTCCAAGATCAAAAGGAGGAACCGCCGTGAAGAAGGAAACCGTAACGCTTGCCCCGGCCGGGGTCGTGTCGGAGGCCGTGTTGCCGTTGCGTGTGCAGGAGGCGCTGGGGGAGCTGGTCGGCGCTGCGAAGGAGGGGCTGCTCGCATTGAGCGTCGGTGTCGGCCTGGGCGTGCTCGCCGAGTTGATGGAAGAGGAAGTCGACGAGGTCGTCGGGCCGAAGGGCCGTCACGATCCTGGCCGGGTGGCGGTGCGCCACGGCCACGAGGGCGGCGAGGTCACGCTTGGTGGCCGGCGGCTGGCGGTCGAGCGGCCGCGCGTCCGAGGCGCCGACGGCGCGGGCGAGCTGCGACTGCGGACGTACGCGCACTTCGCCGACCGCGACCCGCTGACAGAGGCGGTGCTGGAGCGGATGCTCGCCGGCGTCTCCACGCGCCGCTACCAGCGGACGCAGGAGCCGGTCGGCTCGGAGGTCGAGCGGTCGGCGCGGTCGACGTCGCGCTCGGCTGTTTCGCGCACGTTCGTCGAGCGGACGCGCCGCTCGCTCGGCCAGCTGATGAGTCGCCGGCTGGACGACGTGCGCCTGGCAGCGATGATGATCGACGGGCTCGAGCTGCAGGGACGCACCAACGTCGTCGCGCTCGGGATCACCACCGAAGGCGTCAAGATCCCGCTCGGGCTCTGGGAAGGCTCGACCGAGAACGCGACCGTCGCAACGGCGCTGCTCTCCGACCTAGTCGAGCGCGGGCTCGACCCCGAGCAGGGGATCCTCTTCGTGATCGACGGCGCCAAGGCGCTCCGGAAGGCGATCCGCAACGTCTTCGGCGAGGCGCCGGTGCAGAGGTGTGTGCGGCACAAGGAGCGCAACGTGATCGACCATCTGCCCGAGCGCGACCGGCCGGGCGTGAAGCAGCGGCTGCGGCGGGCCTGGGCGCTCGACGATCACATCCGCGCGCTCGACCAGCTCCGCCGGCTCGCCCGCGAACTCGACCACAGCTACCCCGGCGCGGCCGGCTCGCTGCGTGAAGGCATGGAGGAGACGCTCACGCTCACCCGGCTCGGCGTCACCGGCTCGCTCAAGCGAACGCTCGAGAGCACGAACCCCTGCGAGTCGATGATCGAGATCGTCCGGCGCACCCAGCGCAACGTGAAGCGCTGGTCCTCGGGCGAGATGGCGCTGCGCTGGACCGCTGCCGGCATGCTCGAAGCCGAACGGCAGTTTCGGAAGATCATCGGCTACCGCGACCTCGCCACGCTCGTCACCGCGATCGAACGCGACCACAACAGTCGCGGCCACTCCGATGCCGCCCGCACCCCGATCAAGGAGGCAACTATCCTCGTCACCGCCTGACCATCAACACCGGGACCGCCGTCGCGAAGTTCCACGACGAACGGGACATCCTCCCCTGCGGCAGTGCGGCGCCGTCAGATGCTCAGGTCGCGGCGGCCGATGCAGTCCTTCGGACGTTGACCTGCGATAGAGACGGTTCTCATAGTGTCTAGCACTGCGCAAGCCGAACTCGGCACTCACGCCGTAGCTAAGAGCAAGCGAGCGCAGCAATCGCGCGACGTACGCCAGCCTCTCTTCGCGGCTCAGCTCGTCGACCCTGGCCGCT
>DATLXM010000156.1:0-8965 GCA_035575835.1 Gaiellaceae bacterium
AAATAGTGCGTCGTCGCACCCGTCGCCGGACCCGCCGTGATGTACAGGTCATTAGACGACGTTCCATTCGTCAAATTGCTCCACACCGCCGTACCGGTGCCCGCATCGTCAACCGCCGTCCCCAGATTCCGGGCCGGCGTGTCGGTGCCGCTCGCGGAGCCGGTAACGACGACCGCCAGTGCGATCGCCGCGAGGATCGTGAGCGTCGCGCGTCGGCCCGCTGTGGAACGCCACAGCGGCCACGTATTTGCGATTGTTCTCGTCACTTCGGTACCTCCCCGCCCGACCCGGTACCGGAGGCCGCACGCGACGCCAGGGTCGAGACTTGTTCGGAATTGTGGGCGGTCCCGAAAATACCAAGCTTACGGCCGAGAAGCAACGATTGTGCGCAAACACAGTTTATTACGTCATGACGTACGCAATCGAAGATGAACCTTGCCGCCTCTACGAGTGCTGGGCCGGCTCGGCGAACGCCGCCGAATACCGCGGATCGGTCGCTACCTCGACCGCTTTGCCACCCTGCTCGACCGACTCGATGCCCGCGCTCAGGAGCGCGAAGGCCTTGAGGTTGTTTCTCCCGCTGAAGGACGGCTCCGGACCGCCGGCGAGGTACTCGTGCCAGAGGTCGAAGAAGGCTTCCCACGGATTGGCGGCCGGGATGTCGTCGGCCATGTCGGACGGCACGAAGGAGCCGAGAGGCTCCGCGATCTCGTTCGTCATCTCATCGGAGGACATGTGCACCCCACGGCACCGAAGCGCGCCCTCCGAGCCGTCGACCCGTAGCTCGTAGTTGAGCGTCTGTGATGAGAAGCCGCTCTGATAGAGGACGTGCAGGCCATCGCTGAAGCGGATCCACGCATTCACCATCGAGGGGCCCGCATAGGAGGACCAGGATGGCGTGAACCCGTCGCAGCCGATCGCGAGCGGCACACGGTCGGGCACGAGCGCGAGCAGGGAGTCGAAGTGGTGGCATGCCATCTCGTAGAGCGCCGGCTGCTCCATGGCCGCGAGGTTCGCCGGATTCGGGCGCGGCTTCGGGTTCACCAGGTTGATCACCTCGACGGAGCCGAGGCGACCCGACTCGATGAGCCGTGCAACCGCGAGGTAATGCTTCATGAAGCGCATCTGCTGGCCGACCGAGAGCGTCACGCCGTTGTCGGCGGCCAACTCGACGAGCTCGCGCGCCTGCTCGAAGTCGTTCGTGACCGGTTTTGCCACGAGCACGTGCCGGCCGGCCCGGAGCGCGGCCCGGGCTTGCTCGTAGTGGAG
The DNA here is from genome assembly GCA_035575835.1 of Gaiellaceae bacterium. Taxonomy (GTDB): domain Bacteria; phylum Actinomycetota; class Thermoleophilia; order Gaiellales; family Gaiellaceae; genus Gaiellasilicea. The sequence continues at coordinate 1,270 of DATLXM010000156.1, forward strand.
CTCCGACGGCGTGTTGATCAGAACGGCATCGGCGCTCACCTGCTCGAGCGCCGATCCCAGGTCGTTGAAGGCCGCTGCTTCCGGGAACGTCGCGCGGGCGGCTGCCAATGCCTCGTCGTTGACGTCCACGACTGCGGCGGTCTCGTACCACGATCTCTCTCCGAGAACCTTCACCATCGCGCGCGTCAGCGCGCCGTGGCCGACGACGATGCAGCGAACGCTCTGTCGGCTCATACGGTCGGCGAGGCGACCGCGACCGCGACGTCGAGCCCGCCCGTCGGTGCTTGCTCCTGTCCAACTCGGGGGACGTTGTACTCGTCGAAGAGCTTGGCGAGGTCGGCGCGGAGGTCGTCCGGCACGGGGAGGCCGGGCCGGAAGGGATCGCCGCTCGGGAGACCGACCTCATCCATCGCAGCCTTGACGAACGGGCCTTCGCCTTCGGTGTACTCGTTGACGCGCTCGGTCCAGCTGGCCCATTGCATCTCGAAGGTGCTCTCGACTGTCAGCTCCTCGTAGCTCTTGGCCTTGATCAACTCCCAGATCCGGGTCGGGTATTCGGGCCAGAAGTTGCCGACGTGCGTGATGAACGCAGACGCTCCCAACATGCTCGTGTGCACCCGCTGGCCCGTGTTGTCGATGATCGCGAGCTTGTCGCCGAAGAGCTCGTAGCCCTGGCTGTACTGCTCGAAGCTCGGGGCAGACCACTTGACGGCCACGATCCCGTCGATCTCGGCAAGACGTACGACGGTCGCGGTGTTCATGTTCAGAGTGTTCCACCAATTGTTGTAGACCATGATCGGCAGACCGCTCTGCGTCGCAACGTCGCGGAAGAACTCGTAGATGTCCTCCGGAGTCGGCGGGTAGTAGAACGGCGCCGAGAGCTGGCCGACGGTGACGCCGACCGCTTGTGCGTGGATCGCGAGCTCGACCGCCTCACGTGTGCTGTTGCTCTGGACGCTCGCGGCGATCGGCACCCGGTCGCCTACGGCCTCGACTGCAACCGTCATCAGCTCCTTGCGCTCGGCCACGGAGAGCATCGGGAACTCGCCGCCGGCGGCTGCGACAAGGAGAATCGCGTTCCCGGTCACGGCGCCCCGCTCGACCATGTACTCGAGGTTGCGGCGGTACGCTTCGAGGTCGATCTGCATGTCCGGCGTGGCGGGCGTCACAATCGAGGTCATCGCCCCGGCGATCTGGGTGCGGGCATCCTCCAGAGATGAGATCGTCATCGCTTCGTGTCCTCTCCGTGTCAGGGTTTCGTGGCAAGGGGCCAGGCGGCCGGCCGGGCAGGCGGCTTGGCATGATGTTGGTCTTATGGTAGACCGCGAGACCATGGATGGCAAGCCGGAGCGGCTGCACGACGCTGCCAGAGCGATCGCGCCGCGCGTCGTTGCCTGGAGGCGTCATCTCCACGCCAATCCGGAGCTCTCGTTCCACGAGCATGCGTCCGCCGAGTTCGTGCGGGAGCAGCTGCGCGATCTGCCCGGGGTCGAGCTCCTGGAACCCTGCAGGACGAGCGTCGTCGCCCGCATCCGGCGTGGAACGGGGGGTCCGGTTATCGCGCTCAGGGCCGATCTCGACGCGCTTCCCATCCAGGAGGAAGGGACGGCGCCGTACCGCTCGCGGGTCGACGGAGCGATGCACGCGTGCGGACATGACGGCCACACGGCGATGCTGCTCGGGGCGGCCGAGATTCTCGCCGGCGAACCGTTCGAGGGCGAGATTCGCCTGCTCTTCCAGCACGCGGAGGAGACGCCTCCGGGCGGGGCGCGCGACCTGATCGCCGCCGGTCTCCTGGACGGCGTGACGGTCGCGGTCGGCTGCCACCTCTGGACGCAGCTCCCGACCGGGCGGGTGGCGATCGTCCCGGGCCGGATGATGGCGGGCAACGACGAGTTCACGATCACGGTGCGCGGCAGTGGCGGGCACGCGGCCGCGCCCCACGAGACGGTCGACCCGATCGCGATCGGCGCCGAGATCACGACCGCGATCAACCACCTCGTTGCGCGCCGTACGAGCGCGCACGACTCGCTCGTCGTCTCGGTCACCCGCTTTCACGCGGGCAACGCGACGAACGTCATCCCGGCCGAAGCGGAGCTGTCCGGGACGATCCGCTACCTCGACCCTGCGGTACGGGACGCAACGATCGCCGGGATCGAGCGACTCGCGGCCGGAATAGCGGATGCGTACGGAGCAACCGCCGCGCTGGAGGTGAGGCCCGGCTACATCCCCGTCGTCAACGACCCGGTGGTCACCGAGCGCGTCGAGGCGATCGCAAGGGCCACCCTCGGCGACGAAGCCGTCACGACGATCCCCCCGACGATGGGCGCGGAGGACTTCGGCGCGATGCTGGCGGTCGTACCTGGCACCTACATGTTCCTCGGCACGCGGAACGAAGCTGTCGGCTCGCACTTCCCTCATCATCATCCCCGCTTCGCGATCGACGAGGCGAGCCTCGAGCAGGGCGTCGTCCTGATGAGCGCGGTCGCTCTCGAGCTACTCGATCAGGGCCCATGACTGGCCTACCAGGCGTCGCAATCGCGGCGGACGACCTGACCGGAGCGACGGACGCGCTCGCGGCGTTCGCAGCCCGCGGCTGGAGCTGTCGCGTCGTGCTCGACGCAACACAGCTGCGGCCGTCGCGCGACGGCGTCGCGCAGGGGATCGACACGGCCAGCCGAGCCTCGTCGCTTGCGGCGACGGGGCGCGAGGCCGTCGGACGGATCGCCCGCCATCTCGCGGGCGCCGAGACCGCGTTTCTCAAAGTCGACAGCCTGCTGCGAGGGCACATGGCATCGGACCTGGCCGCTCTTCGCCAGGATTGGCCGCGGGTGGTGGTCGCGCCGGCGTTTCCGGCGCACGGCCGTACGTTCAGCGGCGAGCGGGCTCTTGCGGTCGTGGCCGACCTCGCCGACCATGGGCTCGAGCCGGTGCACGTCAAGCTTGGCTGCGACGCGGCCCTGCTCGCGCGAGGTGGCCTCCTCGTCGTCGAGGCCGAGGTGGACGACGACCTGCGGCGAGCCGTCACCGGGCAGGGCCCGACACTCTGGGTCGGCTCCGCCGGGCTGGCCGGCGTGCTCGCGGAGCCGGGTGGGGCTGCTTCCCGCCCGGCGGTGCCGCCGCGCGAGCTCCCCGTTCTCACCGTGGTCGGAAGCCGGACGGCGCTCGCGCGTCGTCAGGTTCAGGAGGCGCTGCGGGGACGCGACGATCTGCGGCACGTCGACGGCCTCGAAGCGACGGACGGCCCCGGCGACCTCGTCGTCTCGCTTCCCGCGGGTGGCGGACCCGACGACGTGTCGCTCGTCCGCGCGCTCGCACGCGAGCTTCGCGGGCTCGACGATCGCTTCGGCGCGCTCGTGCTCGTCGGCGGCGACACCGCCCGCGAGGTGCTGGCTGCGTTCGAGGTAACCGAGCTCGACGTCGTCGGCGAAATCGAGCCCGGCACCGCGTTGAGCGTCGACCCCGCGGGTCGCGCGGTCGTCACCAAGTCGGGCTCGTTCGGCGACGACTCCGCGCTCCGCCGCATCCACGAGCACCTGGCGTGAGGCGGCTTCCCGTCATCGGCCTCACGATGGGTGATCCCGCCGGGATCGGACCGGAGCTGATCGTGAAGGCGCTCGACGGAAGGCACGGCGTCGCCGATCTCTGCAGCCCGGTCGTCATCGGTGACGCAGCTCGCCTCCGGCGCGCGGCGGAGATCTGCGCCGTCTCCGTCGCCGTGACCGCGGTTTCCTCGCTCGAGGCACGTTCGCACTCCGGAACGATCGCCTGCCTCGACCTCGAGAACGTCGCACCCGACCTCCCCTTCGGGCAGCTGTCCGCCGCCGCCGGCCAGGCGGCGTACGAGTACGTCTGCAGAGCGGTCGAGCTCGCCGCGGCCGGCGCGATCGACGCCATCTGCACGCTGCCGCTCAACAAGGAGGCGCTCAGGGACGCCGGACATCCGTACCCCGGCCACACCGAGCTGCTCGCCGACCTCACGAACACGAGCGAGGTGTCGATGATGCTCGACACCGGCACGTTCCGCGTCGTGCACGTGACCACCCACGTGGGACTCCTCGACGCGATCGGCCTGATCGAGCCGGAGCTCGTCCATCGCACGATCTTGCGCACGGACGACGCGCTGCGTCGCTCCGGGATCGAGCAGCCGTCGATCGCCGTCTGCGGGATCAACCCGCATGCAGGCGAGAACGGGCTCTTCGGCCGCGGCGAAGAGGCGGAGAAGATCGTCCCCGCGGTCGAGCGAGCGCGGGCGGAGGGAATCGACGCGCAAGGCCCGCTTCCCGCGGACACGATCTTCTTCCGCGCTCAGCGCGGCGACTTCGACGCGGTCGTCGCCATGTACCACGACCAGGGACACGGGCCGGTCAAGGTGCTCGGGCTCGACAAGGGCGTCAACGTCACGATCGGGCTTCCCGTCGTGCGCACGTCGGTCGACCACGGGACGGCGTTCGACATCGCGGGCACGGGCCGGGCCGAGGTGGGCAGCCTGCTGAGCGCGCTCCGGGTCGCGGCGACGTTGGCCTCGCGCTAGACGAGGAGCTCGCGCACGGACTCGGCGACCGCGCTCGCGATCGCCCGGTGACCGTCTGCCTCCAGGTGGATCCCGTCCACGTCGCTGTAGGCCGTCACCTCGGACAACTCGAGCAGCGGCACGCCGATCTCCGCCGCCGCGATCGCGAAGCAGCGAGGAAGCTCCGCTCCCTTCGCGGCAGCACCGGACATCGTGTCGAGTAGCGCGTCGCTGCGGCCGATCCGCGGCAGCCCGAGCAACAGCACAGCCGGTGCGACGCCACCCGGCCCCGTCTGGCTCGTCGCGACGATGTTCGCGAGCACCGCCGCCCCACGCGCGATGTCGAGCGGCGGCAATGCGTAGCGGTCGGCAAGGTCGTTCGTGCCGAGGAAGATGACGACGAGGTCGAGCGGCTTGTGCGACTGCAGGCACGGCAACAGGTAGTCGCGGCCGCTTCGGTACGGGGTGAGCGGATTTTCGTGGACCGTCGTGCGTCCGTTCAGGCCTTCTTCGAGCACGCGGTAACCGCTGCCGAGCTCGTTCTGGAGGGCGCCCGGCCACCGCACGTCGAGCGGAAAACGCTCCCCGGCGCGACCGGGCACAGCGCCCCAGGTGTTCGAGTCGCCGAAGCAGAGGATCGTCTTCATCGAAATGTCACGAATGTGCGCATAGATTGCAGTGTGCGTACAGTTGCTCGCATGGAGAGCTCTGCCGCGATACTACGGCACGTGGACGTGTCGCAGCTCTGGGACGCCGAGCCCGGCTACTTCAACACGGCGAGCTACGGCCTCCCTCCGCGTGCTGCCTTCGACGCGCTGCAATCCGCCCTCGCCGACTGGCGCGTCGGCCACACGAGCTGGGAGGGCTGGCACGCACACGCCGACGGCGCCCGGGAGATCTTCGCCCGTCTCGTCGCGGTCCCGGCCGCCGATGTCGCGATCGGCGCAACCGTCTCGGAGCAGATCGGTCTCGTGGCGGCGGCGCTCCCGCCCGGCTCCCGGGTGGTGGTGCCCGAGGGCGAGTACACATCGATGCTCTTCCCATGGCTCGTCCACCGCGATCGAGGCGTCACGGTGGACTCGGTGCCGCTCGAGCGGTTGGCCGAAGCGATCGACTCCGAGACGACAGTCGTCGCGTTCAGCATCGTCGGCTCGGCCTCCGGTGAGGTCGCGCCGCACGACGACATCGTCTCGGCAGCGCGAGAACACGGAGCGTTCGTCGCCGTCGACGGGACCCAGGCGTGCGGCTGGCTGCCGATCGATGCGTCTCGCTTCGACGCGTTCGCGGTGCACGCGTACAAGTGGCTGATGTCTCCGCGCGGAACGTCGTTCCTCGTCGTCAAGCCGGAGCTGCGCGAACTGATGCGCCCGGTTGCCGCAGGCTGGTACGCAGGCGAGGAGCCGTTCGCGAGCTTCTACGGCCTACCGCTCCGGCTGGCCGGCGACGCGCGCCGCTTCGACACGTCGCCTGCCTGGTTCTCGTGGGTCGGCACCAAGGTCGCTCTCGAGGTCATCGAGGAGATCGGCGTCGCAGCGATCCACGACCATGACGTCGCGCTCGCCGACCGGCTGCGAGAAGGATTGGGCCTCCCCCCGGGGCGCAGCCCGATCGTCTCCGCCGACATAACTCGCGCGGAGGAGAAGCTCGCCGCAGCCGGAATTCGCGCAAGCGTCCGCTCCGGCCGCATCCGCCTCGCCTGCCACATCTACACGACCGCCCGCGACGTCGAGGCCGCCCTTGACACGCTCGGCGCACCCTGACGCGGAGGCCACATGGAGCACGTGACGATCTCGTACGACCCCCGCGCGTTCCTCGCCTGGCCTTTCTCGCACGGGCTCTGGGCGTTCTCCGACGGCGAGGTCCTCGCCGGTTTCACGCGCGCGCCGTGCGCGTACGAGCAGCCGCACGACGTCCAGCACTGGGTCATCGATCCCCTCTCGGAACAGGTGACGCTCCGCTCGACCGACGGCGGACGCACATGGCCGGCCGACTCGCTCGAGGTGGTGGCGACGCATCACGAACTCGAGCGCGCGTGGTTCGACGGCGCGATTCCGGCCGCGCCCGCAGTCGCACCCGACTGGACGTCGGCCGACTTCTGCATGACGGCGGGCTTCAGCGTCCCTCCGGCACGCGCGCGCCAGGCGGGATACGTCCAGTACTCGAACGACCGCGGCCGGACCTGGAACGGCCCGGTCGCCATCCCGTCGCTCGGATTCGGCCACGTACAGGTGAAACCGCACCACGTCGTCCGCGCGGACGGGGTGGTGTTGCTCTTCGTCACGGTCGCTCGCACCGACGCGACGGATCCCTATCTCTACGAGAAGTACGGCCGCAGGTTCGTCGCCGTCCTCGCGTCACCCGACGGCGGGATCACCTGGCGCTACCTCTCCTCAGTGCTCCCCACGTCGGCCGACAGCCGCATGATCGAGCGCTACTACGGAAGCCCCGTGCTCCTTCCCGATGGTCGGATCCTGATCGCGCTGCGCTGCCAGCTCGACGGCACGAACGCGTGGCCGGAGATCTTCGAGTCGGATGACGGCGGCTGGTCCTGGCGCTTCATCTCACGCGTCGCAGACTGGGGAGGGCCGACCGATCTCGCTTGCCTGCGAGACGGCCGTCTCGTCGCGATCTACGGAAGGCGCGCACCGCCCTACGGCGTGCGGGCCCGCATCTCGACCGACGCCGGACGCACCTGGGAGCCGGAGCTCGTGTTGCGAAGCGACGGCGGGTCGCACGACCTCGGCTACCCCCGGATCGCGGAGCTCCCCGACGGCGACGTGATCGCGGTCTACTACTTCAATCGCGCGGACGACACGGTGCAGTGCAACGGCGGCGTTCGCCACATCGCCGCAACGATCTTCACCCCCTGACCGCCGGCCGGATGAGCATGGGAACCTCATCCGACCTCGCCCGCTCGCTGATAGCCAGGCAGGGGACGGCTGACCTAATCGGACGCACTGCTCGACGCTTTCCCGACCACCAGGCGCTCGTCTTCGAGGACGAGTCATGGACGTACACCCAGCTCCTAGCTGGACTGACTACACACCTGCGAGACGGCTGATTGCGTCCGGGCCTCCCGCGAGTCTTGGGGTTGCTGAGATCCCAGATCGCGAAGGAGGCCCGGATGCCTAGTCCAGTTTGCCCGCCGCGGCGGATGCGTTTCTCGTTTGAGTCGCGTTGCCG
>DATLXM010000157.1:0-8161 GCA_035575835.1 Gaiellaceae bacterium
CCGAACTGCTCGCGCTGGGAGACGTATTCGATCCCGAGCTCGAGCGCCTTCTGGGAGACCCCGACGGCTTCGAGCGCGAGAGCGGCGAGCAGCCGCAGTCGCACCGGCTCCCAGTCGCCGTCGATCTCGTCGCCGTCGGCCGAGGCCAGGCGCCCGAGCGGACGCGTCTCGTCGGTCGTCGCGAGTGACTCACCCGTCGCGGGGACGGAGCGCATTCCGTCGGTGAGCACCCGGTCGACATGGAGGAGGTCGGGGACGAAGCCGTCGACCTCGACCGACCACTCCTGCTCGTCGACCTCGGGGAGCGCGGGGAGGACGACGGCCGTCGTCAGGAAGGGGCCGGGATAGAGGGCGCGACCGGTCTCCTCGTAGAGGACCGCCTCGTCGAGGAAGGTGAGCCCGCTGCCGCCGCGCTCCTCGGGCGCCGAGACCCCGAGCCAGCCGAGCTCCCGGAGCTGCGCCAGCGCTGCGTCCGGGTTCGCCTCGAGGAACGCGCGCGCCTCGCGGCGCAGCTCCTCCTGCTCCTGGGTGAAGGCGAAGTCCATTACCTCGACCTCGGCAGCCCGAGCACTCGCTCGGCGATGATGTTGCGCAGGATCTCGGAGGTGCCCGCCTCGATCGTGTTCCCGCGCGAGCGGAGCTGCTGGTGCTGCCAGTAGCCCCCCATCCCCGTGTCGTTCTCGCCGATCAGCTGCGCTTCGGGGCCGAGCAGCTCGAGCGCGAGCTTCGTCACCCGCTGGTTCGCCTCCGACCACCAGAGCTTCGCGCCGGAGCCCTCGGGCCCGGGGATGCCGGTCTTCATCAGCGTCGTCAGCGAGCGGTAGTTCGTGTAGCGCACCGCCTGGAGGCCGATCCACTCGCGCGCGATCGCGTCGCGCTGCACCTCGGTGGCGCCGCGCTCCTTCGCGAGCGTGAAGAGCTTCCGGATCTGCGACTCGAGGCCGGCAGTCAGGGCGAAGCCCAGCGTCCCGCGCTCGTGCAGGAGCGTCGTCATCGCGACGCCCCAGCCGCCGCCGACCTCGCCGAGCACGTTCGAGGTCGGGACGCGGACATCGGTGAAGAAGATCTCGTTGAACTCGGCCTCGCCGGTGATCTGGCGGAGGGGGCGAACCTCGACGCCGGGCGAGCGCATGTCCACGATCAGGTAGGTCAGCCCCGCGTGCCGCTGCGACTCCGGGTCGCTGCGCGTGACGAGGATGCACCAGTCGGCGATGTGCGCGAACGACGACCAGACCTTCTGGCCGTTGACGACGAAGTCGTCCCCGTCGAGGATCGCGGTCGTCCGGACCGCGGAGAGGTCGGAGCCGGCGTCCGGCTCGGAGAAGCCCTGGCACCAGATCTCCTCGGTCGAGAGGATCTTCTCGAGGCGCTCCTGCTTGTGCTCCTCGGTGCCGTGGGCGATGATCGTCGGCCCGGCCATCCCGAGCCCGATCACGCCGAGGTGGGGCGGCGCCTCGGCGCGCGCCATCTCCTCGAGGAAGATCGCCTGGTGGCTGTAGGGCGCGCCGGCGCCGCCGTACTCCTTGGGCCAGGTGAGGCCCGCGTAGCCGGCCTCGTGCAGCTTCCGGCTCCAGTCGCGGCCGGCCTCCTCGAAGCGCCCGCGGCGGACCTCGTCGGTGAGGTTCTCGTCGACCCAGGAGCGGAGCTCCGCCCTGAACGCTGCCTCTTCCGGCGTGTCCCGCAGATCCACGGCGAGACTCTACGCGCTCGCGGGGGAGGCGACCATGGTCGAGTCGAGGTCGCCGACGCTGCGGCCACCCGAGAGCGCCAGCGTGATGTCGATCTCCGCCGCCAGCTGTCGGATCACGGCCTCCACGCCCGCCTGACCCCCGACCGCGAGCCCGTAGGCGTACGGCCGGCCGAGCAGGACGGCGTCGGCGCCGAGAGCGACCGCCTTGAGCACGTCGGAGCCGGTGCGGATCCCGCTGTCCATCAGCACCGTCGCCTCGGTGCCGACCGCGTCGCGCACCTCGACCAGCGCGTCGAGCGCCGCCACGGACCCGTCGACCTGGCGGCCACCGTGGTTCGAGACGACGATCCCGTCGACGCCGTGCTCGAAGGCGATCCGTGCGTCCTCGCCGGTCAGCACGCCCTTGACGAGAATCGGCAGCTCGGTGCGCTCCCGCAGCCAGGCGAGGTCGGCCCAGGTCAGGCCCAGATTCGAGAAGACCGAGAGCGCGCGCACGGATGCGGTGAGGACGTCGTCCTCGGGCGGCTGGTCGAGAGTGGCGCGGAAGACGGGGTCGCTGAAGAACTGCGCGAGGCCCTCGCCCTGGAGAAACGGGAGGTACCCGAGGCTGAGGTCGCGCGGGCGCCAGCCGAGCATCAATGTGTCGAGGGTGACGACGATCGCGGAGTAGCCGACCGCGCCGGCGCGGTCGACGATGCTGCCGACGAGCTCGCGATCGTTGAACCAGTAGAGCTGGTACCAGCGTGGGGTCTCGCCGAGCTCAGCGGCGACGTCCTCTAGCGATCTCGAGGCCGCGCTCGAGAGCACCATCGGGACGCCGGTCGCGCGCGAGGCCCGCGCGACCGCGAGCTCGGCATCCGGGTGCGCGATCGAGAGGACACCGATCGGGGCGAGCAGGAACGGCACGGGTGAGCGCAGTCCGAGCACCTCCACGGACAGGTCGCGCTCGACGTTTCCCGTGAGCATCCGGGGCCTGAGGCGCCGGCGGTCGAAGGCGTCCGCGTTCGCGCGCATCGTCCGCTCGGAGCCGGCGCCGCCGGCGATGTAGCCGAACGGCCCAGGCTCGAGCTGCTCACGCGCTGCCTCCTCCCAGGCGGCGGCCGTGACCGGCCACTCGCTCCCGCCCGAGAGGTAGATCGCATTCTGGGCCTGGCTTCCGGAGTCGAGCGGCACGTGCGAGACTCTACGACGTGACCGAGCTCGCCATCGCACCGGAGGTCAGCGAACGCCGTCTCCAGGTGCGCGCGTTCATGGAGGAGCACGTCTACCCGAACGAGGCGGCGCTCGACCGCGAGGACAACGCGGCCGACGCGCTGATCGCGGAGCTTCGAGGCAAGGCGAAGGCGGCCGGGATCTGGGCCCCGCACCTGCCGCCGGAGGCCGGCGGGACGGGCTTCGGCTTCATCGAGTACGCGCTCCTGAACGAGGAGATCGGCCGCTCGATGTGGGCGCAGCTCGTCTTCAACTGTCAGGCGCCGGACGCGGGGAACGGCGAGATCCTCCACACGTTCGGCACCCCCGAGCAGAAGGAGCAGTTTCTCCGCCCGCTCGTCGAGGGCACCGCACGCTCCTTCTTCTCGATGACCGAGCCGGACGTCTCCGGCGCCGACCCGACCGCGCTCCAGACGCGGGCCGTCGCCGACGGCGATGAATGGGTGATCGACGGGCACAAGTGGTTCTCGTCCTCGGCCGAGGGAGCAGCGTTCGGGATCGTGATGGCGGTCACCGACCCCGACGCGCCGCCCCATCGCCGGATGAGCCAGATCCTCGTCCCGGCCGAGACGCCCGGGGTCGAGGTGGTGCGGCCGATCCCCGTCCTCGGCCACGCGGGCCACGGTTGGTCGACCCACTGCGAGGTGCGCTACACGAACGTGCGCGTCCCGCTCGAGAACGTGCTCGGCGAACCGGGCGACGGGTTCCGGATCGCGCAGAAGCGCCTGGGGCCCGGGCGGATCCACCACGTGATGCGCTGGCTCGGGCAGATGCAGCGCGCTTTCGAGCTGATGTGCACCTACGCGCTCGAGCGCGAGGTCGGCGGCGGCCCGCTCGCCGAGAAGCAGACGATCCAGAACTGGATCGCCGACTCCGCTGCCGAAATCCAGGCCTGTCGCCTGATGACGCTCGATGCCGCCCGCAAGCTCGACGAGGGCGACGAAGCCCGGGTCGAGGTTTCACTGATCAAGTTCTTCGCCGCCCGCGTGCTCCACGACGTGATCGATCGCGCGATTCAGACCCACGGCGCCCGCGGCCTCACCGACCTGAGCCCACTCGGCCAGATGTACATCAACGCCCGCGGTGCCCGGATCTACGACGGCCCCGACGAGGTGCACCGGATGGTCGTCGCCCGCCGGATCCTGAAGACGTTCGCCGACGGTGACGTCTATCGCTTCGACTGATCGTTCCCGGCAGCCACGCGTAGCGTCGATTGCTCTTGGGCCGAGGGCGGCCCCTTTAGGGTCTTCGCGCGTCGTGCGTCCGCGTGAGCGGATGCGCGACCTGCGCTAGAGAGACAGCCGTTTCCGCTGCAGCTCGACCGGGATCGTGTTCACCTTCCACACGAGGCCGAGGCGGCGGAGCAGCCGGATCACGAGGCCGCCGATGTCGAGCTCCCAGGGCCGGAGGCCGTGGAACGCGGACGACGGGAACGCGTGGTGGTTGTGATGCCAGGACTCGCCGAAAGAGATCCAGGAGAGCCACCAGACGTTCCGTGACTCGTCCTTCACCTGGAAGCGGCGCGAGCCGACGAAGTGGCAGACCGAGTTGACCGACCACGTGATGTGGTGGAGCAGGAACACACGGATCAGGCCGCCCCAGAACATCGCCTGGAAGCCGGCGCCGAGGGTGCCGCCCCAGATCCAGCCGGCGATGAACGGGAGCACGAGGGAGGCGCCGACCCAGACCGGGAACAGGCGCGAGATCACGACCATCCCGCGGTCGGCGAGGAGGTCCTTTGCGTACTTCGTCCATTCCGCCCGGCCAACGTTGCGGAAGAGCCAGCCGACGTGCGCGTGCCAGAGCCCGGCGATCTTCCCGCGCAGCCCGGGCCCGAAGCCCGCGTGCGGAGAGTGCGGATCGCCTTCGCGGTCGGCGAAGTTGTGGTGCTTGCGGTGGTCGGAGACCCAGCGGATCACCGGCCCCTGCACGGCCATCGAGCCGAGCACGGCGAGCCCGTAGCGGATCGCCTTGTACGTCTCGTAGGAGCGGTGGGTGAAGAGGCGGTGGAAACCGATCGAGATTCCGAGCGTCGTCAGCGCGTAGCCGACCGCGAAGATGATCAGGTCGCGCCAGGTCACATAGCTCCCCCAGAAGAGGAAGATCGACGCGACGAAGGCGACGAAGGGGAGCGTGACGCCGAACAGGTTCGTGATCTTCTGGCCGCGGCTCATCGCGAGCGCGCCGTTGATCTCGGGGTTGATCTCGCTCATGACAGAGGAGAGTAGCGTCCTCGTTGCCTCTGTCGTGCCGCGACCTTAAGGTACCCCGACGCATGGCCCTCCTCTCGCTGCGGAACGTCACTCGTCGCTTCGGCGGCATCGTCGCGCTCGACGGCGTCTCCTTCGACGTGGGGGAGGGGCAGATCGTCGGCCTGATCGGCCCGAACGGCGCCGGCAAGACGACGGCGTTCAACGTGATCACGCGCCTCTATACGCCGAACGAGGGCGAGGTCGAGTTCGACGGCGAGAACCTCCTCAAGGCCCGCGTGCACGGGATCGTCGGGAGGGGGATCGCGCGCACCTTCCAGAACGTGGAGCTCTTCAAGACGATGAGCGCGCTCGAGAACGTGCTCGTCGGCGCCCACACCCGAGGCTCGGGCAGCGAGGCGCAGGCGCTCGAGGCACTCGACTACGTCGGGCTCGCGCCGATCGCGCGCCGCCCGGTGGCCGGCCTTCCGTTCGGGACGCTGAAGCGCGTCGAGCTCGCGCGGGCGCTCGTCGCGCAACCGAAGCTCCTCCTCCTCGACGAGCCCGCGGGTGGGCTCAACCACGAGGAGGTCGAGGAGCTCGGACGCTTCATCCAGCAGATCCGGGACGACCGCAAGCTGACCGTCCTTCTCGTCGAGCACCACATGAATCTCGTGATGGGGATCTCCGACCACGTGCACGTGCTCAACTTCGGCAAGACGATCGCCGACGGAGCGCCCGCCGACGTTCGTGCCAACCCCGGCGTGATCGAGGCCTATCTGGGCGCGGACGAGCAGCCCGCCGCCGCCGAGCCGGAAAGGACGGAGGGAGAGCCGAATGGCGCTGCTCGAGCTTAAGGACGTCGAGGCCCGCTACGGCCAGGTACGGGCGCTTCACGGCGTCTCGCTCGCGGTCGACGAGGGCCAGATCGTCGCCGTCCTCGGGGCGAACGGGGCCGGCAAGACGACGACCCTGCGCGCGATCTCGGGAACGGTCCGCCGCTCGGGAGAGATCGCCTTCGACGGCAAGAAGCTCGGCCGGCGCGGGCCCGAGGCGGTCGCGAAGCTCGGCGTCGCGCACGTGCCCGAAGGCCGCGGCACCTTCTCCGAGCTGTCGGTGACCGAGAATCTCCGGCTCGGCGCGTACACCCGCCGCGGCTCGCACGAGGCGGACATGAAGCGGATGGGCGGCTACTTCCCCTGGATCGACGAGCGCCGCGAGCAGCACGCGGGCACCCTCTCCGGCGGCGAGCAGCAGATGCTCGCGCTCGCCCGTGCCCTGATGAGCCGGCCGCGACTGCTCCTGCTCGACGAACCCTCGCTCGGGCTCGCGCCGCTCGTCACCCGCGAGATCTTTCGGATCGTGAGCGAGTTGAACGAAGAGGAAGGCTTGACCGTGCTCGTCGTGGAGCAGAACGCCAAGATCGCGCTCCACGTCGCCGAGCGCGCCTACGTGCTCGAGGTGGGTGAGGTCGCGGTCTCCGGAACGAGCGACGAGCTCGCCCGCGAGGAATCCGTCCGCAAGTCCTACCTGGGGTACTAGGCATCGCAGCCTTCTTCCAGCAGGTCGTCTCGGGTCTCGCCTCCGGCGGTATCTACGCCGCGCTCGCGCTCGCGCTCGTCCTGATCCACCGCGCGACCGGGGTGATCAACTTCGCCCAGGGCGAGATGGCGATGTTCACGACCTATATCGCGTGGACGTTGACCGCGAACCACGGCTGGTCGTACTGGCCGGCGTTCATCGCCACCCTCCTCTTCGCGTTCACGCTCGGCCTCGGGATCCAACGGATCATCATCCGCCCGATCGAGCGCGCCTCCGTCCTGACGACGGTGATCGTCACGATCGGGCTCGTCCTCATCTTCAACGGGGCGGCGGGATGGATCTGGTCGGCCGAGATCCGCGCGTTCCCGAGCCCGTTCCCGAACGAGACGTGGCGCGTCGGCGGCGTCGCGATCTCGCAGCAGGACGTGGGCACGATCGGGGTCGTGATCGTGCTCGTCGTGCTCCTCGGCGCCTTCTTCCGGTACACGAAGATCGGGCTCGCGCTCAGGGCGGCCGCCCTGAATCCCGACGCGAGCCGGCTCGTCGGCGTCCGCGTCGGCTGGATGCTCGGGATCGGCTGGGGGCTCGCCGCGATGCTCGGCGCCGTGGCCGGGATGCTCGCCGCGCCGACCGTCTTCCTCGACCCGAACATGATGCAGGCGATCCTGATCTACGCCTTCGCGGCCGCGGTTCTGGGCGGGATCGACTCGCCCGTCGGCGCGGTCGTCGGCGGGCTCCTGCTCGGGGTCGGGCTCAACCTCGTCGGCGCCTACATCGACTTCGTCGGGGCCGACCTGCGCCTGCCGGTCGCACTCCTGATCATCTTGATCGTCCTCCTTGTCCGGCCCGCCGGACTCTTCGGGAAGGCCGTGGCGAGGCGGGTATGAGGCGACCCGACATCCGCCGCGCCGACCTCCTCCGGATCGGGACGTTCCTGCTCGCGGTCGTGGCGATCTTCCTGCTCCCGCGCCTGATCAGCGACTTCCGGGCGCAGCAGTTCGCCTACGTCGGGATCTACCTGATCGCCCTGCTCGGCCTGAACGTGCTCACGGGTTTCACGGGTCAGATCTCGCTCGGGCACGGAGCCTTCATGGCGATCGGGGGCTATACGACGGCGATCCTGATCTCCGATCAGGGCCTGAAGATCGGCTCCCACGTCTTCACGAGCGACCTCAAGGACATCTATACGATCCCGCTCGCAGGCCTCGTCGCCGGGATCGTCGGGTTCCTCTTCGGGTTCCCGGCCCTGCGTCTGACCGGTCTCTACCTCGCGCTCGCGACATTCGCGGTCGCGGTCGCGACGCCGGCGCTGATCAAGAAGTTCGAGACGTTCACCGGCGGTGGCGGCGGCATCAACCTGTTCGGGATCCCCGGGCTGACCGCGGCTATCGAGCCGGTCCGGATCCCGATCATCGGGAGCGAGCTCGGCTTCAACGAGTGGCTCTACTACCTGAGCTGGTCGGTCGCGCTCGCGATGTTCGCGATCGCCTGGGGCCTCCTCCGCGGCCGCCTCGGCAGGGCCTTCCGG
>DATLXM010000158.1:0-11312 GCA_035575835.1 Gaiellaceae bacterium
CCATGAGGATCGTCTTCGACGTCTCGCCGCTCTCGCACCCGCTCACCGGCGTGGGCAACTACATCCGCGGCTCGCTCGGCGGCCTCGTCGAGGCCGCGGCCGGACGCCACGAGATCGTCGCCTTCGCGCCCACGAGCTTCGGTGGCCGCAAGACGATCCCGGCCGCGCTCGCCGGACTCGACGTCGAGCTGAAGCTCGTCCCGCTTCCACTCTCCCAGCGCTGGCGCGACGCCTGGAGCCGCGGCGGTCGCCCCTCGCTCGAGCGCATCGTCGGTCGCCTCGACGTCTTCCACCACTCCGACTGGATGTACCCGCCGCAGGCCGGGGGTGTCCGCGCGACCACGATCCACGACCTCGTCCCGCTCCGCTTTCCCGAGTGGACGACCGCGAAGACGCAGTCGATGCACAACGCCAAGTACGCCGATACGCGGACCTGCGACCTCGTCTTCGTCAACTCGGCCTACACCGGCGACGACGTGGTCGAGCGGCTCGGGGTCGACCCGTCGCGGGTGAAAGTCGCCAGGCCGGGACTGAAGCCGGAGTTCCGCGCCGAAGGGGAGCGTTCCGACCTCGGCAGGCCATACGTGCTGACCGTTGCGACGCTCGAGCCGCGCAAGAATCTCAGCACGCTGGCGGAGGCCCACCGCCTGCTCGAAGGCGAGCTCCTCCTCGCCGCGGCCGGCGGCTCCGGCTGGGGCGAGCAGCCGCTCCTCTCGGGGCCCGACGTCGTCCGGCTCGGCTTCGTCTCCGACGAGGAGCTCGCCCGGCTCTATCGGGGTGCCGCCGTCGCCGTCTACCCCTCCCGCTTCGAGGGGTTCGGGATGCCGATCGCGGAGGCGATGGCCTGCGGCGTTCCCGTGGTCGCGTCGTCACACCCGTCGATGGACGAGGCCGCGGGCGATGCGACGGTTCGCGCCGACCCCGACGATCCAACGGCGCTCGCAGCCGCGATCGAGGAGGCGCTCGAGCGCCGCGACGAACTCGTCGAAAAGGGCCTCGCCCACGCAGCGACGTTCTCTTGGCGTGCGGTCGGCGAGACGTTCCTCTCGTCGTACGAGGAGGCGGCAGAGTGAAGGTGGGAATCGACGTCTCGCCGCTGCGCCAGACCGGCGCCGGTACCGCGCGCCACGTGAACGGTCTGCTGACCGCGCTCGAGCGGCACCACGAAATCGAGGTCTGCCCACTCGCCTGGGGCGGGCCAGGACGGATTGCCTCCGTGCTCAGAGACACCGGCTGGTACTTCGCCGGCCTGCCGCGCGCGGCACGCGGCCTCGACGTGCTCCACTGCACGACCTTCCGGGGCCCGCTCCGAGCGAGCATGCCGTTCACGGTCACGATCCACGACCTCGGCCTCATGCGGCACCCCGAGCTGTTCCCCCGCTGGCACCGGACGAGCGGGCGGCTCGCGATCGGCCCGGTCGCGCGCGCTGCGACCCGCGTCCTCGCCGTCTCCGAGTTCACGAAGCGCGAGACCGTGGAGCTGCTCAGTGTCCCGGCGGACCGAGTCCGCGTGATCGGGAACGCGGTCGATGCCCGCTTCACGCCCGACGGCGCGGCCGCGGAGGGCGACTACGTGCTCGCCGTGAGCACGCTCGAGCCGCGCAAGAACTTCGAGCGGATCGCGAAAGCCGCGAGAATCGCAGGGCTCGAGCTCCGCGTCGTCGGCGCCCACGGTTGGGGTGGAGTCTCGAGCGCGAGCTGGGTAGGGGCGGTCGATGACGACGAGCTCGCCCGGCTCTACCGCGGGGCGCTCTGCCTCGCCTATCCGTCGCTCTACGAGGGCTTCGGAATTCCCGTTCTGGAGGCCATGGCGTCCGGCACGCCCGTCGTGACGAGCGAAACGGGGGCGACCGCGGAGGTCGCCGGGGGTGCGGCAGTACTCGTCGATCCCCTCGACCCTGAGGCGATCGCCGCCGGGCTGCACGAGGCGATCCGCCGCCGCGACGAGCTCCGCGAACTCGGGCTCGCGAGAGCGCGGATCTATTCCTGGGATTCAGTCGCGGCCGATGCCGTCGGCGCCTGGAGGGAGATCGCGTGAAGCTCGTCGTTGTCGACGCGGACGTGCTCGGCCGCCGCCGCACGGGCGACGAGACCTACGTCCTCAATCTCCTGCGCGCGCTCGCCCCGCTCGCGCCCGAAGCGGGAATCCGGATCGCCGCCGTGACGCGACGCCCCGATCTCGTCCCGGCCGGGATCGAGGCGATCGAGCTCTCGACGTCGTCACAGGAGCTGCGGATGACCCTGACGCTGCCGCGCGCGCTTCGCCGGCTCGGCCCCGATCTCGCCCACTTCCAGCACGTGCTGCCCCTCCGGCTCCCCTGCCCGGCCGTCGTCACGATCCACGATCTCTCCTTCGAGATCGACCCGACGCTGATGGGTCGCAAGGACCGAGCAGTCTTCAAAACGATGGTTCCGCGCGCCGCGCGTAAGGCCGCGCGCGTGCTCACCGTCTCCGAGCGCACGCGCCGCGACCTGCGCACGCTCTACGACGTCCCCGACGGGCAGATCGTCGTCACTCCGAACGGCGTCGACCCCGCGTTCTCGCCGGGGCCGGGCGCGCACGATTACGCGCTCCTCGTCGGAGCGGTGCAGGCACGGAAGAACCCGCTCGCCGCGCTCGCCGCCGCGACCGCGGCCGGTCTCCCGCTCGTCGTCGCAGGCCCGTCGAAGGATCCGGAGCTCGCGCGCGAGCTCGAGCGAGGAGGCGCGCGCGTGACCGGATACGTCGAGCAGGAAGAACTCGCCGGCCTGTATCGCGGCGCCGCAGTCCTCCTCCAGACCTCGCGCTACGAGGGATTCGGCCTGCCGGTGCTGGAAGCGATGGCCTCCGGGACGCCTGTCGTCGCGGTCGACGAGCCCGCGCTCCGCGAGGTCGGAGGCGACGCGCCTGTCTATGCGAGCGAGAGCGACCTCGGAGACGCGATCGGTCGCGCGCTCGCGCAGCGCGAAGCCCGCGTCGCCGCCGGTCTCCAGCGCGCCGGACTCTTCTCGTGGGAGGCCTCCGCCCGCCGCACCCTCGAGGTCTACCAGGACCTGCTGCGGTGAAGGTCTCGGCGGTCGTCGTCTCGCACGGGCACGCGGCGGAGCTCGCGCGGTCGCTCCCGGCACTCCAGCCGCAGGTCGACGAGACGCTCGTGATCGCGAACCTCCCCGAGCGGCCGCCGGAGGGAGTGTGGGTGATCCAGAACGAGCGCCCGCTTCCCTTCGCCGCGAACATCAACGCCGGGATCGCGGCGACCTCGGGCGAGTACGTCCTCCTCGCGAACCCTGACGCTGTTCCCGAGCCCGGGGCAATCGCCACGCTCGTCGACTTCGCCGACGCCCACCCCCGCGCGGGCCTCGTCGGCCCGCTCGTCTTCTGGCCGGACGGGCGCTGGCAGCCGAGCCTCCGTCGTTTCCCGACCGTCCTCGGGACGCTGTGGCGGCGAACGCCGCTCCGGCGACTCCGACCCCCCTACGAGCAGCCGCACTACGGCACGAGGCCGACCGCCCCCGTCCAGGGCGACTGGCTCCTCGGTGGCGCCTGCCTCCTGATGCGCCGGACGATGCTCGACGAGCTCGGGGGCTGGGATGCGGGCTACCGCCATTACGTCGAGGACATCGACGTCGCCTACCGGGCGGCGCAGGCCGGCTGGGAACGCTGGCTCGTCCCGGACGCGGTCGTCACACACGACTACGCGGCCGTGATCGACAAGCGGTTCCTCTCCCGGCACACCCTGTGGCACTTGAGCGGGATGCTCCGCTTCCTGCGGAAGCACCCGGAACGGCTCAGGGCTCTGTGAGCTCGAAGTACGACCGCACGGCCGCGGACTGGTCCGCGACCCAGTACGCCGACTCGGCCGCCTACCTCGCGCATCGCGCGAAGCTGATCGCGGAGCTGGGGTCGCCGCTCGCTACCGGTGAGACCGTCCTCGACCTCGCCTGCGGGGACGGCGGCCTCGCGCCGCACCTCGAGCAACACGGCCTCCGCTACCTCGGCGTCGATTCGACGCCCGCGATGGTCGAGGAGGCGAGGAAGAATGGCGTCGAGGCCGAGCTCGGCGACCTCAACGCCTACGCGCCCGACCGGCCGGTCGAAGCGACGACCTGCTTCCGGGCGATCTACTACGCCGTCGACCGAACCGCCTTCTTCCGCCACGTCGCCGGCTACACGACGGGCAAGCTCGTCTTCGACCTCAATCCGCGGCAGTACGCGCTGGACACGGTACGTGCAGAGCTACGCGAGACGGGCTTCACGCAGGTTGCGATCCGTCCCTTCTTCGTCCCGCAACGCCGCGCCTTGCCGCGACCTCTCGGCAAGGCGCTGGTGGCGCTGGAGCGCGCCGGGCCCCCCGCCCGGCTCGCGCTCCGTTACCGATTCACCTACGTCGTCGCTGCGTCGCGCTAGGGCTTCAGCGGCCCATCCGCCCGCGGCCGAAGAAGCCGAGGATCAGCAGGACGAGCACGACGATGATCAGGATCGTGATGATGCTCATGGAATCTCCTTTTGCGTCGGTGTCGATTCACGTTTCCCCGGCCTTGCCGAGCCGCAATCCTGCCGTCTGCGATCGGACGGCCCTCACGGTCGATCCCGGCTGGCGATGTGAAGCAACTGCTCGGTGGCGTGGTCGACCTGGAGCGTCGTGTGATCGAGGTCGAACTCGGACTCGAGCACGCGCTCGAGCTCCCGGCGCTTCCCGTGACAGTCCTCCCCTCCCTCGACGAGGACGTGGGCCGAGAGCGCCGGGAAGCCAGAGGTGATCGTCCAGATGTGGAGGTCGTGGACGTTCGTGACCCCCTCGACCGAGAGCATCTTCACCTCGACGGCCCCTGCGTCGATCCCGCTCGGCGTCGCCTCGAGGAGGATCGAGACCGATTCCCGGAGCACGCTCCACGAACTGACGGCGACGAGGATTCCGATCACGACGCTGATCAGCGGATCCGCGTAGACCCAGCCGGTCGTGAGGATCACGATCGCCGCCACGATCACTCCGAGCGAGCCGAGGAGGTCGGCGACGACGTGACGGAGCGCTGCTCGGACGTTGAGGCTGTCGCGGTCGCGGCGCGCGAGGATCAGAGCCCCCGCCAGGTTGATCGCGACGCCGCCGAGGGCGATCGCGAGCACCCACCCCCCGAGAACGACGGGAGGATCCGCGAACCGGTCGATCGCCTCGATGAAGATCCAGATCGAGATCGCGACCAGCGTGACCCCGTTGAAGAGCGCCGCGAGAATCTCCGCCCGCTTGAAGCCGAAGCTCCGCTGCGCAGTGGCCGGCCGCCGGGCGAGCCAGATCGCGACGAGGGCGACGGCGATCGAGCCCGTGTCCGAGAGCATGTGACCCGCGTCGGCGAGGAGGGCGAGGCTGCCGGTCAGGACGCCGCCGATCACCTCTGCGACGGTGTACGTGGCCGTCAGCACCAGCGTCAGCGCCAGGGCGCGGGCGCTGCTGCTCTTGCCGCTGCGGGCGTGGTCGTGGCCGACGCCCATCAGCCCACCCCGGCTAGCAACTCGCGCAGCAGCCCTCGCCTCGCCAGCTGGCGAGGCCTTCGCGGATCGAGACGGCGGCGAGCACGAGTGCGGCGATCGGATCCAGCCACCACCAGCCGAGGAGCGCCGTTCCCAGCAGGCCGAGGAGGACGGCTCCTGCGAGAGAGGCGCAGAGCAGGTTCTGCGTGCCTTCGCCGCGGGTTGCAGCCGAGCCGAGCCGATCCGCGAGCCGACGCTTGGCGATTCCGAGCAACGGCATCCCGATCAGCGACGACGTGACGAGTCCGATTCCGAGCCAGCTCGTGTCGGCGCGCTCCCCCGTGAGCAACTTGCTCAGCGCCTCGTAGCCGACGAAGGGAACGAGGAGGAAGAACTGAACGGCGACGAACTTCTGCGCTCGCCCTTCGGCCGCGTTCGACGTGAGCCGGGCGCCCGTGAAGAGCCAGACGATCACCAGGCTGGCGAACCCCTCGATGAACGACTGGATCCCGAAAGCGGTCAGCGCGATCGACCCGGCGAGCACGCCGGTGACGACCCCGATCGTTCCCTCGGCTCCCATCCAGGCGAGGCTGAGCCAGGAGAGCTGGCGCGCCCGCTTCGCTGCGTGCAGCCACTCGGCGGATCGGATCGGCTGCAGCTGCACGAGAGGGAGCTCTCGAACGACGCTCATGCGTCCAGAGGTGGAAGGTGGCTTGATGACGAAATAGCGAAAATGCTCGTTTGCAGAGGGTTTCTGATGAAACCGATCTGATCTGACCGCGCTTGACCAAGAAATCGGAGGGTGCCGACCAAGAAATTCGTCATCGGTTTCGAAAGTCGCTGCAAACAAGGCTATTCCAGGGGGTCGGGGCCGACCTACAGCCACCTTTCGATTCGAGATGCCAGGTCTTGCCCTTCTGCGGTACGGATCGTACTTTGACTTCATGCAGCGCAGGCGTCGGTTTGAGGATCCAAGGTCGGAGTGTGTCTATGCGGCAATCGACACACTGGATGCGGGCTTGCAGCGCGAGCTTCTGCGGGATTTGGCGACGATCCATGCCCTTTCCCTTGAAAATCCGCGGACGCCAGCAGACAAGGTGCGAGCCGCTGTGAACGCCCTGCGCGATGCCGCGGAAATCTTGGGGCACTCGCCATCGGTGAAGGAATACCGCACCCTCTGCAAAGAGCTGTCGGAGTTGAGGCTTCCCCCGGAGTCGAGTGTGCGTCGGTGGCTTGGTGGCGGCTGGAATGACTGCCTTCGGCGAGCTTTGTTGGACGTGGTGGCAGACGGGGACTTCGCGTCACGTCCAATCGGGTTCAGTGACCGGTTCGATGACGCCGAGGTCTTGGCGGCTCTTTGCGAGTGTGCAGCGGAGCTGGGTCACGCACCAACCGTGACCGAGTATTTCGGATGGGCGCGCCGCCCAGATGTTCGGGATCGACCTGGTCGAAGACCTTCCTCGTTCAAGCCGTTCGAACGTTTCGGTAACTTTCGCCGAGCTCTGATTGCGGCTGGGGTGATCGGCGAGAACGAGGCGCGCTACTCCGCAAACGGCCGGATCCTGCCTCTCCGCTTCAGATATTCCGACAGCGAGATCAGTTCGGCTCTATTGATGGTCGCCCGACGGTTAGGCAGGTCACCCCGGCCGGAGGAGTACCGCCATGAGCGGCAGCGGATTTACGACGAGGCAATGGCGAAGGGTGAAATTCGCCCGATTCCGACGGTTGAGGTGATCCGCAAGCGTCGTGGCGATTGGAATGCTGCGCTAGCGGCAGCTGGCCTTGAACGAATCGAGCACCCGAGTCAGCCGCATCTCGGAACGACCCGTCCGACGTACACCGACGACGAGAAGCTCGAGTGGCTGCGCCAAGCCTGGAAAGAGCTTGGCGAGCCCTTTACCACGAATGCATACAAGCGCTGGCGGGCAATAAAGATCCGGACGGAGGCTGCCGCAATCCCGTGCCTGCCCACGATCGAAAGGACGTTCGGAGGGTGGAACCACGCACGTCGTCTGGCGCTGCCAGCCATCTACACGGACGACCCGGCACAACATGGCGAGTAGCAGATCCCGTGACTCGGCTGGGTCGATTCTCGCTCCGGTACGGGCGATGATCGGCACGCTCCCGCCCCCAGCGGTCGCTGAGATTGGTCGCGCCTTGCATGCGAAGCTGAATGCTCCACCAACCGCCGCCGAGCGACGTGTGAAGATGTTGGATCTGCTCGCGCGAGTGCTCGACGAACAACCGCAATATCCAGATCGCTTGCCCTTTATTCCACGCAAGGTCTATGACGCTCGGCGGTCAGAGAACCCCTCGTTCGGCCCGCCATCCGCCCGGTTGCAGGAGCGGTTCGGGAGCTGGGCGCGAGCGTGCCACGCTGCCTGGGGACTCCTCGAGGACGGCCGCTCGTGGGGCAAGGGTGAGCCATGGTCGAGGCCGCCACGACATCCGAAAAACTACGAGACCGACGAGGCGGTTGCGAGCGTGCTGAAGTGCGCCGCGGCACTTGGGCACCTTCCCTCCTCCAGCGAGTATCACGGGTGGGTGCTCAATCGACGCGCTCAAGCTCGCGCTAGGGGCGAGAGCACGCGACCATTCGCACACTACGCGAGTGTCTTGCGTTTGCTCGCATCAGACCGGTCGAGCGGCAACGGCTGGCGGCTCGTAGTCGCCCGCGTCTTCGGCCGCGACGGCCAACCGATCGAGAGCCAAATGCGAGAGGAAGCATGATCCGATACTCCGATAGAGAAATCCCGACTTCTCCGTGCGGCCGATCGCGATCGATGATCCGGGCATCTCGGCGCCGAAATTCAACGTTCCGGCCGTCAAGGAGCGCCGATGCCTCCCACGCACGGAGAGTAGGCTCGATGGATTGCCGGGCGTCCTGCACTTCGGCAAAGTGGGATCCCATCACGATCGTCAGGCATTCGTCCTCTAGCTTCGCTGTGAACGAGGGCTGGGTGATCTGAACAGTCGGAGGACTCTTGAAGGACGCGCTGGAGTCGAGAAGCACGAGGTCATAGATGAGCTTCGCGACGTGTGGATCGTCCATGCGGTCTCCTGGGCGCTAAAGCGCCACGCCATACCGGCCTTCGAGGTACCGAGCGTGTCGTTGCTGGAGCCCTGGCTCGTTCGGCTGCGCCCAAGATCGCCACAGGTCGCGATAGCTCATCGCTCCAAACGGGATGTCTGGATCAGACACTGCCGCCTGGGCCGCGAGCACCTCAGCCCGATGAGTTTGACAAGCAAGGTAGGACTCCGCATCATCTGGTTCCCAGTAGAGGTAGAGGAGCGTTGCACTTCGCCCCTCATAGATTCCGCCCTCAGCGACCTGGCTCGCGAGTCCCAAGTAGTGACGGACGAGCTGGCCGACGTGTAGATACTGAAAACGGCGCGACAGCTTCTGCGCCGGTTCTGACAGCAGCTCCTCATAGAAAGCCCTCCAGCTTGACTCGGCAAAGAGGATCGCTCGCTTGTACTTGTCCTGAAAAGTCGCGACATGGTTTGCGTCCAAGTGCTCCGTCAGCTTCGACTCAATGACCAAGACCCGATCCTCACTCGCAACGCCGACATCAAGAGGTTGTCCCGTAGCTCGTAGAACTTCGTAGGTCGGCGGTCCCTCCGGCCTCGTCCGCTCCGGTTGGGTGCGTTCGAGGCGATCTGCCAAAGATCGAAGGAGGAACCGCCGTGAAGGAGACAACCGTATCGCTCGGGCAGGCCGTGACCGCTTCTGAGGCCGTGCTGCCCGTGCGGGTGCAGGAGGCGCTCGGGGAGCTGGTCGGGGCCGCGAGGGAGGGGCTGCTCGCCCTGGAAGAACGACGAAGTGAGTCGCGCAGCGGCGCAAATCCTCGTACTTGCTGAGCGTGAGCGAGATCCGCTCCATGCAACTATCGTCGGCGCACTCGCAGACGAAGGCGGCGTACTCCGGCACCACATCGAACTCTTGGTTTTTGTCCTCGATCTGCTCATTGACCGAGCGAAAGAGGGACTGATGGCGCGCGGCAGTAGGTCGCCGCAGCCTTGTCTTCCGAGCCTTCCACTGCCTCAGCCCGATCCATTTGGACGGGCGAGGAGAATGTGCGGCTCGCCGTCAACCAGAGTAGCGCGCGATGGGGGTTTGCGACAGGTGTCACTAGAGAAAGTTGAGTAACCATTTACAACGGACCGCGCAGCGAGCCGGCTCCGCGGCGCTTCTTGAGCGGCAAGAGGCGGGCTGGCGTCGGCAGTAAGGGCGGTTTGCCAGCCCGCCCCCAGATGGATCGGACTAGGAGGCCTTGTCCGCGCTGTTTTCGACCTCGCCACGCCAGGCGCCGGACTCCGTCCCGCGATCCTCGATCAGCTTCTTGAACCGCTCCAGGTCGCCCTTCACACGTCGGCTGTCGGCGCCAAGCGCGGCTCCCGCCGATTCGACGACACCGTCCGGCTCCCAGTCCATCTGCACGGAAACGCGCGTCGTATTCTCGTCGAGCTGGTGGAAGGTGACCACACCCGCGTTCTCTCGTCCCTCGGTGGCCTTCCAGGCAACACGGTGATCCGGATGCTGCTCGGTGATCTCCGCCCGCCACTCCTCTCTCTTCCCGCCGACCTCTGCCGACCAGACGAGCTGTGTGTCGTCAACCTGCTGCACGCTCTCGACGCCCTCCATGAACTTCGGGAACTCCTCAAACTGCGTCCACTGGTTGTACGCCGTGCTCACGGGCACGTTGACGTCAATCGTCTCCTCGATTCGAGCCATGACCCCTTCTCCTTGTCCTCGATGTAAGCCACACACCTGCCCGCAGCGGACGAGACGGAAACCGCCGGTGCTTGAACGAAGCGCTCGGCTCGCTCGCAGCGAGGGTACGATTCCGGCATGGGACGAAACGTTCTGATCGTCAGCACAGTGGAACATCCAGAGGACGTTCTCCGGGCGCACATAGGCGACGCCGACACCCTGAAGGTCGTGGTGCCGGTCGTGCGGCAAGGCATGCTCGACTGGCTCGCTAACGATGAGAAAGCGTTTGCTCGAGCAGAGCGGGTCGCGGAACGCGCGGCTGAACGTCTGCCCGGTGAAACTGCCGAAGCCGTCGCCGGCGTAGCGAACGTTCGTCTGGCGATACAGGACGCACTCGCCACCTTCCCGGCCGACGAGATCATCATTGCGGTTCGTCCGGGCGAGGAGGAGGGGCGAATCGAGTCTCGGGCGACCGACTCTGCACCGCGACACGCCGTCGGGGACATTCCCGTGCGCTACGTGGTGATCGGCAACTGAAACCGGGCAGCCTTTAACTGACGTGCCTCGACAGGTTGTGGACGGCTGAGTAGGACATCCGGGCCTCTTTCGAGGCTGTGGGTTCTGCCAAGGACTCACGCCCGTCACATGGTGGACGCACAAGATCAAGGGCCTGCATCGCAACGATCTCATCATGGCGGCGAAAACGGACGGGCTGTACTAGCCCGAACGCGGCCCCCGCGTCACCGCTGGTCTGCACCCCGCCGCGACTCGACACTTCGGGCCGAGTGTTTTCGTAGGGTTAGCGAGGGAGGTCTTGATGAAGCGGGGTTCGAAGCGTTGGGAGCACGTCCGTGTCGAGCGTGGGATCTACCAGCAGTCGAACGGCAAGTACGCCGTCTGTGTGATGATCGAGGGGAAGCCGCGCCTGCGGACGGTTAGCTCGTCATTGGCCTCGAAAGACGTGGAAGTCGAGGAGAGCCTCGAGAACGAGGACGCGCGCGGGACGTTCGACCGCATCCTCGGCAAGCCGCCGCACCTTCACGGGCGACGCCGACAACCCGCTCTCGATCGTGATCGAAGAGGTCGCGCTTCGGGTGGCAGGCAATGGCGACGGAGCTTCGGCTTAAAGCCTCACTCCCTCGAGTTCCGCCG
>DATLXM010000159.1:0-43146 GCA_035575835.1 Gaiellaceae bacterium
GTGTCGCGGACAATCCGTCGTTGCACGGTCGGATGCGTCGCGTATGCCCAGCGTGCGAACGCTAGCGGCAATACCCGCGCTTAACCCGGCCACGTCGGCGGTCGTTGCACGTCGCGAGCGGTGATACCATCCGTTTGCAAAGTGCGAACAAGCTCTACTCTTGTTAAATGACGCTCCTGCACGGTCGCCTCGAGCTACACGGCATCGAGAACGTGGAGGCGTTCTGCGGCCGCGTCCTCGAGCGGCACCTCACACGAACCCGCTCGTTCCTACAGCCGCATGACCGGGAAGACCTCCACGCCTGGCTCGTCGCCGTCTGCTGGGAGCTCAGCGGCCGCTACGACCCCTCTCTCAGTGCCACGAGCTTCAGTACCTACGCGAACCGGGTGCTCGGCGCCCGCGCTATTGACTGGACGCGCAGCCGGTTCGGCCGGAGCCGCTGGCAGTTCGGAGACGGCACGGTCTACGAGCGCGAGCGGCAGCAGCCTCTCTCGCTCGACGGCCCCGCTCCCGGCGCCGACGACGTTCGCCTGGTCGACACTCTCGGCGACGGGGCTGGCGATCGTGAGACGGGTCGCGACACCACTCTCGATGGGTTACACGAAGCCGGAAATAGCAGCCTCGCTCGGGATACCGCCCTCATCCGTGCCGCTGCTGCTCGACGAGCTGGCGGCCGAGGTCGCCGCGCTCGCGCGGCTTGACGAGCTCGCCGCTACTCGTGGCGGCGGTTGATCGTGTCCTCGTAGAGCGCGCCTCCGGGGAGGAAGTCGCCCTGCCGAAGGTGCGCAACGATGTCCCGCAGCGTGTCCTCGACCCCCGCCTCGAAGTCTTCGCTCCGGCCCGACGTCAGGCGGCCGCGTCGTGCAGCGCGCCGCCGGCAGTAGCCGTCGAGCCAGCGGGCGGTGATCAACTGCTGCCGAAACGCATCGCCATGCTCCGCCAGTAGCGCTCGTGGGGCGCGCTCGAATCCACCGAGCCGCTTGAGGTCGAAGTCGAGTAGTTCGTCGTCAGTCAGATCATCCATGCGCCGGATCGTACGACTCGCGGCGGCTACCAGGACGCGACGAGCTGCCGTTTTGCCGGGTTCGCGACGTGCCACGCCGCCCGCTCGCCCCCGATGATCGCCGCGACGGCCCCGTCGATCTTCCGAGGCGAATCCGCGTGATCCTTCCGGAGCCCCTGCAGCTCCCCCTCGCGGTCGTAGATCGCGACCGCGCTCTCGAAGTGGGCCGCCAAGGTCCGTGCGAGCGGCCCGGCGAACTTCACCTCGCCGCCGAGGAGCGCCGTCCGCATCCGGGAGGCTGCTGGCGCCATTAGCCGCGGCTGCCGTGTCTCGAACGGCACGACGACGGGGTACTGCTCCGACCACTCATCGATCTCGCGGTACCAGCCAGGCGGATCGCAGACGAACTCGGCGACGGTGAACCTGTTCATGGCCTGCTCGACCGCTCGGTGCACCTCAGGCCGCGGGATCGACCAAGTGTCGGGGGAGCCCGCCGGCCGCGCCCACCGCTGCAAAGGCTGCACCGTCCCGTCCAGGCTCACCGCCACGATCCACGTCTCGTCCCTGCGTTCGGAGCCGTCGAACGCGAGCACAACCCTAGCCCCATCCTCGATTTCCCGAGCGTCGAGGAGCGCCTGCTCGAGCGCAGCGGGCGGTACGAACGACGTCTCCGTCGCCGCCCAGACGCAGCCGTGCAGCTGGAGCACCTGCGCGTCGGTGAGCTCCGGGTTCGCCGCCTGCCGCGCCAAGTACTCCTCCCCGATCCAGGATGCGGGGTTCGCCAGCTTCATCGCCGCGACGTCGTACGGATCGGCGGTCGGCGCCTCGTGGTTCAAGACCAGCGCACGTGCCTGGGGCAGCCGCGAGATCGTCAGCCCCGGCTCGGTCTCCGACACTCCCGCCGTCGCCGCATCCAACAGGCGGCCCAGGATCGACGAGTGCCGCGTCGACGCCTCACCCGCGGTCGTGATCGAGAACACCCTCGGTGAGCTCCTCGCCCCACCGCCCGACGTCAGAGCCGCGTACGCGCCCTCGAGGCCCGGTTTCGTCCACTGCGCCAGCTCGTCGACGATCACGTCGGACGGGTCGTAGCCGTGAAGCCTGTTCGGGTCGGAGGCCACCCTGTAGATCACGCCGCGGCCGTCCTCGCGAACGATCTCACCCAGGTAGTCGCGGACCCGCGCCAGCTCCGAGAGCACCGGGGAGCGACGGATAAACGCCGCCGCCGCCTTGAACAACCTCCCCGCCTGCTTGTCCGAGCTCGCCGCCAGGAGGATCTCCGGCGAACCGCCGCTCGTGAACAGCCTGTACACGGCGTACGCGGCGAGCAACTGGGTCTTTCCGTTCTTCCTCGGCATCACGATCACGACCGAGCTCCAGACCGGCAGCCCGTCGGGCCCGTAGGCGAGCGCCTCGCCCATCATCCGCCGCTGGAACGGCTCCAGCTCGAGCGAGAGCCCGTCCCAGCGGTCCGTCGACAAGACCAGATGCTGGAGGCAGAACGCCGCGAAGTGATCCCCCTCCGAACCGGCCGCATAGGAGCGCCAGCCGCTCACCGAACCGCCCGCAGCTCGGCCGCCGGCGACAACCCCACCTCCGCCGTCACCGCAGCCACAGGATCCGGCCCCGGATGCCGCCGCATCAGAGCGCGGGAGTACCGATCCGCGTCACGTTCCGCCTCCGCCAACATCTTCACGAGCGGATGCGGCACCAGTGCGCGCCCCGTAGCACCCCCCTGCGTCGTCAGCGGCTCCCCCTCCTCCTGCCAGCGCGCCCGAATCTTCTCCACGAGCTCCCCAGCACGCCGATACCGTGCCTCCGCCTCCACGAGCACGCTCACGAGGCCCCCTCAGAGGCCGCGGAACGTGGCAACGGGGAGCTACGAGGGGAGTGCAGCACGGGTTCCCGGACGGGTGGCATGGGGGTCGCCATCGACTTCACCAGCTGACGCGTGGGTCGCCTGCGGCGTGCTCGACTTCTTCGGCGACGATCCGTTGGCGGCCGCGGCGCTGTCCGCGAATCCAGTCATCCATCCGCGCCGGCTCGCGGAAGAGCAGCTGCTGGTTGCGGCCGACGGCTGCGTCGGCGTCGTGGTAGGCGGGCGGGGAAGGCTCCTGCTGCTGGTCGGGCGGCGGCTCGCCCCGGATCAGCCTGTTCATGCTTGCGTTCGCCTCGGAGGTCTCGGGGAGCGTCGTGAAGCGCCCGCGTGCGGCCGCGTCCCGGAACGCCGCGTTGATCGCCCTGTTGGTGCTGCTGCTCATGCCGCCAGCTCCAGCATCTTCGGCTGCTGCTTCTCGACGTCCTGGCGGAGCGCGCCGACGACCTGCTCGAACGTCAGCTCACCGCCGAAGACCACGCCGGCGAACGGGACTCGCGACACGTACCCGGAGCGGGCCTGCTTCGAGCCGGTGACGTCCCTCATCCAGACGCCGAGCGAACGGGCCGCCTCCAAGTTTGCTCGTGCCTGCTCGAGCAGCGTCACCGCGTCCGCGTAGGTTCGTGCCGCGTCGGTCTCGTGTGTCTGCTGGTCGGCACCCCATTCGTCCCGCCGTGTCTCGACGAGGTCGACGATCCGGTTTTGTGCGTCGGCGACGGCCAGGTCGAGCGCCTCGAGCTCACGTTTCGCGGCGGCGATCTCGGCCGCGACCGCCTCCACGGCGGAGGTGCCGGGGTCTTTCTTCCCGGTGGCGAGCGCGGCCGCGAGCGCCTGCCGGTCGGCTTTCTCCGCCTCCGCCGCCCGCACCTGCAGCGCCTCCAGCTTCGCGTTGGCGTCACGGTGCCGGGCTAGGAGACGGTCGCGCTCCTCAACGGCCTTGGCCAGCTCCGGCCACTTGAGCGCATCCGCGGGAACGTGAATCAGCTTGGTCATGGAGTCTCCTTCGGGGTTGTGGTGTTGGTGACGGCCCCCGCCAGCGGCGCAGATCCCGAGCCGCGCGCAGCAGGGGCCGCCGTATCCCGGAGCTGCTCCAGGAGCGCACGCTCCGGGATCCTGAGCGGCCCACGCCCCGACTCCGAGAGCCGGAAGGCCGCAAGTTCGCCGCTGGAGATGCGCCGGTAGACGGTTGCGACGTTCAGCCGCAGCCGTTGCGCCACCTCGCGGGGTTTGAGTAGCTGCTCGTTTTTCGCGCTCGTAGACATTCGCCTACTCCCGCTAATCGGCTACTCGAACTCCGACTGAAGTGTCAGGTTTGACGGATAGCCAGAAGGCGGCCACCCGCCATGCGCGTGGCGTTCTCCGCAACGCCGCCCCGGAGCAGATCGCGGAGCAGTTCCTCACCGACCCAAGCGTCTCGCGCGGCGGATCGCCTTTGCCAGAATCGTCAGAGGCGATTGACTCTGACTGAAAGGTGGTGCCGAGCGATTGTGCAGTGGGGCACAAACCCTACGTGCACAGACGAGACTCTTCCCTTCTCAGACGGAGCCGGGCAACCCGCATGACTCTTGGCTGCACAATGATCCGCTCCGGACTCAAGCAAGGTGACGAGGTTCCCGTTAGTCCAGAACCGGACGAACGGGGCCGGGCCATCAACTGTCCCATGCGGGACACTGGTCGTCCGGTTGAAATGCGCCCCGGGAGACCTGCTGAGAAAGATGCGCCCCAAAGGTCTCAAGTTTCTCGGGCATCCGCGGTAGCCGCAGAGATGTTCCGTGTCGGCACGGTCGGCTCTTGCCGTCAGAGAACCGAGCGCGCTGACCGCCTTGTCTCCGCCTTCCCAGTCGATCGGGTCGCCGCTCGCCGTTCAGGCCACGGTTGTGACGACTACTTGAGGAAAGGGGAGTGCACGGCTCCATTTGTGCAGCGGAGCACAAGTGGAATGTGCACGAGCACGTCGTTTTTGCGCCGCGTGCTGGCGGGAGTGTCCGCCGTCGATGTAGTCGTGCAGGTACCGAGTGGGTCGTGAGCGTGACCTTGCATCGTCGGCATCTGACGGCGGGCCAGCTGGCTGCGCTCGCGCTCGACCTTCTCCCGCACCTTGAAGAAGAAGCGCGAGGGCGAATGCTGGCTGGTAAGTCTGACCCTAGTCCAGAAACGGACGAGGGTCGTTCGGACGCGAAGGCCGCGAAGATCGGGGGTCGTCTCCGCTGCGGAGCCGCGACATCGCTGCCACCGTCTTCGGCGTCGGAACCTCGTCCTTCTCCGGCCCACTGGCCCACAGACTGGCCCACGCGAGGCCTCAACCCCGCGTGAACCGCCTATTCAAGCCGTTTCTCCCGCCATGAGCGGCGGTCTCCAAAACCGTAGGTCGCAGGTTCGAGCCCTGTCGCCCCTGTTTATGGCGCAAGTGAGGGCATCCGCGATGCGGATGCCCTCACGCGCGAAGACCCCTGAAGGGTCGCTTCGCTCCCGCTGCCGGCGCAAGCGCGGGCATCCGCGATGCGCGGACGCCCCCCATGCACGAAGACCCCTGAAGGGTCGCTTCGCTCCCGCCGCCGGCGCAAGCGAAGCGTCAGTCTTCGGTTCCGACGTGTCCGATGTAGTGGTCGACGAGCTGGCGTTCGTGGTGACGCCGACTCCGGTGCCGAGCCCTGCGAGGCTTTCGTAGCTCCCGGTTCCGTCCGTGATCATCCAACGGAATGTGTCGGTGAACGATCCCGAGACGGCCGTGAGCCGGACGAAGAGGACCATGTCGAACGTGCCGCTTCCGTCGTCGCAGGTGAAGGTCTTGGCGAACACGAGATCGAGGCTCCCTTCGGGATACGTGCGTGAGACCGCTGCGAACGGTGTCCGGGCCCTGCGATCGTGGCGACGAGGATCGGCCACGAGTGGGCGCGGCTTTACCCTCTCTCGGATGGCGCTCACGGAACCGCAGACGGCCAGGACCGCGGACGAGCTCGTTCGCTGGCGTGCCGCGGGGGCCGGCTCTCCCCTCGTGCTCGTGCACGGACTCGCCGGCTCCTGGCGCTGGTGGCGGCCGCTCCTTCCGGCCCTCGCGGCCGAGCATCGCGTCCACCTGCTCGACCTCCCCGGCTTCGGGGGCCTCCCGTGGCCGCGACGCTTCGAGCTCGACCACGCCGTCGACTGGCTCGCCGCGTGGTGGAAGGCCGCAGCCCTCGGCCCGATCGACGTGATCGGCCACTCGCTCGGCGGGCTTCTCGGCGCGCGGCTCGCAGCCCGGCATCCCGAGGCCGTCCGGCGGCTGGTACTGATCGCGCCCGCGGGAGTGCCGGGCAGGACGCCCGTGTCCTCGGCGTTGCCGCTCTCGCTCGCGCTCCTTCGCTCGCAGCCCCGTCTCCTGGCGTTGCTCGCTCGCGACGCGATCCGGTCGGGGCCCGTGACGATCGGAACCGCCGCCCTCGCCGTTCTCGCGGCAGACCTGCGCGAGGATCTGCCGCGGATCGAGGCTCCGACGCTCGTCGTGATGGGCAGGCGGGACGCGCTGATCCCGGTCTCACACGGCGAAGAGCTCTGCGAGGCGATCCCCCATGCGCGCCTTGTCGTTCTCGAGGACTCGGGCCACGTCCCGATGGACGACCAGCCCGACGAGCTCAGCGTGGAGCTGCTCGCGTTCCTGCGAGAAAGCCCCTGATCTCCGCGGCGACTTCCTGGGCATGCGAGTAGTGCACCGCATGCCCGGCTTCCGGCACGGTGACCAGCCGGGCGTCCGGAAGCAGTGCGGTCGCCTCTGCGCACCAGCGGGCCGGACTGAGCGGATCGTGCGCCCCACGCAGGACGAGGGTCGGCGCCTCGACGAGCGGTAGCCGCTCCTCGATCCGATCCTCGAGAGCGAACCGCGCCTGTTCGACGAGCCGGAGCGGCCCATAGGTGAAGTAGTCCCGGATCACGATCGCCGTCAGGCGGAGCGGCTCGTAGCGGCCGTCGACGGCGAGCCGGAGCACGTGCCGCGCGGCGCTGTGGGTGTGGGTGTCGACAGTCGGCCCGACGAGGACGAGCGCCTCAACGAGCTCGGGCCGGCGAACCGCGACCTCCGTCGCGACCTGGCAGCCCATCGAGTTCGCGACCAGCACGGCGGGGCCGGGAAGAAGGGCGGCGAGCTGCGCACCGAGCTCAGGGATCGGAAGCGCCGTCCGGAGCTCCGGGCGCAGAACGTCGCCGAGCTCCTGCGCCAGCGGCGCGAAATAGCCCTGGCCGACGCCGAGCCCGTGGACGAGACAGAACACCGGCTGACCGTAGCGATAGGCTCAGCGGGTGGCCCTCCTGAACTCGACGACCGAGCGCGACGACGTCTTCCGGAGTCGGGGAAAGCGGATGGAGGCGCTGGTCGGCGAGTTGCGCGAGCGGACTGCCGCGGTCGCGCGCGGCGGCGGCGAGCAGGCGCTCGAACGACACCGGTCGCGAGGGAAGTTGCCGGCGCGGGAGCGGATCGACCGGCTGCTCGATCCGGGGTCGGCCTTCCTCGAGCTGAACGCCCTCGCGGCGTGGGAGCTCTACGACGGCGCGGCGCCGTCCGCGGGGATCGTGACCGGGATCGGCGTCGTGGAGGGCCGCGAGTGCGTCGTCGTCGCGAACGACGCCACCGTCAAAGGCGGCTCCTACTTCCCGCTGACGGTCAAGAAGCATCTGCGGGCGCAGGAGTTGGCGCTCCAGAACCGACTCCCGTGCCTCTACCTCGTCGACTCGGGCGGCGCGTTCCTGCCGCTCCAGGACGAGGTCTTCCCGGATCGCGACCATTTCGGCCGGATCTTCTTCAACCAGGCGCGGATGTCGGCGCTCGGAATCCCGCAGATCGCGGTCGTGATGGGCTCGTGCACCGCCGGCGGCGCCTACGTGCCGGCGATGTGCGACGAGACGATCATCGTCCAGGGCACTGGGACGATCTTCATCGGCGGGCCGCCGCTCGTGAAGGCTGCGACGGGTCAGGACGTGACCGCGGAGGAGCTCGGCGGTGCCGACGTGCACACGCGCCGCTCGGGTGTCGCCGACCATTTTGCGACCTCCGACGAACACGCGCTCGCGCTCGCCCGGCAGATCGTCCGCAATCTGCACGGGTCGAAGCCCACGCCCCCCTGGGACGTGGCTCCGCCCGAGGAGCCTGCGCTCGACCCGGCCGACCTTCACGGGCTGATCCCGGACGACTTCAAGCACGAGATGGACGCGCACGAACTGATCGCCCGAATCGTGGACGGCTCCCGCTTCGCGGAGTTCAAGGCGCTCTACGGGGAGACGCTCGTCTGCGGCTTCGCCCGGATCGAGGGCTACCCGGTGGCGATCCTCGCGAACAAGGGCGTGCTCTTCGCAGAGTCCGCCCAGAAGGGCGCGCACTTCATCGAGCTCGCGTGCAAGCGCCGCATCCCGCTCGTCTTCCTCCAGAACATCACCGGCTTCATGGTCGGAAAGGAGTACGAGGAGGGCGGGATCGCGCGCGACGGCGCCAAGCTCGTGATGGCGGTCGCGTGCGCGGACGTGCCCAAGTTCACCGTCGTCACCGGCGGCTCGTTCGGGGCGGGCAACTACGCGATGTGCGGGCGGGCCTACGAGCCGAGGCAGCTCTGGATGTGGCCGAACGCGCGGATCTCGGTGATGGGCGGCGAGCAGGCCGCGACGGTGCTCTCGCTCGTCGGTGACTCTGACCCCGACGAGATCCGGGCGAAGTACGAGGCCGAGGGGAACCCCTACCACTCGACTGCTCGGCTCTGGGACGACGGGATCATCGATCCGCGCGACACCCGTCGCGTCCTCGCGCTCGGGATCTCCGCGGCGCTGAACGCCCCGATCCCGGAGTCGACGTTCGGGATCTTCCGAATGTGATGCACGACGTGCGCGAACAACGCTGATGGTGGTCAGGATCGTGCTCTGGAGCCTGGCCGACTCGAAGACGACGATCGAGGAGCTCCGCCGCTACCTGCGCGACGAATCCGTCGACCTGTTCGAGGAGGTCGAAGGCCTCCGCTTCAAGGCGTGGATCTCCGATCCGATCGGCGAGCGCTGGGGAGCCTTCTACCTCTTCGAGTCGCGCGAGGCGGCCGACGGCCAGATGCCGGGCCACGCGCGCGAGCTGATCGGCAAGGATCCAGACCTCGTGGACGAGTTCGAGCTCGAGGCGACGATCGAAGGCCAGTACGAGTTCAGGGAGCTCTCCCGCCTCGGGCTCGCGTTCGAGTAGCTCCCCGCGCTAGAGGACGAGGGTCTCCGGGAACACGACCCCTGACGAGAAACGGTCGAGCCGGTACGGGGTCAGATCGAAAGGTGGGGTCTCGTCGAGGAGCTCGGCCGCGACCGCGGCGCCGACCGCAGGCGCCTGCATGAACCCGTGTCCGGAGAAGCCACAGGCGGCATAGATGCCGTCGGCCACGAGTCCGATGATCGGGTGGGCGTCCGGGGTCATGTCGTAGAAGCCGGCCCAGGCCCGGACGACCGGTGCACCCGCGGCGCCCGGATAGCGGTGCGCGAGCCGTCCGCGCCAGTCCTCGACGAGGTCGTCCAGCACGTTCGGAGGTTCGTCCCAGCGCAGCTCGGGCTCTCCCATCGCGAGGCGGACGTTCTGCCCGACCGGCCGAAAGTGGAAGCCGTTCTCCTCGATCGTCATCGGCAAGTCGGCGGGCAGCCCCGCGACCGGGCCGACGTCGGCGAGCTGGCGGACGAGCGGGCGGACGGGCAGCTCGACTCCGCGGGCCGCGGCGACCGCGGCGGAGGCGGCGCCGCAGGCGACGACGAGCACGTCCGCGTCGAGCCCCAGGGCGTCCGTGCGCTCCCTCACCTCCACCCCACGCTCAGCGGCGCGGCGCACCAGCTCGCGCGTGACGCCTGCCGGATCAGCGATCCCGTCCTCGCGGCAGATCACAGCGCCGAGCACGTCGTCGGTTCGGAGCCCGGCGACGAACGAGGCATCGACCCGTTCGACCGGCACGCCGAGCGCCGCCTGAACGGCACGGCGCTCCTCCAGCTCCGCGAGCCCCCGCTCGGTCGTCGCGAGGAAGAGGTAGCCGACCTGCTGGAAGAGGGGAGCTCCGAGCTCCTCGAAGAGTCGGACGCTCGCCTGGGCGAGTCGGACCTCGGCCTCGGTCGTGAACTGCTGCCGAACGCCACCCATCGCCTTCCCGGTCGCGCCGCTCGCGATCGCGCTCGTGTCGGCAAGAACCACGTCGTCGGCTCCCGCGAGCGCGAGGTGGTAGGCGATCGAGGCGCCGATCGCGCCCCCGCCCGCTACGACGACTCGAGCCATCCCAGGAGCTCCGAGCGCTCGTCCTCCGTCAGGCCTCGCAGCGGGGCGCGGACCTCGACCTGGATCGGGACGCCTCGCGTAGCGATCACCGTCTTCAGCGCCGCGTGCCGCGGCATCCGCTCGATCGCCGCGCGAAGCTCGCCGAGCTTGATCGCGTTCGCCTCGGTCGGCTCGCGAACCGCCGCCGCGACCTGCTCCGGGAAGGCTGACCCGAGGGCCGAGACCGCCCCGATCGCTCCAGCCGCCATTCCCTGGGCGATCAGCACCTCCGGCCCGACGAAGACGTCCAGGCCCTCGACGAGGTAGGGGGCGAAGCGCTCGAAAGGCGCGTCGGAGACCTTCAGCCCGGCCAGGTTCGGCGCCCGCTCGCGCAACGCCTCGAGGACGGTGAGCGGAACCGCGTAGCCACTCGCCTTCTCGAACTCGTAGACGTAGAACGGGAGCGGCGCGCACACCGCTGCGGCCGCGGCGAAATGCTCGAGGAGGGCGCGATCGTCGAGGGGGAAGTACGGGGGCCCGATCACGGCGACCGCGTCCGCCCCGGCCTCGGCGGCGTGCGCCGCGAGTGCGACGGTCTCGCGGGTCGACTGCGCCCCACAGTGGGCGGCGAGCTGGAGCCTGCCGCCGGAGGCCTCGATGTAGAACTCGAGCACCTGGCGGCGCTCCTCGGTTCCGAAGAGCATGCTCTCGCCCGTTGTCCCGAGCACGAGCGCACCGTCCAGCCCCCCGGCGACGAGGAAGTTCACGTACGGCTCGAATGCCCCTTCGTCGAGCTCGCCGTCTCGGAGAGGCGTGACGGCGGCGGCTAGCGCTCCCCTCAGCATCCCCCGACTCTAAGCTGCCCGACGTGAGCGCGCTCCGGATCGAACGCGACGGCGACCTGCTCCGACTGACTCTGGCGCGGCCGGAGACCCGGAACGCCTTCGACGCGAGCCTGATCGCGGAGCTCTCCGAGGCGTTCGTCGACGTCGGCAAGTCGCGAGCGGTGCTGCTCGCGGGTGAGGGCCCGAGCTTCTGCGCCGGCGCGGACGTCGAGTGGATGCGCGCCTCGGTCGAGCTCGACTACGACGCGAACGTGGCCGACGCGAATGCGCTCCGCGGCATGCTCGACGCGATCGACCGCTGTCCCGCGCCGGTGCTCACCAGGATCCAGGGCCACGCGCTCGGCGGCGGCGCCGGGCTCGTCGCCTGCTCGGACATCGCGATCGCCGACGCGCACGCCGTCTTCGCCTTCTCCGAGGTCAAGCTCGGGATCATCCCCGCCGTGATCTCGCCGTACGCGCTCGCCAAGATCGGCCCGAGTGCGGCCCGGCGGTACTTCGTCACGGGAGAGCGCTTCGACGCGGCGACCGCGCTGCGGATCGGGCTCGTGCACGAGGTCGCAGACGACCTCGACACCGCGGTCGAGCGCATCCTCGGCGAGCTGCGAAGCGCGGGCCCGAAAGCGGCGCGGCACGCGAAGCGACTGGTGCTCGACCGGCCCGACGGCCCCGACACCGCCCGCCGGATCGCCGAGCGACGCACGAGCGACGAGGGCCAGGAGGGCCTGCGCGCCTTTCTCGAGCGGCGGCGGCCCAACTGGTGATGGCCCGTCAGCGTGGACGAACGGTGACCGCGCCGCCGGCCGCCTCAGGCGAGGCGAGCCGGTAGCTCGTCGTCCGCCGAGGCTCGACGACGACTGTGAAGCGGCCGTCCGGCCTCGTCTTCACCACCCGAACCGTCGTCCACGTGCCGCCGTTCACCTGCTGCTCGAGCCGCACCTTCGTCAGCCCGCGCACGAAGCCGCGCAACTCGATCTTCCGGTCGGCGAGCGGGCGGACGAGCGGATCGAGGTTGAGGACGCGCACGGAGAACCACGTCGAACGCAGGTCGAGAGCACGGCGGAAGTCCTGAGCCTCGATCCGCCTCGTGCCACCGGCGAGCTTGAGGTCGACCCCGAACACGCGGCCGGACGCCGAACGGTCGAGGAGCAGGTCGCGCACCCCCTTCGTCTGCGTCGCTCTGGCGACGTCCGCCGGGGTCATCCGCATCGGCCCCCAGCGGTGGTGCTTGGAGATGTTGTCGTGCGGATCGGCGACCGAGACGAGATACGGGACGGGGGTCGCGCCGGGCCAGACGTCGCCGATCGCCGCGGTGCGGCCCCCCGACGTCGAGTGGTAGAAGGTCGTTGCGACGCGCCCGTCCCAGAGCAGAACGCGCCCCGCGGTGGCGCCGATCGCCCGGTTCGTCGTGTCGGCCTCCGCCTCGATCCCCCCGTAGACCTGGCTGCGCGTGTCCGCGTAGAGATCGAAGAGCTTGCCCGGCTTCAGCGTCGCGAGCGCGTACGAGCGGGCCACGACTGCCTGAGCCTGCAACGCCTCGGGGTGCCAGTCGTCGGGCATCTCCCACGGCACCACCCCACGGAGGTAACGATCGAGCGGGATCCGATTCACGATCGTCAGCGAGCGTCCCACACGGTTGACAACGAGGGCGCCGCGGTAGCCCTTGCCGTCGAGCTCGAGTGGGAGCGCGCCCGGCTCGAAGCGAAGCGGCGCCTTCAGCCCTTTGAAGAGCGTGCGGGAGGCAGCGATGGTGCGCGCGCCCGACTTCAGCTTCCGGGCCTTCCCTGCGGCGTCGACGACGCGATACGGCATGGCGGAGGAGATGGCGACGCTCGCACGGCCCTCGGCCAGGAGTACCCGCACGGGCCGCGCCGGAACGAGCCGCAACTCGGTTCCGCGGTAATAGTGCGCGAGGATCCGCTGGTGCTTCCAGCCCGCCTCGGCGTAGCCGCGCGCGCCGTACTGGCTCATCCCGATCCCGTGTCCCCACCCGCGTCCGTCGATCACGAAGACCGTGCCCGCGCTCGCCGGCGCGGCGGTGATCAAGAGGAGGCAGAAAGTAAGGAGGGCGCGCCGCATGCGGCGGGCCAGGGTACCACCGCTCTACGATCCCTCTCGCGATGGCGATCCAGAAACTGCTCGTAGCGAACCGTGGCGAGATCGCCGTCCGAATCTTCCGTACGTGCCGTGAGCTCGGGATCGGGACCGTGGCGGTCGTCGCCCCCGACGACCGTGGCTCGCTCCACGCGCGCTCGGCGGACGACGTCGTCGAGATCGTGAGCTACCTCCAGGCCGAGGAGCACATCCGGGCCGCCGAGGAGAGCGGCGCCGACGCGAT
Organism: Gaiellaceae bacterium; assembly: GCA_035575835.1. Taxonomy (GTDB): domain Bacteria; phylum Actinomycetota; class Thermoleophilia; order Gaiellales; family Gaiellaceae; genus Gaiellasilicea. The sequence continues at coordinate 13,285 of DATLXM010000159.1, forward strand.
CCATCCCGGCTACGGCTTCCTCGCGGAGAACGGCGACTTCGCCGAGGCGGTCGGAGCCGCCGGCCTGACGTGGATCGGGCCGACGCCGGAGGCGTTACGGCTCGGAGGCGACAAGCTCGCCGCCAAGAGGGTCGCGATCGAGGCCGGGGTACCGGTCGTCCCGAGCGGCGAGCCCGAGGAGATCGGCTACCCGTTGCTCGTGAAGGCTGCCGCAGGCGGCGGCGGTCGAGGGATGCGCGTCGTTCGCGACGCCGCCGGGCTCGACGAGGCCCGCGCCGCTGCGAGCCGGGAAGCAGAGGCAGCCTTCGGTGACGGCACCGTTTTCTGCGAGCGCTACGTCGAGCGGCCGCGTCACGTCGAGATCCAGCTCCTCGCCGACTCGCACGGCACGGTGATCTCGCTCGGCGAGCGCGAATGCTCGGTTCAGCGCCGCCATCAGAAGGTGCTCGAGGAATCGCCCTCCCCCGCGCTGGATCCGGTGCTGCGCGCCTCGATGGGAGATGCCGCGATCGCGTTCGCGCGCGCGATCGGCTACGTCGGCGCAGGTACGGCCGAGTTCATGCTCGACGGGCGCGACTTCTGGTTCCTGGAGCTGAATGCGCGCATCCAGGTCGAGCATCCGGTCACCGAGCTCGTGACGGGGATCGATCTCGTTCGCGAGCAGATCCTGATCGCCGACGGCGCCACGATCGACGCCGGCAACAGGCCTCTCCAGGGGCACGCGATCGAGGTTCGGCTCTACGCCGAGGATCCGCGCAGCTTCCTTCCCCAGGCCGGCCCGGTGGAGCGCCTCCGGCTCCCGGCGGGGATCCGGGTCGACGCGGGCGTCGAGGAGGGCGACGAGGTCGGCCTGGGCTACGACCCGATGATCGCGAAGCTCGTCGCGCACGGCCCCACGCGCGAGGAAGCGCTCGCTCGGCTGACCGACGCGCTCGCCGAGACCGAGGTCGGCGGCGTGACCACGAATCTCCCCTTCCTCCGTTGGCTCGTCGCGCACCCTGCGCTCCACGCGGGCGAGACGACGACTGCCTTCCTGACCGAGCATGCTCCACTCTCGGACCCGCCGCTACGCCTGCCAGAGGCCGCGTGGCGAACGCCCTGGCGGCTCAACCAGCCGGCTGCGGCCTCGCGTCCGACGCCCGATATCGACGACCCCGCCCACGCGCGGGTCGCGGCCGGAGGCGAGAGCTCGCTGACCGCGCCCATGCCCGGCACCGTGATCGGCGTCCACGTCCGCGTGGGCGAGCGGGTCGCGGCCCGTCAGCGCCTGCTCGTCCTCGAGGCGATGAAGATGGAGACGCCGCTCGTCGCCCCCTTCGACGCGACGGTGAAAGCCGTGCACGTCGAGGAGGGCGCGCGAGTCGCGGGCGGAACCGTCCTGATCGAGCTCGAAGCGGGCTAGAAGAGCTTCTGCAGCTTCATCGCTGCGCCCATGTCGCCCTTGATCTTCAGCTTCCCGGTCATGTAAGCGGTCGTCGGGTTGAGCTCGCCGCGCGAGATCGCGAGAAAGTTCTCCTCGCTCGTCGTGATCGTCGTGTCGGCCTCGCCCTCGCCCTCGGTCACGTTCACCTTGCCGTCCTCGACCGCGACGACCCACTGCCCTGCCCCCTCGATGTCGAAGAGGTACGAGTTGTTCATTCCCGCGGTCTTCGACTCGTCGACCCCGGCGGAGAGCCCGTCGAAGAATCCCTTGACGTCGTCAGCCATGCTCGCTCCTTATTGACTCGTGGTTCAATCTCGGAGCCGCGAGCCTAACGGTTAGCATCCCGCCGCGTCATGGATCTCGACCTCACCCAGGAGCAGGAGCTCGTTCGGGCCACCGTGCGCGAGTTCGCCGTCGAGCAGGTTGCGCCCGTGGCGGAGGAGCTCGACCGCGAGTCGCGCTTCCCCTACGAGCTCGTCGCCCAACTCGCGGAGCTCGGCCTGATGGGCCTGCCGATCCCGGAGGAGTACGGGGGCGCCGGCGGCGACACGGTCTCCTACGCCCTCGCGATCGAGGAGCTGACGCGGATCGACTCGTCAGTGGCGATCACCGTCGCGGCCCACACCTCGCTCGGAACGATGCCGATCTACCTGCACGGAAGCGAGGAACAGAAGCAGCAGTGGCTGCCCAACCTCGCCGCGGGGCGCAAGCTCGCCGCCTTCGGGCTGACCGAGCCGGGCGCCGGCTCCGACGCGGGCGCGACGCGGACGACGGCCGAGCTCCGCGACGGCCAGTGGATCGTGAACGGCTCCAAGATGTTCATCACGAACGCAGGAACCGAAATCACCGGCTGCGTCACGATCACCGCGCTGACCGGCGAGAACGAGATCTCGAACATCATCGTCCCGAACGGCAGCGCGGGCTACGAGATCTCGGCGCCGCTGCACAAGCTCGGCTGGCGCGCCTCCGACACCCGCGAGCTCTCGTTCCACGACTGCGCTGTGCCCGAGGAGAACCTCCTCGGCCCGCGCGGGCAGGGCTTTCACCAGTTCCTGGAGATCCTGGACGGCGGCCGGATCTCGGTCGGCGCGATGGGAGTCGGGCTCGCCCAGGGCGCCTACGACCTCGCCTATGCCTATGCGAAGGAGCGCGAGCAGTTCGGGCGCAAGATCTCCTCGTTCCAGGCGATCCAGTTCAAGCTCGCCGACCTGGCGACGGAGATCGAGGCCGGGCGCGCCCTGGTGCTCAAGGCGGCCTGGCTCAAGGATCAGGGCCGCCCGTTCGCGCTGGCGGCCGCGATGGCCAAGCTGTACACCGGCGAGCTCTCGAACCGCGCCGTCAACTGGTCGCTCCAGATCCACGGGGGCTACGGCTACATGGACGAGTACGCGATCTCACGCCTCTACCGAGATCAGAAGATCCTCGAGATCGGCGAGGGCACGAACGAGGTCCAGCGCCTCGTGATCGCGAAACACCTGGGTCTCTAGAGCCGGCGGCGCTCGACGATCGGGCTGTCGCGGAGCGCGGTCGTGCAGCCGCCGACGGTGTAGAGCGCGCCGCCGACGTAGAACGTCTGCAGCGCGTGGCGGGTGACACCGGGGCGGGGGCCGTCGCTCCATTCCTTCGTCCGGGCGTCGTAGATCTGGTAGGTCGACTCCCAGACGGCGTGGATCCCCTCCCCGACGACGGCGGCCCCGAGCAGCTCCATCGGCTTCGGCATCGCCGGCCCCTGGCGCCAGCGGCCCGTGCGGGGATCGAGGATCTGCACCTCGCGCAGGACCTCTTCGCCGCGGCGGCCGCCGATCACCCAGAGCTCGCCGTGGAAGACGACGACGTCGAAGGCATGGTTGGCGCGCGGGAGCGGCGTCGAGGCGCGCCAGGTGTCCGCGACCGTGTCGTAGACGAGGACGTCGCGCAGCTCCTTGCCCTCCCGGAAGCCGCCGAAGACGTAGATCTCGGTCCCGATCGCCGCCGCGGCGTGGTTGAACCGTGGCGAGGGGAGCTGCGCCCGCTCGCTCCAGCGCCGCCCGTCCCAGGCCCAGACCGCGTCGGTGTTCCCCGCCGGGGTCGTTCCGCCGATCACGTAGAGCGTGTCGCCGACCCCGGCCGCAGCCGCCGCGCGCGTCGCGACCGGGAGCTGCGGCAGCACCGTCCACTCGTCCGCCTTCGCGTCGTAGCGCGTGAAGACGGCGAGCGGCCTGCCCGTCTCCCCCACCATCCCGCCCGCGGCGAAGATCCGGTCGCCGAGCTGAGCGGACGCGATGTAGCTCCGCCTCTGCGAGAGCGACGCGACCTGCTCCCACCCGGCGGCCTCGGCCGTCTCCGCTCCGTCCGCCGCGAGCGTGAAGAAGAGCACGAACGCGCCGACGACGGCGGCCGCTGCCCCCAGCGCGAGTCTCATTGCTCTAGCCCTCGGAGAGAGCGTGGCGGAGCTTGCGGCGCGCGGCCTTCCGCTCCTTCATCGCGCGCGGATCCGGAACCGGCACCGCGGAGAGGAGCGCCTTCGTGTAGTCCTCCTGCGGCTTCGTGTAGACCTGCTCCGCCGGGCCGATCTCGATCAGCTTGCCCTTGTTCATCACCGCGATCCGGTCGCTCATCGAGCGGACGACCGCGAGGTCGTGCGCGACGAAGAGGTAGGTCAGCCCGAAGTCCTGCTGCAGGTCCTTGAGCAGGTTGAGGATCTGGGCCTGGATCGAGACGTCGAGCGCCGAGACCGGCTCGTCGCACACGATCAGCTTCGGGCTCAGCGCGAGCGCGCGAGCGATCCCGATCCGCTGGCGCTGGCCACCCGAGAACTCGTGCGGGTAACGGTTCGTGTAGCTCGGGTCGAAGCCGACGACGTCGAGCAGTTCGCGCACGCGGGACCGGCGATCCTTCTTCGTCCCGATCGAATGAACGACGAGCGGCTCCGCAACGATGTCGCCCACCGTCATCCGCGGGTCGAGCGAGGCGTACGGATCCTGGAACACGATCTGCATCTCGCGCCGCATCCGGCGCAACTCCTCGCGACCCAGCTTCGTCAGCTCCTTGCCTTCGAAGACGATCGAGCCGCTCGTCGGCTTCAGGAGCTGGAGGACGCAGTAGCCCGTGGTCGACTTGCCGGACCCGGATTCGCCGACGAGGCCCAGGGTCTCGCCCTGGGCGATCTCGAAGCTGACGTCGTCGACCGCGCGCACCTGGTCGACCACGCGCTCGAACAAGACGCCCGAGCGAACCGGGAAATGCTTGACGAGGTTCGTCACCTTCAGGAGCGGCGTGCCGATGGCGCTCATGCGCTCGCCCCCACCGGTGCGCCGGCGCGCTCGCAGGCCGGGTGCGCGCTCCGGACGAGATGGCCCTTGCGGATCTCCCGCAGCTCGGGCATCACGGACGTACAGGTGTCGTTCGCGTTCGCGAAGGGGCAGCGGGGAGCGAAACGGCAGGCTGGCGGGGGGTTCTTCAGGTCGGGCGGGCGGCCCGGAATCGCGGTCAGGCGGCCGGTGCGGATCCCCTCGCCCTCGATCTGCGGCAGCGCTCCGAGCAGCGCCTCGGTGTACGGATGCTCCGGTCGGTCGAAGAGGTCGAGAACCGACGCCTGCTCGACGACCTGGCCCGCGTACATGACGATGATGTCGTCGGCGGATTCCGCGACGACGCCCATGTCGTGGGTGATCAGGATCATCGCCATGTCGTGGGCCTGGCGGAGATCGTCGAGGAGGTCGAGCACCGCCGCCTGCACGGTCACGTCGAGCGCCGTCGTCGGCTCGTCCGCGATCAGGAGCTTCGGGTCGCAGGAGAGCGCGATCGCGATCATCACGCGCTGGCGCATCCCGCCCGAGAAGCGGTGCGGATAGTCGTCGAGCCGGTCGGCGGCCCGCGGGATCTGCACCTCCTCGAGCAGCTCGATCGCCTTCCTGCGCGCCTGCTGCTTGGGCACGTCGAAGTGGCGGCGGATCGTCTCGGTGATCTGCGTCCCGATCGTCAGCGTCGGATTGAGCGAGGTCATCGGATCCTGGAAGATCATCGCGATCTCACGACCGCGCAGGTCCTCGAGCTGCTTCTCCGGGATCTTCGTCAGGTCGCGCCCGTCGAACATCACGGAGCCACTGACGATCTTCGCGGGCGGCTGCGGGATCAGGCCCATCAACGAGAGCGCGGTCACCGACTTGCCCGAGCCGGACTCGCCCACGATCCCGAGCGTCTTGCCCCGTTCGACCGAGAAGCTGATCCCGTCGACCGCGCGCACGACGCCATCACGCGTGAAGAAGTGGGTGCGCAGATCGTCGACCTCGAGAAGCGCCACGTCTAGGTCTCCTTCGTCCGCGGATCGAGGGCGTCGCGGAGGCCGTCCGCGACGAAGTTGGCGCAGAGGATCAGGGTCGCGATCGCGATCGAGGGGACGGCGATGATGTGCGGAGCGATCCGGTAGGCGGTGCGCCCGTCGTTCGCCATCTGGCCCCAGGAAGCGTCTGGCGGGCTGATCCCGAGGCCGATGAACGAGAGGATCGCCTCACCGAGGATCACGCCCGGGAGCTCGAGGAAGATCGCGATGATCAGGACGCCGAGCGTGTTCGGGAGCAGGTGTCGGCCGAGGACGCGATACCAACGGGCACCGACCGCGCGAGCCGCCCGTACGTAATCGTTCTCCTTCAGCGTGATGATCTGACCGCGGACGATCCGCGCCGTCGTGAACCAGCTGACGATCGAGAGCGCCACGACCATCGTCCAGAAGGTGACGTTGCCGAAGATCGCGGTCACGATGATCGCGAAGGGCAGGTAGGGCAGCCCGTAGAGGGTGTCGAGGAGCCGCATCATCCCGTTGTCGAGCCGTCCGCCGACGAAGCCGGAGATCGAGCCGTAGGCGACACCGATCAGGAGGATCGCGAGCGTGGCGCCGAAGCCGATTCCCATCGAGACGCGGCCGCCGACGGCGGTGCGGGTCATCAGGTCGCGCCCGAAGTTGTCCGTTCCGAACGGGTGGTTGAGGCTCGGGCCCTGGGCCTTGAGCGCGAAGTCGATCTTGTCGGAGTCGTATGGTGAGACAAAAGGAAAGATGAGCACGAAGAGCAGCAGCAGCACGAACACCGAGCCGGCCAGCACGGCCGCGCGATTGCGGCTGTAGCGGCGGAGCGCGTCCCGCCAGAGGTTCGACTGGCGGAGGGGTGCGCCCGCGGCGCCCGATGGAAGCGGCGCGACGTCGCCGGCGATCGCCGGGGTGGGAGTCTCTCTCGGGTTGACGACCACGGTTAGGCCCTCGCGTCCCGGGTCCGAGGATCGAGGATCCCGTACATGATGTCGACGAAGAGGTTCGCGAGGATCACGATGATCGCGAGCAGGACCGTCAGGCCCATCACGACCGAGTAGTCGCGCGCCGTCACAGCGGTCACGTAGTAGCGGCCGATTCCGGGGATCGCGAAGATCTGCTCGATCACGAACGAGCCGGTGATCAGGAAGCCGAGCGTCGGTCCGGCGGCGGTGATCACGGGGATCAGCGAGTTGCGGAGGACGTGCAGCCCGACGACGCGGCGCCAGCGCAGGCCCTTCGCCTTCGCGGTCCGGATGTAGTCCTGCTGCAACGTCTCGAGCATCGTGCCGCGGACGAGGCGCGCGAACGCGGCCATCGGCGCCAGTCCGAGCGCGATCACGGGCAGGACCTTGCTTTGCCAGGTCGTCCAGCCGCTCGTGGGGAAGCCGAGATCCCATTCGAGCGCGAAGAAATAGATGAAGAGCGTGGCGACGAGGAAGCTCGGGAGCGCGTACCCGACGTTCGAGAGGAACATCGCCCCGTAGTCGAGGGCGGAGTTCGCCCTGAGACCGGAGAGCGCCCCCACGAGGATCCCGACGACGAACGCGAACAGGAAGGCCAGGCCGCCCAGTTCGAGCGAGCGTGGGAAGTGCTCGCGGACGATGTCGTTCACATCCCGGTTGCGCAGGACGAGCGAGGGACCGAGATCGAAGGTCGCGACGTTCTTGACGTAGGTCACGTACTGGATGTACCAGGGCTTGTCGAGCCCGAACTTACGCTCGAGATTGCGCTGGATCTCCTCGGGGACGTTCCGCTCCGACGTCCGGAACGGGTTGCCCGCGATCTGCCGCATCAACACGAAGGTCATGAAGATGACGAGCAGGATCACCGGGATCGTCCAGACGACGCGCCTGATGATGAACGTCCCCACGAGACCTCCCTACCCCGAACACAAGAAAGACAACACGGGCGGGGCTCCCGATGTGCAGAAGCCCCGCCCGCGCTCGTGCTGAGGAACTACCCCTCGGTGACGACGACCTTGGTCAGATCGCTCTGGTCGAGGAGGTTCAGGTTGAGCGTGTCCTGGACGGACGGGCGCTCGAGCTGAACGTAGGTGTAGAAGTAGATCGGGGACATCGGCACGGCACCGTCCTCGCCGAGGAGCTTGTCCTCGAGCTGGGCGTAGATCTCGTACCGGGCATCGTTGTCCTGCGTCTTGCGGGCGTCCTCGACCAGCTTGTCGTACTCCGGATCGCAGTAGTTCGTCGAGTTGTTGCCCGACTCACACGTCCAGAGCTCGAGGAAGTTGATCGCGTCCACGTAGTCGCCGATCCAGCCGTACCGGTACACGTCGATCGACTTGTCCGGCGGCGGACCGATGAACTCGAGGAACTGCGCCCACTCCTGCTGCTTGATGGTCACGTTCAGGCCGAGCTCCTTCCAGGCCGCCTGGACAGCGACCGCGATGTCGCGGTGACCCGGCGAGTCGTTCAGGAGCAGCGTGATGTCCTTCTTCGGACTGGAGACCTGCTCCATCAGCGTCTTCGCCTGCTCGAGGTCGCCGTTCTCCGGCAGCCACGGCGAGGCCGGGTTGATCGTGTCGTACCCCGGCATGCCCTCGGGCGTCCAGCCGGTGGCCGGAAGCTGGTCGGCCTGCGCAATGTTGTCGATGATCTCGCGACGGTTGATCGCGAGCGACATCGCCTTGCGCTGGTTCACGTCGGTGATGTTCTTGACGTTGAACCCGTACGTGTAGGTGCCGAGGCCCGGATACTGCTGGTAGTCCTCGGTCTCCTTGAGGCGCGGGATCTCCTCCGGCGGCAGGGTGCCCGTGACGTCGACCTCGCCGGCCTCGAAGGCCTGGACGGCGGTCGTGCCGTCGCTGATCATCCGGCCGTTGACGCGCGTCAGCTTCACGTTCGCCGCGTCACGCCATTCCTCGCTCTTGACGATGTCGATCCTCGAGTTGTGCTTCCACGTCTCGAGCTTGAACGGGCCGTTGGTGACGATGTTCGCCGCCTCGGTCCACTTGGCACCGAACTGCTTGATCGTCGGCTCGTGCACCGCGAGGAACGAGTGGTGTGCAACCTGCTGGATGAACCAGGGCTGCGGCGTCGTCAACGTGACCTCGAGGGTCTGATCGTCGACCGCCTTGACGCCGACCTTGTCGGCCATCGCGGCGCAGTTCGCCTTGCAGCCGTTGTAGTCCTGGGCGCCGGCGATCCCGTAGAACTGGTACGCGTAGTCGGCGGCGAGCTCCGGGGAGATCGTCCGCTTCCACGCGTACTCGAAGTCCTTCGCCGTGACCGGGTCACCGTTCGTCCAGGCACCCTCGGTGCTCAGGTTGAACGTGACGGTCTTGCCGTCCTCCGAGATGTCCCAGCTCTCGGCCAGGCTCGGGACCGGCTTCAGGTCGTCGTCGAGCTTGACGAGCGGGTCCATGATGTTGAGCAGGATGTTCGCGGACGTCGTGTCGCTCGCGAGACCCGGATCGAGGGACGGCGGCTCCGTGCCCCAGTTGATCGTGATCGTCTGGTCGGCTGCTTCGCCGCCACCCTGCTCTTCGGTCGAGCCGCTACCCGTGCCCGTACCTGCCGCGTCTCCGCCGTCGTCGCTGCCGCCACAACCGGCTGCGATCAAGGCGAGGCTCGCGACCAGCACGGCCAGCAACGGCCAGAGGGTTCTGATCCTCATGAAATGTGTCCTTCCTCTCTTCGCTTTTTCGCGCGCATACCCTGGAACGGCGCATCTCTCTTCCTTGCCGGGTTTACCACTCCCAAACGTGGAAGCGGTCATCCTTACCTGGGCCTTACGGCGTCGGCGACGATAAGCGCGATGAAACGCTTCTCTTTCGCAGTTCTCCTTGCGCTCTTTCTGCCCGCGGCGGCCGCAGCACACGTGAGCGTCCGCCCCGCGCTCCTCGAGTCGGGCGAGGAGGTGCTGCTCCGGATCGAGCTCCCCGGCCTCCGGCCGGGGCAGGATCCGAGCGCTCTCGCGGTCAGCGGCCCGGGTGTGCGAGCGATCTCCAGCGAGCGCTCCGGCCGGGTCGGAGAGGAGTCGCGCTGGCGCGTCCTCGTGGACGTCCGAACCCCGCCCGGCCCGCTTCCGCTCCTCCTCGTCGCCAGGTACCCCGACGGGCGCTCGGTCTCGGTTCGGCAGACGCTGACGGTGCTGCCCTCCGAGACCGCCGAGCAGGGGAAACCGCCGGTGCTCGCACTCCTTCTCGGACTGGTCGGACTGGTCGCCGCAGCTGTCGCCGCCCTCGCGGTTCGCCGCGCTCGCGCCCACGAGTGAACTTCAAGAAGCAAAGCCGAACTGCCTGCTAGCGTCCGGACTCGTGATCTTCCAGCAGTTTCTCGACGACGACCTCGGGTGCGCGTCGTACCTGATCGGAGACGAGAACGCGGGTGTCGCAGCGGTCGTCGATCCGCCCTACGCGATCGAGCCCGTGCTCGAGGCGGCAGACCGGCTCGGCGTTCGGCTCGTGCGGGCGATCGAGACGCACACCCACGCGGATCACCTCTCCGGACACGGCCGACTCGCGCTCGAGCTCGGCCTCCCGGTCTCGATCCACCCGGCTGCGGAAGCCACCTTCGCGCACGACGCCCTCGAGGACGGATCCGAGCTCGAGCTCGGTGACGTCGTCCTCCGCGCGATCCACACTCCGGGGCACCGACCGGAGCACACCTGCCTCGTAGTGATCGACCGCTCGCGCGCGAGCGAGCCGTGGCTCGTCCTGACCGGCGATTCGCTCTTCGTCGGTGACGCCGCGCGCCCGGATCTCGCGGTGGGGGCGCAGGAAGGCGCCGAAGGTCTTTTCCGCTCACTGCGCCGCCTGCTCGAGCTCTCCGACGGGGTCGAGGTCTTTCCGGGGCACGTCGCAGGGTCGCTCTGCGGCAAGGGGATGAGCTCGAAGGCCTCCTCCACGATCGGCTTCGAGCGCCGGTTCAACCGCGCGCTCCTGATCGAGGACGAGCAGGTGTTCGTCGCCGAGGCGGGAGGCGCCGGCGCTCCGAAGCCACCGAACATGAGCAGGATCGTGGAGCTGAACCGGGGCCCGTTCGTGGGCGCCGCGCCGGCTGCCGTGGAGCTGCCCTCACCACCCTCAGCCGCCGCCGTCCTCGACGTCCGTCCGGTCGCGGACTTCCTCACCGGTCACCGCGAAGGCGCGATCAGCGTCCCGGTTGCCGGCAGCTCGTTCGCCACGAAGGCCGCATTCGTCCTGGATCCGGCCGCGCCGCTCGTGATCCAGGCCGCGACCGCCGCGGAGGCCGAGCGGGCGATCCGCGGCCTCCGGACCGTCGCGTTCCTTGAGTTGAGCGGGTACGTCCTCGGGGTCGGCGGCTCGGAGGAGATGGAGCCGGTGACGCTCGACGAGCTCGAGTCGCTCCTCGGCGCCGGGGCCGAGCTGATCGACGTCCGGGAGCGCGACGAGCGCGACACCGGCTACATCGCCGGCAGCTGCAACATTCCGTACCGCCTCCTCCCCGTCTGCGGCGCCGACGTCCCCACCGACAGACCGGTGGTGACGATCTGCGAATCGGGCGCCCGCGCCGTGATCGCCGCCTCGATCCTCGCGGCCAACGGCGTCGACGCCCGGCCCGTCGTCGACGGCGGCGTCTCCGCCTGGAGCGCCCGGGGCGGTCACACGGTCGAGTTCCGCCGCTGCGGCAACTGACCGCGGCGCTCAGCTGATCCGCTCGGCCTCGTACCCTCGGTCGTCGAGCACGCGGACGAGCTCGACGCAGTGCGCCTCGTCGCGCGTCGCGAGCGTGAGCTCGACTTCGGTCTGCGAGATGGGCAGGTTCATCCCCTCGCGGTGGTGCTCGACCGAGACCACGTTGCCGCGCTCCTCGGCGACGAGCTGGAGCAGCTTGATCAGCTCGCCGGGCCGGTCGGGAAGCCGCGTCCGGAGCACGAGGTAGCGGCCGGCCGACGTGAGCCCGTGCCGCATCACCTGGATCAGAACCGTCGGATCGATGTTGCCGCCGGAGAGGATCGCGCAGGCCTCGTCCTCACCCTTGATCTTGCCGGAGAGAAGTGCGGCGACCGAGGCGGCGCCGGCTCCCTCCACGAGGAGTTTCGTCCGCTCCAGAAGAAGCACGATCGCATGGCTGATCTGCTCGTCGCTGACCGTGACGACCTCGTCGAGGGTCTCGCGCAGAATCGCCGAGGTCAGCTCACCCGGATGCTTGACCGCGATCCCCTCCGCGATCGTGAAGCCGTATTCGGTCCCGCCCGCGAACGGGCAGACCGCCTCTGCCTGGACGCCGACGAGCCGCACCTCGGGCCGTAGCTCTCGCAGCGCGATCCCGATCCCTGCCGCGAGCCCGCCCCCGCCGATCGGGACGACCACGGTTCGGACCGAGGGCAGCTGCTCCGCCAGCTCGAGCCCCACGGTTCCCTGGCCTGCGATCACGCGCTCGTCCTCGAAGGCGTGAAGCAACGTTGCGCCCGTCGCCTCCATGTGCTCCTGGGCGGCGGACATCGCCTCGTCGAAGCCGCTCCCCTCGAGCACGACCTCGGCCCCGTAATTGCGGGTCGCGTCGACCTTCGCCATCGGCGAGTCCTGCGGCATGAAGACGGTCGCGGCGATCCCCGCTTCACGAGCCGCCCACGCAACCGCCTGCCCGTGATTGCCGGCGCTCGCGGCCACGACTCCGGCCTCGCGCTCGGCCGCATTGAGCGAGGCGATCGTGTTCACCGCACCGCGGATCTTGAACGCGCCGGTGCGCTGAAGGTTCTCGGCCTTCAGCTGCACCGTGCGCCCGCACAGCCGCGAGAACGTCTCCGACGGATAGACGGGCGTCAGCTGCGCGATCCCCTCGATCCGGGCGCGCGCGGCTTGGATGTCGCTAAGCGTGGGTGCTGTTCGTGTCGCCAATGCCGTAGACCTTGTCCAGGATCTCACGCACGGCCGAGAGCGGGTCGAGCTCCCTGCCCTGCACCTCGTCGAGCAGGCGCCGCAGTTCGGCGTCGTCGGCCACCGCTGCCTGCAGGTGCGCCTTCGCGCGGCTCGAGGCGGCGGCGAAGACCTCGCCGGCCAGGTTCTTGCGCCTCCGCTCCTCGAGGAGTCCGTCCGCCTCGAGGAAGACACGGTGCTCCTCGACCTTCGCCCAGAGCTCGGCGACGTTCTCGTCGCGGACCGCCTCGGTCAGCACGATCGGCGTCTTCCACTCGCGGTCGCGGTCGAGCGAGAGGATCGAGCGAACCTCGTTGAGCATCGTCTTTGCGGCGGGATGATCCATCTTGTTGATTGCGATCACGTCTGGAATCTCCATGATCCCCGCTTTCAACGCCTGCACCGAGTCTCCCGAGCCGGGCATCAGCACGAGCAGCACGGTATCGGCGATCCCGATCACCTCGACCTCGCTCTGCCCCGTCCCGACCGTCTCGAGAAACACGAGCTCCTTCCCGGCCGCGTCGAGGAGGAGCGCGGCCTGGAGCGTCGCCTCCGAGAGTCCGCCGAGGTGCCCGCGGGTGCCCATCGAGCGGATGAAGACGCCGGGATCGAGGAAATGGTCGGTGAGGCGGATCCGGTCGCCGAGGAGCGCGCCCTGCGTGAACGGGCTCGAGGGATCGACCGAGATGACACCGACGGTCTGCCCCGCCGCGCGCACGTGCCGGACGAGCGCGCTGATCAGCGTCGACTTGCCGACCCCGGGCGGGCCCGTGACCCCGACCACGGCGGCATTCCCCGTCCCCGGATAGAGCTCCTTGACGAGCTCGTAAGAGCTCGGATCGCCGTTCTCGACCAGGCTGATCGCGCGGGCGAGCGCCCGACGATCGCCCGACCGGACTCCGGCGGCGAGCTGCTCGAGCGTCCAGTCCGCGCGGGCCACGTCTCAGACTCTAGAGGCCGCGGGCTCCTGGCTCGCGGCGACGCCGCGCGTGAGCACGAGCGCAGTGATCGAGGCGAGGACGAAGGCGATCGCTGCGCCGCCCCAGAGCCAGCGCGCACCGACGCTGTCGACGACCGGGCCGGCGACGACCATCCCGAGCCCGAGCAAGACGTAGTTCGACGACATGATCACGGTGAAGACCCGGCCTCGAAGCGCGTCCGGTGCGCCGCGCTGGACGAGAAGCGAGTTGCAGACGACGGCCATCCCGTTCCCGAGCCCGCCGATCGCTACCCCCACGACCGCGAACGCCAGCGACGGCGCGAGCGCGGCCGTCCCGAAGCCCAGCGCCATCAGCGCGATCCCGCCCGCGTAGCCGCCGCGCAGCCCTGCCCGGTCGAGCACCGGGGTCGCCGCGAGACTGCCCACGGTGAGACCGAGCCCCGAGGCGCCGACGAGCAGGCCGAAGCCGACGTTGCCGGCGTCGAGCGAGACCTTGGCGAGCACGATCTCGCCCACGTTGACCGCCGCGTTGCCGAGCACGACGACGTTCCAGACGACGAGCACTGCGAGGAGCGCCCGCGAGGAGAGCACGAGCCTGAAGCCGTCGCCGAGATCCTGCCAGTGGCCCCGGCTCTCGATCGAGCCGGCCTGGAGCCTCTTCGCCGGGATCCGGACGAGCAGGACGGCCGAAACGAGGAACGAGGCGGCGTTGACCCAGTAGGCGGTCTCCGGCCCCTGGGCGGTGAGCAACACGCCGCCGATCACCGGGCCGATCATCCACGTCAGGTTCTCCGCCGCCTGAAGCAGCGAATTGGCCGCCGGAAGGTCGTCCTCGGAGACGAGATTGGGCATTCCCGCATAGACGGCCGGACGGAAGAAGCCGGTCGCGATCCCGGAAATGAATGCGAGCGCCACGATCGTGGTCGCGTTCCCCGCGAAGGGGAGCGCCGCAAAGACGCCCACGCGAGCGAGGTCGGACGCGATCAGGAGCCGTCGGCGCGAGAACCGGTCGACCAGCGGGCCGAGGAGGAAGCCGATCACGATGATCGGGAGGAAGTCCGCGATCAGGAGCGCGCTGACCCACTTGCCCGAGCCCGTGCGATCGAAGACGTCGACGGTCAGCGCGACCGCGGCGAGGAAGGTGCCGGCGCCCGAGCTCAGGGTGGCGAGGAAGAGCCGGCGGTAGTCGGGCGCGCGGCGGATCAGCCCCAGGCGGGGCGCAGCCGGGGTCACGACTCCGCAGGCTCGTAGCCGAGGTTGGGTCGCAGCCAGCGCTCGGCCTCGCTCAGGGCGATCCTCTTGCGCTCGGCGTAGTCCTCGACCTGGTCACGGCCGATCCGGCCAACCGCGAAGTACCTCGAGCCCGGATGGCCGAACAGGAGTCCGCTGACCGCGGCGGCGGGCAGCATCGCGTACGACTCGGTCAACTCGAGCCCGACGGAGGTCGCGTCGAGCAGCTCGAAGAGCCGGCCCTTCTCCGAGTGATCCGGGCAGGCCGGGTATCCGAAGGCCGGCCTGATTCCTCGGTAGTCCTCGGCCGCGAGCTCGGCAGCGGTCGGTCGTGCGTCCGGCTCGTACCAGGCCCGCCGCGCCTCGAGGTGGACGTACTCCGCGAACGCTTCGGCCAGCCGGTCGGCGAGCGCCTTGACGAGGATCGACCGATAGTCGTCGTGCTCCGCCTCGTACCTGGCGGCGAGCGCGCCCGCGCCGTGGATCCCGACGGCGAACGCGCCGAGGTGGTCGCCCGTGGGAGCGACGAAGTCTGCTAGCGAGCGGTTGGGGCGCGAGTCCCCCCACGCGGCCTGCTGGCGGAGCATGGGAAAGCGGACGCCGCTCTCGAGCACGAGATCGTCCCCCTCCGCGTGCGCGGGCCAGAATCCGAAGACTCCGCGTGCCTCCAACAAGCCGTCGCGGATGATCTCGTCGAGCTCCGACAGCGCGTCCTCGTAGAGCTCCCGCGCCGCCGGCTGCTCCAGGATCGCGGGGAACTTGCCCTTGAGCTCCCAGGCGTGGAAGAAGAACTGCCAGTCGATCAGATTCCGGAGCACGGAGAGCTCGGGGGCGACCGTCCGCAAGCCGACGAAGGCGGGGTTGGCAAGGTGCCCGAACTCGAGTCGCTCCGCGTTCGCCCGTGCCGCCGCGAGGGCGAGCAGCGGCCGGCGCTCCTTCTCGGCGTACTGCTCGCGCAGCCGCTCCTGCTCCTCCCGGTTCGCGTCGTCGAGCACACCGGCGCGAACGGGGTCGAGGAGATCTGCCACGACGCCGACGACGCGCGAGGCGTCGAGCACGTGCAGCGTCGGCTGTGCGTACGCGGGAGCGATCCGAACCGCCGTGTGCTGACGGGAGGTGGTGGCGCCGCCGATCAGAAGCGGAAAGTCGAGCCCGCGCCGCTCCATCTCCTTCGCGACATTGACCATCTCGTCGAGGGAGGGCGTGATCAATCCGGAGAGGCCGACCGCGCTCGCCCCCTCCGCCACCGCCGTGTCGAGGATCCGGTCGACCGGAACCATCACGCCGAGGTCGATCACCTCGTAGTTGTTGCATCCGAGGACGACGCCGACGATGTTCTTGCCGATGTCGTGCACGTCGCCCTTGACCGTCGCGAGCACGATCTTCCCCTGGGCTCGCCCGTTGCCGCCCGTCCGTTCCTTCTCCTCCTCCATGTACGGCTCGAGGTAGGCGACGGCACGCTTCATCGCGCGAGCGCTCTTCACGACCTGAGGCAGGAACATCTTCCCCGCGCCGAACAGGTCTCCGACGACCTTCATCCCGTCCATCAGCGGGCCTTCGATCACGTCGAGCGGCCGCGTTGCGCGGGCGCGGGCCTCCTCGGTGTCCTCCTCGATGAAGTCGACGATCCCGTGCACGAGCGCGTAAGAGAGCCGCTGCTCGACCGGCGCTTCCCGCCAGGAGAGATCGAACTCGCGCTTCGTCGCGGAGCCCTTGACGGTCTCGGCGAACTCGACGAGGCGGTCGGTCGCGTCCGGCCTGCGATCGAAGATCACGTCCTCGACGCGTTCGAGGAGGTCGGCCGGGATGTCCTCGTAGACGATCAGCTGTCCGGCGTTGACGATCCCCATGTCGAGCCCGGCCCGGATCGCGTGGTAGAGGAACGAGGAGTGCATCGCCTCGCGCACCACGTCGTTGCCGCGGAACGAGAACGAGAGGTTCGAGATTCCCCCGCTCGTATGCGCGCCCGGGCAGCGTTCCTTGAGCAACGGAAGGGCGTCGATGAAGGCCTTCGCGTACCCGTTGTGCTCCTCGATCCCGGTCGCGACAGCGAGGACGTTCGGGTCGAAGACGATGTCCACCGGCGCGAAGCCCGCTTCCTGGGTGAGCAGGTCGTAGGCGCGGCCGCAGATCGAGATCTTTCGCTCGACAGTGTCGGCCTGGCCCTGCTCGTCGAAGGCCATGACGACGACGCCGGCGCCGTAGTCGCGCGCCCGGCGAGCCTGCGCGAGGAACGGCTCCTCTCCCTCCTTGAGGCTGATCGAGTTGAGGATCCCTTTGCCCTGGACGCATTTGAGGCCTGCCTCGAGCACGCTCCAGCGAGAGCTGTCGACCATGATCGGGATCCGAGCGACCTCCGGCTCGGTCGCGATCAGGTTGAGGAAGGTCGTCATCGCCTGCTCGCCGTCGAGCAGGTCAGCGTCCATGTTCACGTCGAGCAGGTTGGCGCCGCCGCGAACCTGCTCGAGCGCGACGTCGACCGCGCCCTGGTAGTCCCCGGACTCGATCAGCCGCCGGAACCTCGCGGAGCCGGTCAGGTTGGTGCGCTCGCCGATCATCACGAAGCCCGTGTCCGGCCCCAACTCGAAGGGCTCGAGGCCACTGAAGCGCGTGCGAGGCGCGCGCACGGCGGCGAGCTTGCGAGGCGGGAGCCCCGCCACGGCAGCGGCGATCCGCTCCACGTGCGCCGGCGTCGTGCCGCAGCAGCCGCCGACGACGTTGACGAAGCCCGCCTCCGCGAACTCGCGGAGCAGGCTCGCGGTGTCGTGGGGCTGCTCGTCGTAGCCCCCGAACGGGTTCGGGAGACCCGCATTTGGGTGGCTGCTCGTATAGGTGTCGGCGAGTCGGGAGAGATCGGCGACGTGCGGCCGCATCTCCTTCGCGCCGAGCGAGCAGTTGACGCCGACGAGAAGCGGGCGGGCGTGCTCGACGGAGGCCCAGAATGCCTCGATGGTCTGACCGGAGAGCGTTCGTCCGGAGAGGTCGACGATCGTGACCGAGATCCAGAGCGGCAGGTCGGGCGCGGCTTCGCGCGCGGCTGCGATCGCGGCCTTGGCGTTCAGCGTGTCGAAGATCGTCTCGACAAGGAGCAGGTCGACGCCGCCCTCGGCGAGCGCACTGATCTGCTCGGCGTACGAGGCGCGCACCTCGTCGAACGAGACGGGACGGAAGGCGGGGTCGTCGACCCGCGGCGAGAGCGAGAGCGTGACGTTGAGCGGGCCGACGGATCCGGCCACGAACTTGCCGCCCGCCTCGTCGGCCGCCTGCCGCGCGAGGCGTGCGCCTTCGAGGTTCATCTCGCGCACGGCCGCCTCGAGCCCGTAGTCGGCCTGGCCGATGCTGGTGGCCGTGAAGGTGTTCGTCGTCGTGATGTCCGCGCCGGCGGCGAGGTAGCGGCGATGGACGTCGAGGATCACGTCTGGTCGCGTCAGGTTGAGCAGGTCAGGGTCGCCCGCGACTTCGCGCGGGTGGTCGCGGAAGCGCTCCCCCCGGTAGTCGTCGGCCTCGAGGCCCGCGCCCTGGAGCATCGTTCCCCAGGCGCCGTCGAGGACGAGGATCCGTTCCTCGAACAGCTCTCGCAACCTCGTCTCCGCGCTCACATCGTCCTCCCGGCCGTGCCGAAAGAGGGCGGTGTGCGTACCCGCGGCTCTTTAGGCGTTTTTTCTCCTGGTCGCCAAGCTGCCGTCAAAGCTCTCCAGGTGGAGGAAGCCTAGCGCAAGCGGTTCGGCGAGCTTAGCTGCGGCCGGAGACGGTGAGCTGGTTCTCTGCGTGCTTGACCCGCTGCTCGAGCTGCCAGCGGTCGGCGGTCGACTCCCCCGCCTCGATCTTCGCCAGCTCCGCCTGGGCGGACTCGAGCTGCTCCCGGGCACGAGCGTCGTCGACTTCCTTGACGTCGACTGCGTCGTCCACCAGCGCGATCGCTTTGTCCAGCTCGACCTTGAAGAAGCCGGGGCCGGTCGCGAACTCGAGCACCTGGTCGCTCGAGCGGTCGAGATAGATCCGGGTCGAACCGGCGCGGAGCGTCGCGACGAGCGGCGCGTGCCGGGCGAGCACGCCGATGTCACCGGCAGCGCCGGGGACGACCAGCATCTCGGCCTCACCCCGGAAGGCATCGCCTTCCGGGGTGACGACCGCGACGTCGAACTTGGGGTGCGTCTCGGCCAACGGTTAAGCCGCGGCGGCCGCGGCGCCGGCCTTCTCGACCGCGCCCTCTATCGTGCCCACCATGTAGAAGGAGGCCTCGGGGAGCTCGTCGTGCTTGCCCTCGATGATCTCGCGGAAGCCGGCGATCGTGTCCTCGAGCTTGACGTACTGGCCCGGGGTGCCGGTGAACTGCTCGGCCACGAAGTTCGGCTGCGAGAGGAAGCGCTCGACCTTGCGGGCCCGGGAGACGACGACCTTGTCCTCGTCGGTGAGCTCGTCCATCCCGAGGATCGCGATGATGTCCTGCAGGTCCTTGTAGCGCTGGAGGATCTGCTGCACCTGGGTCGCGACCGAGTAGTGCTCCTCGCCGACGATCCCGGGCTGGAGAGCGCGCGACGTCGAGTCGAGCGGGTCGACGGCCGGGTAGATGCCCTTCTCGACGATCGCGCGCGAGAGCACGGTCGTGGCATCGAGATGGGCGAAGGTGCTCGCCGGGGCCGGGTCGGTGAGGTCGTCCGCGGGCACGTAGATGGCCTGCACGGACGTGACCGAGCCCGAGCGCGTCGAGGTGATCCGCTCCTGGAGCTGGCCCATCTCCGTCGCGAGCGTGGGCTGGTAGCCGACGGCGCTCGGCATCCGGCCGAGGAGCGCGGAGACCTCGGAGCCGGCCTGGACGAAGCGGAAGATGTTGTCGATGAAGAGCAGCGTGTCCTGGCCCTGGTCGCGGAAGTACTCGGCCATCGTCAGGCCCGAGAGGCCGACGCGCAGACGTGCTCCGGGCGGCTCGTTCATCTGCCCGTAGACGAGTGCGACCTTGTCGATCACGCCCGACTCCTCCATCTCCAGCATCAGGTCGTTGCCCTCGCGCGTGCGCTCGCCCACGCCGGCGAAGACTGAGACACCGCCGTGCTGCTGCGCGACGTTGTGAATCAACTCCTGGATCAGGACGGTCTTGCCGGTTCCGGCGCCACCGATCAGGCCGACCTTGCCGCCCTGGACGTACGGCGCGATCAGGTCGATCACCTTGATCCCGGTCTCGAAGATCTCGACGGTCGGCGAGAGGTCGCGGAAGGCGGGGGGATCGCGGTGAATCGACCAGCGCTCGACGTCGTCGCCGGCGGCCTCCTTATTGTCGATCGGCTCGCCGATCACGTTCCAGATCCGGCCGAGCGTCGCATTCCCGACGGGGACGGAGATCGGCTCACCGGTGTCGACCACGTCGACCCCGCGCGCGAGGCCGTCGGTCGCGTCCATCGCGACGGCGCGGACGCGATCGTCGCCGAGGTGCTGTTGCACCTCCGCGATCAGCGTCGTCGCCTCGACGTCGCCCACGGCAGGCATCTGGATCGAGAGTGCGTTGTAGATCTCGGGCAGTCGATCCGGGAAAACGGCGTCGATCACGACGCCCTTGATCTCGACCACGCTGCCGACGTTCCCGGCACCGTTCTGCTCACTCTTCTTCGGACTCGTCGTTTCTGGCGCGTGCTCAGACATGTGTCTCCTGTAGTCCACCCGCCTCGGGGGACGTGTCGCTTGGGACTGGATTGATCGGGACTGGATTGATCAGGGCTGGGACCGCAGCGCGGAGGCGCCGCAAACGCGCCCGCAGTCTACCGGAGCGTCTTTCGGGCCGGTTCAGTTCCCGGAGCTCCCGGGACGCTTCGAGCGCCGACGCCACCCGGGCGTCGTGGTCGAGGCGTCAGCAGTGGACGGTGACGGTGTTCGCCAGCATGCGAGGAGCGTACCCTCGTACCTCTGAACACGATCTGAATCCGCGACGGCGGGTTCCGGCCGCGCCCCGGCGGCCTTACGCCGACTGGTCGCCGAAGTGCCGGACCGAGCTGGTCGCCGCGAGCACGGGGCCGGCGTTGAGGATCTGGTCGCGGCGCAGGTCACGCATCTCATCCTGCTCCGTGCGGTCGTCGAGCGCGGACGCCGCGACGTTCGGAGCCCGGAAGCCGTCCTGCCGTGCGTCGCTCGGAAGCGGTGCCCGGGCGGCGATGCCGAGTGCCATGGCCGCAACGGCCGCAGCGGCACCGACCGTGCGGAAGCGGGCATAGACGGTCCGCCGGCGCCAGGAAGGAACCGGGATCGGATAGGTCAGCGGCTGGAGCGGCTCGCTCCGCAGGGCTTCGGCGACCGCGACGACGCGCTCGGCGAAGCTGCTGCAGCCGGCGCACCGCTCGAGGTGCGAATCGAGCAGCTTGCGCTCGAGCTCGGAGAGCTCGTTGTCGGGCGCGAGCGCCGCCCAGGAACGGGCGCGCTCGCAAAGAACCCCTCTCGGGAACCTGGTCATATCCTCTCTGACGATCGGCTCCTCTCGAAGTTAGACGACCCCGCACGGGTTAGAGCAACTCGACGCGCGGATCGACGCCCGCGGCGAGCGCCACCAGCACGAGTCCGATCACGACCATGATCACCGAGGTGTTCAGCGACTCGGACTGCTCGGAGAGCGGCGCGGCTCGAAGAACCCGCGGTCTGCGGAATCCGACGAGCGATTCCTCGTTGACCACGCGGAGCGGCCCCCGGTTCGTGAGGAAGAAGCCGGCGGCCATCAGAAAACAGCCGACGAGGTAGAGCCCGAGCGAGATCGAGCGCGCCGCGGGAACGTCCAGGAGGAGCCCGCCGAGGAAGAAGAAGCTCGAGGTGCCGGCGCCCGCGATCGCGAGGATGACGGCGAACCGTCGGCCCGCCGCGCGCAGCAGAGCCCAGCGGCTCAAGTCAGCTCGAGGTGGTGACCGGCCGGTCGGCGACGCGCATCTCGTCCGCCTTCATCGGCCAGTGCTCGAGCGGATAGTGGCACGCGGCCCGGTGCCCCTCGCCGAACGAGTAGAGCTCCGGCTCCTCGACGTCGCAGTGCCCCTCGTGGAAGCGGGGACAGCGCGGGTGGAAACGGCAGGCGTTCGGCGGGTTGATCGGGCTCGGCACGTCGCCCTCGAGTATGATCGGCTGCCTCAGGCGGCCGAGAGCCGGGTTCGGGATCGGTACTGCCGAGAGGAGCGCGCCCGTGTACGGGTGCTTCGGCGCCACGTAGAGCTGGTTGCGATCTGCGATCTCGGCGCACTTGCCGAGGTACATGACCATCACGCGATCCGAGATGTGCCGGACAACGTTGAGATCGTGCGCGATGAAGACGTAGGTGAGCCCGAACTCTTTCTGCAGATCCTTGAGCAGGTTGAGGATCTGCGCCTGCACCGAGACGTCGAGCGCCGAGACGGGCTCGTCGCAGACGATCAGCTTCGGGTTGACGGCGAGGGCACGCGCGACGCCGATCCGCTGGCGCTGGCCGCCGGAGAACTCGTGCGGGAAGCGGTTGTAGTGCTCCGGGTTGAGCCCGACGACCTCGAGCAGCTCCTGGACGCGGCGCTTGATCTCCGCTTCTGTCCCGATCTTGTGCACCTGGAGCGCCTCGGCGACGATGAAGCCGACGCGCTTGCGGGGGTTCAGGCTCGCGTACGGGTCCTGGAAGATCATCATCAGCTCGCGCCGGACCGGTCGCATGTCGGCACGGCTCAGGTTCGTGATGTCACGGCCGTTGAAGGTGATCTTGCCGCTCGTGGGATCGAGCAGGCGCATGAGGCAGCGAGCCATCGTCGACTTGCCGCAACCGGACTCCCCGACGACGCCGAGGGTCTCGCCCTCCTTGACCGTGAAGCTGATCCCGTCGACCGCCTTGACGGTCGCGACCTCTTTCTGGAAGACGATCCCGCGCGTGACGGGGAAGTGCTTGACCAGGTCCTCGACGACGAGGAGGTCGTCGCCGCTTCTGCCACCGGATCCATTCGCGCTCATGCCGTCGAGCACCCTAACTTGCCTCGGCCAGTTGGCCGGCGAGAAGCTTCGCGACCTCGCGGTCCTTCGTCTGCTCGTCGAGGTGACAGGCCTGAAGATGGTGGGGCTGCGCGGAGACGGGCATGAGCCGCGGCTCCTCCGCCTTGCAGACGTCCATCACGTACGGGCAGCGCGGGTGGAACCGGCAGCCGCGCGGCGGATTGAGGAGCGACGGCGGCTGACCCTGGATCTGGACGAGCCGCTCGACGTCGGCGTCGAGGCGCGGGAGCGAGCCGAGGAGGCCCCAGGTGTAGGGGTGGTGCGGCCGCGTGAAGATCTCGTCGACCGTCCCTTCCTCCGCCACCCGACCGGCGTACATCACGACGACGTCGTCCGCGATCTCCGCGACGACGCCTAGATCGTGCGTGATCATGATGATCGCGGTGTCGAACTCCTTCTGGAGCTTTAGCATCAGATCGAGGATCTGCGCCTGCGTCGTCACGTCGAGCGCCGTCGTGGGCTCGTCCGCGATCAGGAGGTCGGGCTCGTTGATCAGCGACATCGCGATCATCACCCGCTGGCGCATCCCGCCGGAGAACTGGTGCGGGTAGTCGTCGATCCGCCGGTCCGCGCGCGGGATCCCGACGGCCTTCAGGAGCTCGAGCGCCCTGGAGCGGGCCTCCTTCTTCGAGACGTCGCGGTGGAGCAGGACGGCCTCGTTCAGCTGCTTGCCGATCGTGTGAACCGGGTTCAGCGAGGTCATCGGGTCCTGAAAGATCATCGCGACGTCGTT
Source organism: Gaiellaceae bacterium (assembly GCA_035575835.1). Lineage (GTDB taxonomy): Bacteria > Actinomycetota > Thermoleophilia > Gaiellales > Gaiellaceae > Gaiellasilicea. The sequence continues at coordinate 36,711 of DATLXM010000159.1, forward strand.
CCCGCGCAGGTCGCGCAGGCGGCGGGCGCTCATCGTGAGCAGATCCTCGCCCTTGAAGACCGCCTCACCGCTCGAGATCGCGCTCCGCTTGTTGTTCAGCCCCATGATCGAGAGGCAGGTGACGCTCTTGCCGCAGCCGGACTCGCCGACGATCCCGAGCGTCTTGCCCTTGTCGACCGAGAACGAGATTCCGTCGACCGCTTTGACGATGCCGTCGTCCGTACGGAAGCTCGTCCGCAGGTCCTTCACTTCTAGGAGCGCCATTAGGTGAGTCTAATCCGCGGATCGATCCACGCGTAGAGCAAGTCGACGATCAGGTTGAAGACGATGATGCAGAGCGTCGAGAAGACGACCACGCCCTGGATCACGGGAAGATCGAAGTTCTCATACGAGACGAGCACCTGCCGGCCGAGCCCGGGGAGCGAGAAGATCGACTCGGTGAAGATGGCGCCTCCGAGCGCAAGCCCGATGTCCATCCCGAGGATCGTGACGACGGGAAGGAGGCTGTTCCGCAGCACGTGCGAGCGGATCACCTGGCCTTCGGGAGCGCCCTTGGCCCGCGCGGTCCGCACATAGTCCTCGTTCATCGTCTCCATCACGTTCGCCCTGATCAGGCGCACGTAGAGCGCAGCAAAGAGGATCGCGAAGGTGATCCACGGCAGGAGCATGTGGTAGGCCCACTGCACGGGGCCGCCCGCCTCCGTGGTCGGGTTGAAGAAGTCGGCGTAGCCGGTGATCGGGGTCCAGCCGAGCTTGAAGCCGATGAAGTAGGCGAGGATCAGCCCGATCCAGACCGGGTGCATCGAGATCCCGACGAGGACGAACACCATCCCCGCCCTGTCGATCAGCGAGCGCGGTTTGAGCGCGGAGATGATCCCGACCGGGAGCGAGACCAGCAGCCACAGGATCGCCCCGCCGAAGACGAGCGAGGCAGTCACGGGCGCCGAGCGGACGACGATGTCGTTCACGTCCTGCCGGTTCACGAACGAGGTGCCGAGAGACTGGTGACCGACGAGCTGCCAGAGAAAACGACCGTACTGCTGGGGGAGTGACTCATCGAGGTGAAGGCGCTCTGCGACCTTCTGCACGTCCGCGGATGTCGCGCCCTGGCCAGCGGCCAGTCGCGCCGGATCGGACGGCGTCACGAAAAAGATGACGTACGTGACCAGCGTCACAGCGATGAAGAGGAGGATCGCCCAAAGGATGCGTCTGATCAGGTACTGAAGCACGGGGGGCCTCGCTTGCTCGGGGGTGGTGGCAGCTGGAGTATGAACGGGGGAGGCGCCCGCTGTGGACGCCTCCCCCGCCGCAGCTACGTGTTACTTGATCGCGACTGCGTTGACGATCATCCCGGAGTAGACCGGGTGGTAGATGTAGTTCGTGAGGCGGTTCGAGATGAACTCGCGCGTGTTGCCGTTCGAAAGCGGCGCCCACGGAGCGAGGTTCTTCATCAGGTCGATGTCGAGCTGGCCGTACGCCTTGTAACGGGCGTCACCGGACAGCTTCGCGGCCTGCTTCATCCGCACGTTGTACGCCTTGTTGTTCAGGTAGGCGTAGTTCGAGTTGTTCGCGTCCTGGATGTTGTCGCCGTCCAGGAGCACGTTGATGAAGTCGAACGGATCCGGATAGTCGGCGAGCCAACCAATCAGGAACATGTCGAAGTCGCCGGCCTGAGCCTGGGACTTCGTACCAGCGGTCTTGATCGCAACCGCGAACGGCTGCGGCTTGAGCTTCACCTTGAAGCCGGCCTGCGTGAAGTTGAACTGGAGCACCTGAGCACGGGCCTGCGAGGTCGCAGACGTCGTGTGCAGAACCGTCAGCTCCGAGTTGTCTCCACCCGAGGCCTGCTTCGCCCGCGCCGGGTTTGCACCCTTGAGCGGGTAGATGTCGGCCTGCTTGAACCCACGCATGTTGGGCGGCAGGATCTGATCGGTCCGGGCACCGGCGAACTTGCCGGCGACGCGGAGGAGGGCCGGACGGTCGATCGCGAAGTTGACCGCCTTCCGATTTCCGACCTTGCCGAGCGGACCACCGATCGTGTTCATCGCGAGGTACGTCGTCGAGATGACCGAGTTGACGTAGTACCGACCCGGGCCACCCTTCTTGACGCCGAACTCCTTCGACAGAGCGTCATGCGCCGTCGGCGGAAGCCCACCGGCGTCGTAGTCGACCTGGCCGGCGCGCACCTGGAGGAGGCTCTGGTTCAGGTCGGTGTTGACCGTGTAGACGATCCGGTCGACGTTCTGCGGGCGGCTGCCCTTGTACTGCGGGTTCCGCACGAGCACGAGCTGACGACCGACGTCACGGCTGTCGATCTTGTACGGGCCGGCCGAGGGGTACACGCTGATCCCCTTCGGGTCGACCGGCATGCTCGGCTTGACGGCCGCGAAGAACGGCATCGCGACCTCGGCGAGGAACGTCGGGTCGGCCTGCGTCAGCTTGACCGTGAAGGTCTGACCCTTCGCCGTCACGCCACTGATCGAGCCGGCCGAACCGGCGTTGCGCCGATCAGCCCCGACGATCGTGTGCATGAACGCGATTGCCGGCGACGCCTGCTTCGGGTCGGCGGCACGCTCGAAGGCCCGCTTGAACGCCGCAGCGGTCACAGCGGAGCCGTCACTGAACTTGATTCCCCTGCGGATCGTGAAGGTGTAGGTCTTGCCGTCACGCGAGACCCGCGGGAAGCCCGCAGCGGCCTCGGGGATGAGACGCGATCCCTCGGCGCCCGGCTTGTCCGGGTAGTTCATGAGCGTCATGTTGACCGCGAAAAGCATCTGCCAGCCCAGCGAGTCGTACGCGAGGGCCGGGTCGGTGTACTCGAAGTCGGTGTTCGAGGCGTTGAGACGCAGGGTGCCGCCCCGCTTCACCTCGGACGAACCGGCCTTCTGTGCACTGGCGCTCGCTGCCCCAGCAAAGCTGGAAGCGACGAGCAAGCAGGCTCCGATCACCATCATGGCGACCGAGAGCGACAGCTTTTTGTGCATCGGACTCCTTCCGTAACTTCGGGCCGCCGGCGGACGCCGGATCGACCCACGATTGCAACCACCGCGGCATAAGACGCAGATGTGCACGTTTAGTTAGAGAGTGCGGAAAGAAGTTTGGGCTGTTCGAGCGCGGGCTCGCCCTAGCGGGCGTGGCGCGGGTCGAACGCGTCGCGAAGACCGTCGCCGAGAAGGTTGAAGGCGAGGGTCGTGAAGAGGATCGCGAGGCCCGGCCAGACCATCAGCCACGGCTGGGAAAGGTAGTAGTTCGGCCCCTCGGAGAGGAGCGTCCCCCAGCTCGCAGTCGGAGCCTGGATCCCGAGCCCGAGGAACGAGAGGCCGGCCTCGCCGATCACGTTCGAGGCGACGATCAGCGTCGAGTAGACGATCAGTGGCGCCACGAGGTGCGGAAGCAGGTGCGAGCGCATGATCCGGAAGTCGGTCGCACCGGTCATCCTCGCTGCCTCCACGAACTCCTTCTCGCGAAGAGAAAGAATCTGGGAGCGGATGATCCGCGCCGGGTAGAACCAGCCGAAGATCCCGAAGATCAGGACCAGCGTGAAGACGCCCGGTTGGATCAACCCCCCGAACGTGACGGTGTTCAGGCGCTCACCGACCGTCGCCGCGACCGCGATGATGAAGAGAAGGGCCGGGAAGGCCATCACGATCTCGGTCAGCCGGGAGACGATCGTGTCCACCCAGCCCCGATAGTACCCGGCCATCAGCCCCATCACGAGCCCGATGAAGACGGAGAGGAAGGTCGCGAAGACGGCGACCTCGAGCGAGGTCTGCGCGCCGTAGAGGAGTCGAAGGAACATGTCGCGACCGAGTTGCGAGTCGGCGCCGAGCACGAAATAGGTGTCCTTGAACGTCCCTGGCGCGCCGGGGTAGGGCTCGGTTGTGATCCTCGTCAGCGGCCCGACGGGAAGCTGCGAGTCGGCATCGAGCCCGCCGGCGTAGATCTCGTTCGGGCCATGGCCCAAGATCCGCTCGGCGACGGGAGCGCCGATGAATGCGACCAGGAAGAGGAGGATGATGAAGATCCCGCCTGCGATCGCGACCTTGTCGCGCCGAAAGCGGAGCCAGACCTGCTCCCAGTAACCGCGGGCCTTGATCGCCTCGATCTCACCGAGCTCGCCGTGAGCCTCGACCGCCACGGCGGTGGCGAGGCCCGCGCCGGACGACATCAGATCGCGCTGTTTGTCGGGTGCCACGACGGGAGCTTAGACGAGCGTGTGAGGAATTTGTTTGCACATTGGTTAACTCGCGCTAGGACAGCGCTTCGGCGCCGGCCACGACTTCCAGGATCTCCTGCGTGATCTCGGCCTGGCGGGCACGGTTCATCTGCAGCGTCAGCGTCTCGATCAGCTCGTTCGCGTTCTTCGAAGCACTCCGCATCGCCGACATCTGCGCGCCCTGGAACGACGCCGCCGACTCCAGGAGAGCCCGGTAGATCTGGGTCTCGAGGTAGACGGGCAAGAGCCGCGCGAGGATCTCCTCCGGCTCCGGCTCGAAGATGAAGTCACCGCGCATCGCATCGTCGGCGCGCTCCTCGTCGTCGGTCTCGAGGATGTCCGCCGAGATCGGGAGGAGCTCCTGCTCGGTCACGCGCTGGGTCAGCGCGGAGACGAAGGCGTTGTAGACGAGCACGACCTGGTCGAGCGTGCCGTCGGTGTAGAGCTCCGCGACCCCGTGGGCCACCGCCTGGGCGTCGGCGTACGCGGGCCGGTCCGCGAAACCGACGAAGTCGGCAGCCGTCTCGTAACCGCGGAAGGCCAGCGTCGTCCGGCCCTTCTTGCCCACGACCACGAAGCGAACCTGCTTGCCCTCGGCCGAGAGCTCCCGCTCGAGCGCAAAGGCGCGCCTCAGAATCTGGCCGTTGAACGGGCCTGCGAGGCCCCGGTCGCCCGTGAGCAGGACGATCCCGACCGTCTTCACCTCCTCGCGGTGCTGAAGGAGCGGGAGGCCACGCACCGACGAGGCCGAGCGGCCGACGCCGGCGATCAGCTCGCGCATCGTCTCGGCGTACGGGCGCATCGCCTCGATCCGCTGCTGCGCGCGGCGCAGGCGGGCTGAGGCGACGAGCTCGAGCGCCTTCGTGATCTTGCTCGTGTTGCGGACGGAGCGCGTCCGCCGCTTGAGATCCTGAACGGAGGCCATCTAGGCGATGAGCCCGGTTTCCTGCTCGACGTTGAACCCGCCGATGAACTTCTTCAGCTCCGCGTCGATCTTCGCGGTGAGCTCGTCCGAGAGATCCTTCGTCTCGTCGATCTGAGCGTAGATCGTCTTCTCCGTGCGGAGGTGCTCGCGGAGCTCGTCGTGGAAGCGGGCGATCTGAGCGGTCGGGATCTCGTCGAGGAAGCCGTTGATCCCCGCGTAGAGGGCGACGACCTGCTCGGCGTGCGGCCAGGGCTTGTACTGCGGCTGGTTCAGGGTCGCGACCATCCGCTCGCCGCGGGCGAGGGTCTTCTGCGTCGCCGGGTCGAGCTCGGAGCCGAACTGGGAGAACGCCTCCAGCTCGCGGTACTGAGCGAGCTCGAGCCGCAGGCGCCCGGCGACCTTCCGCATCGCCTTCGTCTGGGCGGAGCCGCCGACGCGGGAGACGGACGTGCCGACGTTGATCGCCGGCCGGATCCCCGAGTAGAAGAGGTCCGCCTCGAGGAAGATCTGCCCGTCGGTGATCGAGATCACGTTCGTCGGGATGTAGGCGGAGATGTCGCCGGCCTGCGTCTCGATGATCGGAAGCGCGGTCAGCGAGCCGCCTCCGAGGTCGTCGTTCAGCTTGCAGGCCCGCTCGAGCAGCCGCGAGTGGAGGTAGAAGACGTCACCGGGATACGCCTCGCGGCCCGGCGGGCGGCGGAGCAGCAGCGAGAGCTGCCGGTAGGCGTCGGCGTGCTTCGTCAGGTCGTCGTAGATGATCAGCGCGTGCTTCCCGTTGTAGAGGAAGTACTCGCCCATCGCAGCGCCGGCAAACGGCGCCATCCATTTGATCGGGGCCGCCTCGTGAGCCGCCGCGGAGACGATGATCGTATAGTCCATCGCGCCCTCTTCCTTCAGGCGCTCGTAGACCTGGGCGACCGTCGAGCCCTTCTGCCCGATCGCGACGTAGATGCAGATCACGTCGGTGTCGCGCTGGTTGATGATCGCGTCGATCGCGACGGCGGTCTTGCCCGTGCCGCGGTCACCGATGATCAGCTCGCGCTGACCACGGCCGACGTTCGTCATCGAGTCGATCGCCTTGACGCCCGTCTGCAGCGGCTCCTTCACGGGCTGGCGCTCGATCACGCCCGGCGCCTTGAACTCGAGCGGCCGACGCTCGCTCGTCGCGATGTCGCCGGCGCCGTCAAGCGGCTCGCCGAGTGGGTTGACGACGCGTCCGAGGAGCGCGTCGCCGACGGGGACGCTGACGACGGCGCCTGTGCGGCGCACTGGCGCGCCCGCCTTGACCTCCTGCC
>DATLXM010000160.1:0-3411 GCA_035575835.1 Gaiellaceae bacterium
ACGGCCCAGGCCGGGCCCTCGCGGGTGTTGCCCGAGTCCTTGACGCCGCCATAGGGCATCTGGTCGGCGCGGAACGTCGGCGCCTCGTTGATCGTGACCCCGCCGAACTCCAGCCGCTCGGCCGCGGCGAGGGCACTCCGAACGGAGCCGGTGAAGATCCCGGCCTGGAGGCCGTACCGGGTTCCGTTCGAGAGCCCGATCGCCTCGTCGAGCGTGTCGTAGGCCGTAATCGTGCAGACGGGCCCGAAGACCTCTTCGCAGGAGACATTGAGCTCAGGGCCGGCGTTCGCGAGGACGGTTGGCCGAAGCAGCTCCCCGTCGAGTGTCCCCCCGGTCAGGAGGTTGGCCCCTGCGGCGAGCGCCTGCTCGATCCAGGAGAGAACGCGATCGCGGCCGTCCAGGTCGATCAGCGGCCCGACGTCGGTCTCCTCGTCGGCGGGATCTCCGACCTTCAGCGCCTCGACCTTGGGGAGGAAGCGAGCGAGCAGCTCGTCGTAGACCGTGCGGTGAACGTAGATCCGCTGAACCGAGATGCAACTCTGGCCGGCGAACGAGAAGGCGTTGGCGGCGAGCTTCGTCGCGGCGACCTCCAGATCCGCATCGGCCTCGACGATCACCGGGGTCGCGTTCCCGAGCTCGAGATTCACGGGCTTCCGTGCCGCCCGCTCCGCCAGCTTCCAGCCGACCTCCCCCGAGCCCGTGAAGGTGATCAGCCTCACTCGCTCGTCCTCGACGAGGACATCGCCGATCTCGGGGGCCGGCCCGGCGAGAACGTTCAGCCACCCGGCGGGCAGCCCAGCCTCGGCCTCGAGCTCGGCGAGGAGGAGCGCGGAGAGCGGGGTCGCGGACGCCGGCTTGAGGACGACGGCGCAGCCCGCAGCGAGTGCGGGCGCGATCTTGTGGGCGACGAGGTTGAGGGGAAAGTTGAAGGGCGAGATCGCCCCGACGATCCCGATCGGCCGGCGAAGCGTGAAGGCGAGCTTGCCGACGCCGGCCTGGGACGCGTCCATGGGCACCATCTCGCCCGCGAGCGTCCGGGCCTGGACGGCGCTCATGGTGTAGGTGGACATCGCGCGGGAGACCTCGACGCGCGCTGCCTTCAGCGGCTTTCCCGCCTCGGCCGAGATCACCTGGGCGATCTCCTCGTGTCTCCGCCCGAGGTAGCCGGCGACCCGGACCAGGATTTCGGCCCGCTTGTGGGCGGGGAGCGGCTCCGCCATCGCTCGCTCGGCGGCGTCGACCGCTTTCCGGGCTTCGGCCGCACCCGCCTTCGCGACACGGGCCACGACCTCTCCTGAGAACGGGGAGCGCACCTCGATCCACTCGCCGGTCTCGATCCATTCCCCGTCGAGGAAGAGCTTGCGCTCCGTTGCGGTCGCGGCCACGGGCTGAGTTTAGTGCTCCCACTATGCTGACGATCATGGAGTCGGAGGCGCTGATCGTCGATGCCGTCCGCTCGCCGATCGGGCGGCGGAACGGCGCTCTGGCGGGGATCCGGGGCGACGAACTGGGCGCTCAGGTTTTGAACGGCCTCGTCGCCCGGCATGACCTCGACCCGGGCGAGGTCGAGGACGTTCAGCTCGGCTGCGTCACCCAGATCGGCGAACAGGGCTGGAACATCGGGCGGATGGTGCCGATGGTCGCGGGCTGGCCCGAGACCGTCTGCGGCACCACCGTCGATCGTCAATGCGGCTCGTCGATGCAGACGAACTTCACCGCTGCCACAGCGATCTGGTCGGGTCAGCTCGACGTCGTGATCTCGGCGGGCGTCGAAATGATGTCCCGCGTTCCGATGGGCTCGAACGGCGGCGACCTCTCCGACGCGTTGCACGAGCGCTGGCAGATCGTCCCCCAGGGAATCTCGGCCGAGGTGATCGCCGCAGAGTGGGGCTTGACGCGCGAGGCGCTCGACTCCTACTCGCTCGAGTCGCACCGCCGCGCGGTCGCGGCGACCGAGTCGGGGCGGTTCGAGAACGAGATCGTTCCCGTCGAGGTGAGCGCCGCAGGTGCCGCCGTGCTCGTCGCCCAGGACGAGGCGCCGCGCGCCGATACGTCGGCGGAGAAACTCGCCGCGTTGCAGCCGGCCTTCATTCCAGACGGCGTCGTGACGGCCGGCAACTCGAGCCAGATCGTGGACGGCGCCGCCGCCGTGCTCGTGACGAGTGGAGCGGCCGCCTCGCGGCTCGGCCTCGAGCCGCGAGCCCGCTTCGTCGCCTTCGGCCTCTCGGGCGTCGACCCGCACCGGATGCTCCACGGCAACCCCGAAGCGTGTCGGAAGGCGCTCGAGCGTGCTCGTTTGAGCTGGGACGACATCGCCGTGATCGAGGTGAACGAGGCCTTCGCCTGCGTCGTCCTTCAGTTCGCGAAGGACGCCGGGCTCGAGGATCGCCTCGCGGACATCAACCCGAACGGGGGCGGGATCTCGCTCGGCCATCCGCTCGGCGCGACCGGCGCGCGTGTGACCGCAACGCTCCTGAACGAGCTCGAGCGGCGCGAGGCGAGGTACGGGATCGCGTGCATGTGCATCGGCTTCGGCCAGGCGATCGCGGCCGTGATCGAGCGCGTGTGAGCAGATTGGCACACAGTCGACTCGGATCCGTGACCCCTGCGTTGCAGCTCCGCGCCTACTCTCTGACGAAACCCCTCGGGAGGGTGGGGGGTGGTGAGGTGGGTCCTACGGAACGCTGACCTAGAGAGCCGGCACGCGTTCAGACGCGCTGCGGCAGCTCGAGCGTCACTTCGGCACAGACCTCGGCCGCGAGCTCCAGGAACGCGCGGGCCGCGGGAGAGTGGTGGCGGTCCCCGTGCCAGGCGAGGGCGATCCGGCGCTGCGGGATCTCCGGTTCGACTTCGAGCACGCATACCCGCTCGTCGTTCACGTCGACGGTGAGCAGCGGCACGAGCGCAGCCCCGAAACCGGCGCCGACGAGCCCCTGGACGGTGCCGTTGTCGTCGGAGCGGAAACCGACGTCGGCGGTGACTCCGCGGATCGCGAGTTCGCTCTCGGCGAGCGCGGTGCTCCGGCAGGCGCGATTCCCGATCAAGGTCAGGTCGTTCAGCTCGTGGAGGCCGGCCCGTTCCCGGTCTGCCAGCTCGTGCTCGGCGGGCAGCAGGAGCACGTAGGGGTCGCGCATCACCTCGCGGGAGAGGAACGGCCCTTCGAGAAGCGGGAGCATCGCGAACGTCAGGTCGAGCTCGCCCCGCTCGACCAATCGCAGCAGATCGTCGTCGACGGTCGACTCGATCAGCTCGAGGTCGATCAAGGGCCACGCGGCCACGAACCGGCGCATCAGATCTGGGATGATCTTGGCGCCGACGCTCTGGAAGGTGCCGATTCTGAGGGCGCCGGCCTGACCGCCGACGAGCGCGGCCATGTCGGCCTGGGCGGCGTGGAGGCGCGCGACGATCGCG
>DATLXM010000161.1:0-5437 GCA_035575835.1 Gaiellaceae bacterium
CTGGGAGCGCCGCTGCACGCTGAGCCCGTCGGCGCGTACATGCACGACCCTTCTCTGAGCGCGGCAAGAGCCTGCTCAGCGGTCGGGTGCCGACGCGAGCGCGGCTTTCGCCGGAACCTGAACTTCACGTCGCCGAGTTGACGAGGATCCGGAGCGCGTCGGCGAGCACAACGCGGCCGTCGACGCGCGAGAACAACCGGTAGCCGATCTGGCCGTTATCGCTGTGAATTTCCTCCTGCCTGGCGATGCTGATCCTTCTGACGCGCCGGACGGTGTAGCCGAGCCGGAGGTCTCCGACGACGACGCTACGTGCGTTCGCGCCCGCGGCCGGCAGTTCCGGAGAGGGGTAGACGGGCCGCGCATACAAGGTCGGCGTCGAGGCGTGCAGGCTTGGGAGCACGAGCGCGCCATCGGTGGTCGTCAGGTTCGCGAGGCTCGCGAGCGCCGTCGGGCTCATCACCCAACTCGCCTCTGGCTTGTAGGCATCCGGCAACGCAGCCCAGACAGCGCGGACGTCGGCGAGCTTGAAACCCGTTGCGCTCCCCGTCGCCGCCACCACAGTCGCGACACCGTTGCCGGTCGTCGTCACGCCGAGCGGCTTCCCGGCGCCGTCCCCGACCGCGAACGCCGTCTCCTCGAGCACCCCGAGCCGCTGGCCAAGCTCGAAGCCGAGGTACTCCTCGAGGTCAACCTCCGCGTCCTGCACGAGTTCCTACCGGGCGGACGCAGACCGTGTCTACTGCCATCCGCAAGCGGGAACGCCGTACCGCTACGAGACGTTCGCGGACGCGCTCAGAGGCGCCTACGCGGCCGCAGGGATGCCGTACCCGAAGGGTTACGGCCGTTCCATGATCTGCGGGTCACGTCGATTACGAACGACGCTATCGCGGGTGCCAATCCGGTGGCGTTGATGACTAAGGCGGGCCACTCGAGCATGGCCACGACGAGGCGCTACCTGAGGCTCGCGGGCGTGGTGTTCAGGGAGGAAGCGGACGCGCTAGAACAGCGTCTTAGGCGGACTTTCTACCGCTTCTTCTACCGACCTGAGCGAATCTGAGCCGATCTCAGATCATCCGACGACGCTGAATCAGACGGTTCAAGCGTCAGCCGACACGGCTTAAGCGAACCAGCTCTTCTAGGTCGGCCCGCGAACCTCCGCGAGCTCGGCGAGCTTCTGAACCTCCGCCGCGGGCTCGTGCAGGCCGGCTCGAGCGCGCGGTTGCGGCGCACGAGCTCGTCGACCGACCCCCGCAAGCCGGTCGATCACAGTTTGGGAGGAGGGTCCTGCGCGCGATCCGACCCGCCGAAACGTTCGCCCTCAAGCAGGGCGTCGAGCTTGGTGAAGGAGCTGCTCCAGCCTGCGCTCGCCATTCCCTCCATCTCGCTCGTGTAGGGCCCCTGGCGGATGACGAGGCGGGTGCCCTCGCCCTCGTCGTGGAATCGATCCGAACCGCCATCGTGCCGGCGCCCTGCATTCCGCGGACGCCCTCCCAGGTCTCGTTCCCCACGAGGAGCTCGTTCTCGATCACCTCGGTGAAGGTGGCGTCGACAGGCGACCGGAAGCTCGGATCGTTGTCGTTGACCATCACGAAACGCTGGTAGCCGCCGGCACGGGCGTCGATCTCGACGCTCTCCCGGGGAACGGAGAAGCCGACCGGCCCGAACCACTGGGCGAGCTGGTCGGGATCCACGAACGCCTGGTAGACCTGCGCGCACGGCGCCGCGAAGACCCGCGTCAGGACGAGCTCCCGATCGGGTTCCGAGTCTGTCATCGCTCCGTCCTTTCAGTGGCTGCAGTGATTCGCTGCAGGTGGGCATCGAGCCGGTCGAGGTTCGCATCCCAGAAACGGCGGTACGCGTCCATCCAGGTCGCGGCTTCCTGGAGCGGTGCCGCGTCGAGGCTGCTCGAGCGCCACCGGCCGGAGCGGCTCCGCGAGATCAGCCCCGCTCCCTTCAGCACCTTCAGGTGCCGCGAGACCGCGGGCAGGCTGATCGGAAGGGGCTCTGCGAGCTCCGTCACGGTCGCGTCGCCGTCGGCCAGGCGGGCGATGATCGCGCGCCGCGTCGGGCTCGCCAGCGCCGAGAAGACGGTGCTGAGGCGATCGGTGTCCGCGGAGACCATTGCTCCACCTTACTTAACCGGTAGGTTAAATACAAGTGAGGCGGTTGAGTTTCACGGACCGGGGAACGCCGCCTGCATGATCTTTCCCCGCAAGCTCCTCCTGCTCGTCTACATCGCGATCGGTGTCGCCGTCGCGGCCTCGAAGAACTACCTCGAGAACCTCGACACGGCGAAGCGGCTCGCCTCAGCCGTGCTCGCGATCATGCTCTGGCCGCTCCTCTACTTCGGGATCGACCTCCACCTCAAGTAACAGCCTGATTCGTGCCGGCGGGCGTTCGCTACACTGCGCCGCTGTGTCCGGTGACAGATTCCGCCTCGAGGTGAAGCCCCGCGACGCGCTCGGTACCCCCGAGTCGCGCCGCCTGCGCAAGCAGGGGTTCATTCCGGGCGTGCTCTACGGCAAGACGGACGCTCGCGCGATCGCGGTCAGTGAACGTGACCTGCGCGCCGCGCTGACCACCTCGTCCGGCCTGCACGCCGTGCTGGACGTCGTCCTCGAGGGGCAGTCGACGGCACACCCGTCGATCCTCAAGGAGTACCAGCGCGACCCGATCCGGGGCCACGTCCGCCACATCGACCTCCAGGAAGTCAGGCTCGACGTGGCGATTCACGCCACAGTTCAGCTGCACCTGGTCGGCGGCGAGGAGGCACCGGGCGTCAAGGAGGGCGGCGTGCTTTCCGCCCCGACGACCGAGCTCAACATCGAGGCGCTGCCGATGGAGGTGCCCGAGTCGATCGAGGTCGACGTCAGCGCGATGGAGATGGGCGACACGCTCCGGCTCGAGGACATCGCGAAGCAGGAGGGCGTCACCTACCTCGACGACCTGCACGACACGGTTCTCGCAACCGTCTCCGCGCCGATGCGTGAGGAGGAGCTCGAGGCCGCGACCGACGAGGCCGCCGCCGAGGGTCTTTCCGCCGACGCCGCGGAGGACGCGCCCGAGGATGCTGCCGAGGAGCCGGCCGAGGGCGAGGGCGAAGGCTCTGCCGACGCCGGCCCCGACGGCGAGCCCGGCACCGCCGAGAGCTAGGGCTTCCCTTGCGGCTCTTCCGTCGGGGGGATTCGTCCTCGACGCTCGAACTGCTCGTCGTCGGCCTCGGCAATCCGGGCCGCGAGCACGCGCGCGACCGGCACAACGTGGGCTGGATGGTGATCGACGAGCTCGCGAGCCGTCACGAGGGCTCCTTTCGCTCCAAGTTCTCGGGCCAGCTCGCGGAGATCCGGCTCGACGGGACGAAGCTCGCGCTGCTCAAGCCCGAGACCTACATGAACCTCTCCGGCCAGTCGGTCGGGGCCGCCGCCCGGTTCTTCAAGGTCGCTCCGGAGCAGATCCTCGCCGTCCACGACGAAGTCGATCTCGAGGCGGCGCGGCTCCAGGCTCGCCTCGGCGGCGGGCTCGCCGGCCACAACGGGCTTCGCTCGATCCGGCAGACGCTCGGCTCGGCCGAGTTCCTCCGGCTTCGGGTCGGCGTCGGCCGTCCGGGCCGCGGCGACCGCCGCCCGGTCGCGGACTACGTGCTCTCGCCGTTCGAGCCCGACGAGGATCCCGGTGCGCTCGTCGGCCGGGCCGCCGACGCCGTCGAGTCTCTCGTCCGCGACGGCCTCGAGCAGACGCAGACGGCTTTCAACTAGCTCGAATGCAGCCGGCGAGGTGGTCGTCGACGAGGCCGCACACCTGCATCGCGGCGTAGGCGGTCGTCGGCCCGACGAAACGGAAGCCGGCGGCCTTCAGCGCTTTCGCCAGCGCCTTCGACTCGGCGGTCTGCGCCGGGATCTCGCCCGCACTCGTCGCCGGCTCGGGTCGCGGCGGCGGCGCGAACGACCAGACGAGCTCGTGCAGCGGCGTGCCTTCATCCCGGAGAGCGAGCGTCGCGCGCGCGTTGGCGATCGTCGCCTCGATCTTGGCGCGGTTGCGGACGATTCCCACGTCCTCCAGCAGCCGCTCGACATCGGGCTCGTCGAAGCGCGCGACGGCCTCCGGGTCGAAGCCCGCGAACGCATCCCGGAATGCCTCCCGTTTGCGCAGGATTGTGATCCACGCGAGTCCCGACTGGAACGCCTCGAGTGAGATCCGCTCGAAGAGCCCCTGCTCGTCCCGGACCGGGACGCCCCATTCCTCGTCGTGGTAGCGCTCGTACAGGGGGTTTCCGTCCCCAAAGCAGCGCACTGTTTCAATCCGCGCAAGCTGAGCATCCGCAGGAGCGGACGCTCAGCGCGCAAAGATCCCTAAAGGGGCCGCCCGCGGCCCAAGAGCAGCTCGGCCCGGAAGGTTGTGCCTTCATCGCACGGCGACGACGCGGGCCTGCCAGCTCCCGCGAGGGGCCTGGACCACGACCGTGTCGCCGACCGCGGCGCCGACGAGCGCGCTTCCGAGCGGCGAGTCGGGCGAGACGCCGCCGACGCTCGAGATCTCGACCTCCATCCGCTCACCGTTCTCGTCCTCGATCTCGACGACGGATCCGACACCAACGACGCCGTCCGCGGATTGCTCCACGATCTGAGCCGTCTCGAGCCGCGAGCGGATGATCGTGATCCGCCGCTCCAGCAGCCCCTGCTCGTTCTTCGCGTCGTGGTAGGCGAAGTTCTCGGAGAGGTCGCCGAAGCCGCGGGCGGTCGCGATCGCCTCCACGATCGCCACGCGCTTGGGCCCCTCGAGCTCCGCGAGCTCGGCGGCGAGCGCGTCGTGTTGGGCTTGGGTCATCGACTCGTGAGTGCTCATCCACGCATCTTTGCGGATCGGTTGGTGCCCGTGCCTAGACTCGCCGAATGAAGCGCTTGCCCTACGACGATCCTGGCCGTCATCCCGACCTGCGCTCGCCCGCGCGCCTTCTCGTCTGGGTCGGACTCCAGCAGAAGGGGACGCTCGCGCTGGGGATCGCCTTCGGGATCGTCTGGATGCTCGCCCAGGCTCTGCTCCCGTACGCCCTCGGCCAGGCCGTCGAGGACGGGCTCGTCGCGGACGACACCGGCGCGCTCGTCCGCTGGGCCGCCGTCCTGCTCGGGCTCGGAACGATCCAGGCGATCGCCGGAATCCTGCGCCACCGGGCCGCGGTCTCGAACTGGCTTCAGGCGTCCTACCGGCTGATCCAGGTGGTCTCGCATCACGTCGCGAGGACCGGCCCGGCGGTCCGCTCTCGCCTGACGACGGGCGAGGTCGTCGCCACGATCTCGAACGACGCGATCCGCGCCGGTGGCGCCTTCGACATCACGGCGCGACTCGCCGGCGCGATCGCCTCGTACTTCGTGGTCGCGGCGATCCTGCTCTCCGCGTCCCGCACTCTCGGGCTCGTCGTCCTCCTCGGCGTGCCGCTCCT
>DATLXM010000162.1:0-16968 GCA_035575835.1 Gaiellaceae bacterium
CCCGTCCCTGGGAGCGGCGCCACGTTCCCACCACGTTCCCTGCCACGAGGAGGGCACCGGGCCACACGCGAGGAGTCCACAGCTCGCGACGGCGGTCGGCGTCTGGGACCAGGAGCTCGCGATCCTCGCTCGTCACTCCCAGGGTGTAGGCGTCGCCGCTCGGTAGGAGCCGCGCAGGGGCCGCCGGGCCCGGAGGCTCGCGGATGGTGGGCTCGTCCTCGGCGAGGATCCAGGCGGGGCCCGCCGGCGTCTGAACCGGGATCCGCTCGCTGCCCAGGACGTCGAACACTTCGACTGCCTTTCGGGCGCCGATCCCCGCCCACTTGGCGAATCCCTTGGGCGTCGCGGGACCGAAGATGTGGAGATAGCGACGCGCGAGTTCGAGGGTCGCCTGCGCTGCATCGATCTCGGGAGGAGGGACGATCCACACGGTTGGCAGTCGCGCGCCCTCCCATCGGATCGCGAGCGTTCCTGTCAGGGCGGCGTAGCGGAGGCTGTTGCCATGAACTCCGAGCGCCTGACCCGCCTCGTCGTACCTCAGTCGAGTCGCACCGAGGAACGCGTGCAGGCGAGCCGCCAGGTCTTCCGCTCGCTGGCGGGTCTTGCCCCCGTCCGGCAACCTGCCGAGCGTGAACACTGCCAAGTCGCTCGCCGCGACCACATAGACGTTGAATCGCGGACCCCACACCTGCACGAGCGACGGATCCTCCCAGGTCGAAGCTGTTGTGCCTTCGACTCGGGCGTGGATCGAGAGGAGCGCGGCCCTCGGCATGCTGTCCTGAAGGCCGGCCCACGCGGCCCGTCGCAGCGAACGCCGCCCCCGTGGCAGCCGCCGATCGAGCGTTCCGGCGCGTCGCCGGAACGCCAGGATCTGCGTTCGCGTGACCCTCAAGGGACTCCCGTTCACCTCGTGCACGGAACGGCGCGGCAGCAGCTGGACGGGTCGCGTTCGCGCTCCCAGCCGGCGAAGGGGCCCTGGCTCATCCGCTCATCGTGTCATGACGCTCAGCTCCTGCCGCGCGGGCCGGCCGTCGCTACCTGCTGCTCCGCTGGGCCGTCCTCACCGCGACCGCCAACGCGCCGGTGATCAGGAGGATGCCGAGGAGCGCGAGCCCGGGCGCGTCGGCTGCCTCTCCATGCATGGCGGCGGTCACCCCGATCGCCATGGCGGCGAGAGCGGGGACGAAGATGGCGAGGAAGGTCTTCATGAGCTGCTCCTTGTTCGAAGGTCGAACCGGCATGATACCTTGTAGATCTATACATAGCATCACAAGCTGTAGAGCCGTGGAGGCAGGCATGCACATCGACAAGGACCTGGTTGCAGCTTCGGCGACGCCGCTCGTGCTGGCGATCCTGGTCGAGGACGAGAGCTACGGCTACGCCATCCTGAAGCGGGTGCGTGCGCTCTCCGGAGGGGAGCTCGAGTGGACCGACGGGATGCTCTATCCGCTGCTCCATCGCCTCCGTCGGCTCGGGTACGTGACGACGGAGTGGCGAACGCCACCGGAAGGACGGCGCCGCCAGTACTACATGCTCACCGACGACGGCCGCGCGGCGCTCGCCGAGCAGCAGCGGCAGTGGCTGGCGGTCACGAGGGCGCTCAATGACGTTTGGCCGGGCTCCGGCGGGCTCCTGCCGGCGCTCGGCGAGGCGTGACGATGGAGAGTGTGGAGTCGCAGATCGCGGAATGGCGGGCGTATGTCGCGAGCGCCCCGGGCATCAACGGCCACGACGTCGACGAGCTGGAAGATCACCTTCGCCACCAGATCGCCGAGCTGAACGGGGCCGGCCTCACGGCCGACGAGGGGTTCCTGATCGCCGTGAAGCGGCTGGGGGACGTCGACGGGCTCTCGCGGGAGTTCGCGCGCGAGCACAGTGGCCGACTCTGGAAGCAGTTCCTCGTGGGAGGCGACGACGAGCCGGCCCGCCGGCCCACCGGCTGGCCCGAGACGGTCGCCTTCGCCGTGGCCGTGGCCGCCGTCGTCCAGGTCGCACGCCTTGCTGCGGAGGCCCCCGACGAGGAGCCGACCTGGCTGGTGCGGAACGCCAGTCTGTTCGTGCTGCCGTTCCTCGCGGGGTACTTCGCCCGCCGCCGGCAGCTCGACCCGCGCCGCTTGATCCTGGCGGCGACGCCCTTCGCGGTTGCCGCACTCGTGGTCAACCTCTACCCCTACGGCGCGGATTCGGCCACCGAGACCGTCGTCGCCTTGCATCTGCCCGTCGCCTTGTGGTTCGCGGTCGCCTACCCGTACATGGGCGGCACGATCCGGTCGCACGAACGGCGGATGGACTTCGTCCGCTTCACGGGCGAATGGCTCATCTACTACGTGCTGATCGCGCTCGGGGGTGGCGTGCTCATGGGTCTGACCGCAGCGATCCTCGAGCCCGCGGGCGCCGACGTCGAGCAGATCGCCGCGTGGGTCGTGCCCTCGGGTGCGGCGGCCGGTGTGATCGTGGCCGCGTGGCTCGTCGAGTCGAAGCAACGGGTCGTGGAGAACATGGCGCCGGTGCTGACGATCCTCTTCACGCCGCTCTTCGCGGTGATGCTGGCCGGTGCTGCCGTCGTCTATGCCGTAACCGGGCTCGGAGGCGCGTTCGATCGCGAGCTCCTAGGCGTCTTCGACGCCCTGCTGCTCGTCGTCCTGGGGCTCGTCCTGTACGGGATGTCCGCGCGGGATCCGTCCACGTCGCCGAACTGGATGGACGGGATTCAGCTGGTGGCCGTCGTCAGCGCCCTCGTGCTCGACGTGATGGTGCTCGGCGCGATGATTGCCCGGATCGGCGACCTCGGCTTCAGCCCAAACCGAACGGCGGCGCTCGGCCTCAATCTCGTCCTCCTCGTGAACCTGGCGGTGGCCGCCTGGCTCTCCGCACGCTTCCTCATGCGACGGAGCAGGCTTCATCGGCTCGAACGCTGGCAGACCAGCTACCTCCCCGTCTTCGCCCTGTGGGCGGCCGCGGTCGTGGTCGGCCTCCCACCACTGTTCGGCTTCGGCTGATCGCGTCGCTCGATCGCATCGGCTCTCGCTAGAGTCGATCAGCTTGGGCTCCCTGCGCGTCGCCGTGCTCTCCCCGGTCGCCTGGCGAACGCCGCCTCGCCATTACGGGCCCTGGGAGCAGTTCGCCTCGCTCCTCGCCGACGGGCTCGCGGCCAGGGGAGTGGACGTGACCCTCTTCGCGACCGCCGACTCCGAGACGACCGGCCGGCTCGCCTCGGTCGTCGCCCGCGGCTACTCCGAGGATCCGGACGTCGAGCCGAAGGTCGTCGAGTCCCTCCACATCGCGCATTGCTTCGAGCGCGCGGCCGAGTTCGACCTGATCCACAACGGCTTCGACTTCCTGCCGTTGACCTACAGCGGGCTCGTCGACACGCCCGTGCTGACGACGATCCACGGCTTCTCCTCGGAGCGGATCCTCGCCGCCTACCAGCGCTACGACGCGACGACCGCCTACGTCGCGATCAGCGACGCCGACCGGCATCCGAGCCTCGACTACCTGGCCACGATCCACCACGGGATCGACACGGACGCGTTCTCGCTCCACCCCTCGCCCGGCGGCTATCTCCTGTTCTTCGGGCGGATCCACCCGGACAAGGGAACTGTCGAGGCGATCGAGATCGCGCTCGAGTCGGGCCTGCCGCTCGTGATCGCCGGGATCGTGCAGGATCACGAGTACTTCGACGAGCGGGTCGCTCCGAGGCTCGACGGCGAGCGGATCTCGTTCGTCGGTGCGGTCAGCGCGGAGGAGCGGTCGGAGCTCCTCGGCGGCGCGCACGCCCTGCTCCACCCGATCTCGTTCGACGAGCCGTTCGGCTACAGCGTGGTCGAGGCGATGGCCTGCGGGACCCCGGTGATCGCGTTCCGGCGCGGCTCGATGGCCGAGCTGATCGGAGACGGCGAGAACGGGTTCCTCGTCGACGCCGTGCCCGGGGCAGTCGCCGCGGTGGAGCGAGCGACGACGCTCGATCGAGCGGCGATCCGCGCCGACGCGGTTGCGCGCTTCGGCGTCGTGCGGATGGTGGACGAGTACCTGGAGGCGTACTCAGTGGTCGTCCGTCGGCCATCTGTGCCACACTGAGCAGACGATGAAGGGTGCACAGAAGCCAAAGAAGGACGGCAAGAAGCCGGCGCAGAAGTCGCTGAAGGAAAAGCGGACCGAGAAGCGCGCCGCCGCGAAGCACAGCCGTCCGACCGACATCTAGGCCTCACCGGTCTAGGGAAGCAGCGCTCCCAGGAGATCGTCGAGCCGTGCCGTCGCGAGGCAGATCGACGTGTCCGCGGCACCGTAGTAGAGCCGTAGCTCACCCGAGCCCGCGTCGTGGATCAGGCCGCAGGGGAAGATCGCGTTCGGGACGTCGCCCGTGCGCTCGTAGAGCTCGCGAGGCCCGAAGACCCAGTTGTCGGCCCGGGCGAGCACCCGCGTCGGGTCCTCGAGATCAAGGAGGGCCAGGCCGACCCGGTAGAGCGCTCCCGCGACCGTCTCCTTGACTCCGTGGTAGACGAGCAGCCAGCCGTGCTCGGTCTTCACGAGCGGCGGGCCGATCCCGATCCGCAACGAGTCCCACCAGGCGCCCGCCCGCGCGTCCATGACCCCCTCCGGCGGGCTCCAGCTGACCAGGTCGTCGGAGCGCGAGAGCGAGATCCCGGGCTGCGACATCGCGAACCCGGTCTTCGGCCGATGGAAGAGGATCCACTTTCCGCCGACGCGTTCGGGCAGGAGCGCCGCGTTCTTGTCCTCGGGGGCGATCACGATCCCGTGGCGTGCGACTGACGAGAAGTCCTCCGTCGTCGCGAGATAGACGGCCGGGCCGGCCGGTCCGTAGGCGGTGCACGTGATCACGAAGCGAGCGAGCTCTTCGATCCAGACGACCCGCGCATCCTCGAAGCCCCACTGCTCGCTCTCGATTCCAGCCTCGGGTCCAAGGAGCGGCTCTGTGTCGACGCGCCAGCCGTCGATCCCGTTCGCGGAGCGGCAGACCGTCAGGTTCGAGATCCCGCGGAGATCCTCGACTCGCGGTAGAAGGACGGTGTCGCCGCCGACAATCGCTGCGGCCGGGTTGAAGACGACGTTGACGGGGGTCGGCCAGTCCTCCGCGGTCAGGATCGGGTTGGCGGGGTGGCGTGTGAAGAGCTCACGATTGGTCACGCGGTCGCAGTCTCGCGATGGCGCAGGACGGCAGGCAGGCCGGCGGCGTCGAGGAGCAGCGCCGCTCCGTGGACGGCGAGCGTCGACTCGGCGCCCTGGTTGTCGTTCGTCGTCTCCTCGCCGAGCCCGTCGTTGCAGCCTCCGGTCGCGAAGTCGTAGAGGGGCCGATGGAGCCGGTTTCGGCCGAGGAACCAGTCGAATGCCCACTGGGCGCGGCGCGCGTGCTCGGGGTCGCCGGAGACCGAGAAGGCGCAGAGCTCGGCGGCGACGAACGCCGAGGCATCGAGCGGCTGCTCGTCCCCGCCGCCGGGCGCGGGCTCCGTTCGCTTGCGCCCGAGATGCCCCGTCAGACGCAGTGTCCCCTCCGCGAGACCCGATTCGTCACCGAGCCAGCGCAGCGCGTTGAGCCCCGTCTCCTTCAGGTCGTCACGGTCGAGTCTCGCGCCGCCCACGATCAGCGCGTGGGGGAGACGCGCGTTGTCGTAGCTGAGCGCGTCCTCGAACCAGCGCCAGTCCGCCGACGCGCTTGCCTCGAACGCCGCGGCGAGCTGCTCCGTGAACCGCTCGAGGAGGCTCCGAGCGGCCGAGCCGAGCCGGTCGGGGTCGATCCGGGCCAGGCCGAGCACGGCATAGGCGCCGGTCCGGAGGGACGTCTCGCCCCCGAGCGTCCCGACGATCGAGTCGAGCAGCCGCTGGGTCGGCCCGACGACGGCGGGAACCCAGGCGGTCGAGAGGATCTCGCCGAGCGCCCACACGGCCCGGCCGACGTGGTCGCCGACGTGCGGCTCGTCCAGCCAGCGTCGGTCGTAGCTCATGAAGTTCCGCATCCCGGCGCCCGGGTCGGTCGCGTCCTCGAGGAAGGCGAGCGAGCGGTAGACGATCGACGTCCAGACCTGCTCGTCGCCGCGGCGCGAGAGCTCGAGCGCGACGACCGCGAGCCGTGCGACATCGTCCACGCAGTAGCCGCTCTCGCGGTTCGGGATCACGCCGTTCGCGTGCTGGATGATTCCGGCGTCGTCGACGAGCGTGCGCAGGTGATCCGTGCGCATGCTCACGAGCTGGGGGTTCCGGGGGGCGACCGACCGGCGTCGTCGCGGCGCGAGCTGCACCGCTTCTCGCAGGACCGATGCGGTCGCCTCCGCGACCGAGGGCCAGGTGAGCTGGGCGCCGATCCGTCGCGACTCCGCCCGAGCGGCCGCGAGGCGCTCCGGTTCGTCGATGTAGCGGCCGACGGCCTGTGCGAGCGCCTCGGAGTCACCGAAGGGCACGAGCTCGCCCGCACCCGAGGCGAGCATGTCCTGCGCGTACCAGTAGGGCGTGGAGACGACGCCGCAGCCGGCGGCGATCCCAAACGTGAGCGCGCCCGAGGCGATCTGCTCCCGACCCTTGTACGGGGTCACGAAGACGTCGGTTGCAGCGAGCAGGTCTGCGATCTCCTCGATCGCCAGGAAGCGATCGTCGAACTCGACGTGATCTTCGAGGTCGAGCTCGACCACCGCCTGCTCGAGCCCCAGCCGGTACCGCTCACCCTCGCGGTGGGCGATGTCCGGGTGAGTCCGGCCGGCGAGGACGTAGAGCACCTCGGGGTGGCGCTCGACGATCGCCGGCAGCGCCTCGATCACGGTCTCGATTCCCTTGCCCTCCGAGATCAAGCCGAACGTCGAGAGCACGAAGCGGTCGTTGTAGGGCGAGCGCGTCGGATCGAGCGCGTACGCGTCGGCGCGCCGCGCGAGGATCGTCGGGGCGCCGTGGGGGACGACCCTGACCTTCTCTGCCGAACAGGTCTTGCCCTGGACGAGCAGCCGCTTCGCAGTCTCGGTCATCACGATCACGAGCTCGGCCTGCCGGCAGAGCGCGGCAAGCACCTCGGCCTGGTGCTTCGTCGGCTCCGAGAGCACCGTGTGCAGGGTGACGACGAGCGGCTGCGTCAGGTTTTCCACGAGCGAGAGCACGTAGCCCCCGTCGGTGCCGCCGAAGATCCCGTACTCGTGCTGGAGGAGGACGACGTCGACGTCGAGGCGGCCGAGGATCCGGGCCGCGCGCACGTAGTCCCCGCGGACGGCCTGCGCAATCGTGGCGACGAGCCCCGGCCGCTGCGGCCGATTCGGCTCGTTCACGATCACCACCTTGTCGACGCGGTCGACGCCGTCGACACCCAGGAGCGCTCCGCGCACGTCCGCCGAGAAGGTGCCGATTCCGCAGGCTCGCGGTGGGTAGGTGGAGACGATCGCGGTGCGGATGGCCCGCATCCTTTCGTTGGCTGGGCCGACGCAGTCGGGTCGGCGGCTACCGGTCACCTTCCCGAAGTGGCCGAGTTCGGAACAGGGCGCGATCCGTATGCTTGCGGAGACCGGCTGGCTGGCAACGAGGAGGGACGAGATGGCACTGCAGATCGGCGACACCGCACCCGATTTCGAGGCTGAGACCACGGATGGTCGGATCGGCTTCCACGACTGGATGGGCGATTCCTGGGCGGTGCTGTTCTCGCACCCGCGGAACTTCACCCCGGTCTGCACGACCGAGCTCGGCCAGGTGGCGAGGATGAAGCCGGAGTTCGACCGCCGAAGCGTCAAGGTGATGGGGCTCTCCGTCGATCCGGTCGGGAACCACGCGCAGTGGGCCAAGGACATCGAGGAGACGCAGGGGCATGCGCCGAACTACCCGATGATCGGCGACGAGGACTTCAACGTCTCGATGCTCTACGGGATGCTGCCCGCCGGCACCTCGGGCGACCCGCTCATCCGCTCGGCCGCCGACAACCAGACGGTGCGCAACGTCTTCGTGATCGGGCCGGACAAGAAGATCAAGCTGATCCTCGTCTACCCGATGACGACCGGCCGCAATTTCGACGAGGTCCTGCGCGTGATCGACTCGATGCAGCTGACCGCGAAGCACAAGGTCGCGACCCCCGCGAACTGGAAGCAGGGCGAGGACGTGATCATCGCCGGCTCCGTCTCCGACGACGAGGCCAAGCAGACGTACCCGGACGGGTGGGAGTCGCCTCGGCCCTACATCCGGATCGTGCCCCAGCCGCAGTAGCGAGTCCAGGTCTGCCTCAGCTGGGCTCAGGGCCGCGCAGAACGCCCGTTTCGGGATCGAAGATGAAGCCGCGGATCTGATCCCGGGCCGAGAGCTCCGGGCTCGCGCGTAGCCGCGCCAGGCTGTGCAGCAGGGTCGCCTCGACGTCGTCGAACGCCCCGAGCCGCCAGCTCGGAAGGGCACCGTCGGCGGCGAGCGCATCTGCGAACTCGTCCTCCGAGGCGCCGTGGAGGCCGCAATTGTCGTGCATCACGACGACGATCTCCTCGGTCCCGAGCAGCCGCTGCGAGGCGCTCAGGGAGCGGATCGCGTCGTCGGTGACGAGGCCACCCGCGTTCCGGATGATGTGGGCGTCGCCGCGCTCGAGCCCGAGCATCGGGAAGAGGTCGATGCGCGTGTCCATGCAGGCCAGCACCGCCACCTTCCGGCGTGGGCGGGGGCTGAGGGAGGGCGCCGCGAGCTCCCTGGTTCGGGAGGCGGCGACGGCGAGCATCTCGTCGGCGTTCGGCATGCGCGAGCGCGATCGTAGTCGTTCGACCGATGAGTTCAGTGTGGCTGCGCAGTCGAAGTCATACGATGAGCACCGTGCACGAGGCACCCACCGCGACCGCCGCAGTCGAAGACCAGCTCGAGGCGTACCGCCGCGAGCTGACGGGCTACTGCTACCGGATGCTCGGCTCGTCCTTCGAGGCCGAGGACGCGGTCCAGGACATTTTCGTCCGGGCCTGGCGCAACTACGACCGCTTCGAGGGCCGCTCGGCCCTGCGCTCGTGGCTCTACCGGATCGCCACGAACGTCTGTCTCGACATGCTGAGCGGGCGCGAGCGGCGGGCGCGGCCGATGGATCTCGGGCCTGCTGGCGAGCCGATCGTCGAGAACCTGCGCACGCCCGACGTGCCGTGGCTGCAGCCGATCCCCGACCCCGCGGACGAGGCGGTCGAGCGGGAGACGATCCGGCTCGCGTTCGTTGGTGCGCTCCAGCACCTACCCCCGAAGCAGCGTGCCGTCCTGATCCTGTGCGAGGTGCTGCGCTGGAAGGCGAGCGAGGTGGCCGAGCTCCTCGAGTCGAGCGTCGCCTCCGTGAACAGTGCTCTCCAACGGGCGCGGGCAACGCTCGAGGAGGTCGAGCTGCCGCCGGCCGCAACCGGGGACGTCGACGCCGAGTTGCTCGCACGCTATGTGGACGCGTTCGAGCGCTACGACATCGACGCGCTCACCGCGCTGATCCACGAGGACGCAACGCAGTCGATGCCTCCGTTCGACCTCTGGCTCCGCGGGCGCGACGACATCCTCACGTGGTGGTACGGCCCGGGAGCCGGCTGCCGCGGCTCGAAGGTGATCCCAACCGTCAGCGCGAACGGTTCGCCCGCCTTCGGCCAGTACAAGCCGAGCGACACGGGCGACGGCTACGAGCCGTGGGCGCTCCAGGTGCTCGAGATCGAGGACGGCAGGGTCGTCGAATTCAGCTTCTTCCTCGACACCGAGACGCTCTTCCCGCTCTTCGGCCTGCCTCCGCGCCTCGCCGCGTAGCTACTCCGGCAGCACGTCGCCGAGCCCCGTGAAAGCGACGAGCTCGAGCAGTTCCGGCGAGGCGTTCCGCAGCCTGACGCTGCAGCTCTGCCGCCCCGCGGCCAGTTGGAGGCGCGCGAGCGCATCGACCGTGACGGCGTCGACGCCGACGTCGCGGACATCGCAGAGCGCGACGCCGGCGCCGCTTCCGCTCAGCAAGGCACAGACGCGCTCGCAGAGCCCGGGCAGGTCGCTCCTCGCGATCGGCCCGTGGATCGCGAAGGCGATCGTCGGCGGCGCCTCGGCAGACATCGGAAGAAAGACCGCACGGAGCGGCGAAACACATCGGCACGAGACCGATGAGTTCCACGGTGCGGCCAGGTCGTAGGCTTCGAGTGATGAGTGACCTTGCGATCAGGCTCCGCGGTGTCGTCAAGCGCTACGGCGCGATCACCGCCGTGGACGGGCTCGACCTCGACGTCCCGGAGGGGACGTGCGTCGGCCTGCTCGGGCCGAACGGGGCGGGCAAGTCGACGACGATGCGGCTCCTGACCGCGCAGGCGATCGCCGACGAGGGCGAGCTCGAGGTGCTCGGTTTTCGGCTGCCCGGGGAGTCGAAGGCCGCGCGCGCCCAGTGCGGCGTCGTGCCGCAGCTCGACAACCTCGACGTGACCCTGACCGTGGAGCAGAACCTGCTCGTCTTCTCCCACCTCTACCGGATCCCTCGCGCCGAGCGGCGGGCCGCGATCGAGGGCGCGCTCACGATGGCGAAGCTGGAAGACCGGCGCGACACGCGCGTCGACAAGCTCTCCGGCGGGATGAGGCGAAGGCTCCTGATCGCGCGGGCGCTCGTCCACAGGCCGCGGCTCGTCCTCCTCGACGAGCCCACGGTCGGGCTCGACCCGCAGGTGCGCCAGGAGCTCTGGGCGCTGATCGACGCGCTCCGGAGCGAGGGGACGACGATCCTGATGTCGACGCACTACATCGAGGAGGCGGCGCGCCTCGCGGACACCGTGCTGATCATGTCCCACGGCAAGGCCGTCGCAACCGGATCGCCGGCAGACCTCGTGCTCGAGCACGCCGGAGCCGAGGCGCTCGAGGTCTACGGCGCGCCGCCTCGGCTGGCGGAGGTCGAGGCCGAGGCCGGAGCCCACGGGTTGCAGACCCGGCGGACCGGCACGAGCATCTCGATCCTCGGCTTCGAGGCCGGCAACGGCTTCAAGATCGAAGGCGAGCGCCGGCCGGCGAACCTCGAGGACGTCTTCGTCCTGCTGACCGGCGAGGAGATCGCCTGATGGCCGTCTCGACGCCTCCTCGCAAGCGCCGCCTGGGCAGGCTCGAGCGGCCCGCGATGATGGGCGTGCTCGTCCGTGAGGTCACGAACTTCTCGTCCTACTGGCGCTCCGCGACCTTCTCCTCGACCGTCGAGCCGACCTTCTATCTCCTCGCCTTCGGCTTCGGCTTCGGCGCCCTCGTGAGCAAGGTCGGCGGCTACGACTACGTCGAGTTCGTCGGGACGGGGACGGTGGCGACGGCGGTGCTCTTCTCGAGCGCCTTCCCAGCCATGTTCGGAACATTCATCAAGTACCAGTTCCAGGGCACCTACAACGCGATCCTGGCGGCTCCGGTCGACACGGAGGAGCTGGTGACCGCCGAGGCGCTGTGGGTCGCCGTCCGGGCCGGCGTCTACGGCAACGTGCCCTTGCTCGTCGCGATCTTCTTCGGGCTCGATCCGGCGTGGGGGATGCTCGCGGTGCCGCTGATCGCCTTCATCGCCGGCTTCGGCTGGGCGTGCTTCGGAATCAGCATCGCCGGCTTCGCCTCCTCGATCGAGAACTTCAGCTACGTGATCAGCGCCGTGCTGACGCCGCTCTTCCTCGTCGCGGGGACGTTCTTCCCGATCGACACGCTGCCCGACTGGGCGCGCGTGCTCGCGAACCTGAATCCGCTCCATCATTGCGTCGAGCTCGTGCGACACGCGGCCTTCGGGTGGGAGGGCTGGACCGATTTCGCGCGGCTCGGCTTCCTCGTCGCGTTCGGCCTGATCCTCTGGCGGATCGCGATCCATGCGATGACCCGCAAGCTGATCGACTGACCGTCACGCGCTGGGCGGCCTGGCTAGCCGCCCGCCAGCTTGACCCGGTAGCCCTTCGACTCGAGCCGCGCCTTGATCTTCTCGCGGTGGTCTCCCTGGATCTCGACCGTCGCGTCCTTGGCGGTGCCCCCGGTGCCGCAGTGGCGCTTGAGCTCACTCGCGACCGAGGCGACGTCCGCGGCCGGGAGCCCGCGGACGACCGTCACCGTCTTGCCGCCGCGAGCGCCCTTCTCGCGGGAGACGCGGACAATCCCGTCGTTCGGTGGATCAGGGCGGCGGCTGGGCTCTGTCGCCTCCCGCCGGCGGTCGCCGTCGTCCGTCGAGTAGACGAGGCGCGAGTTCGACATCTCAGCGGTTGTGGTTGACGACCTCGACGTTGTTCCCGTCGGGATCGAGGACGAAGGCGCCGTAGTAGCCCGGGTGGTAGACCGCCCGCTCGCCCGGTGGGCCGTTGTCGCGGTAGCCGGCGGCCGTCGCGTCGCGGTGGAAGCGGTCGACCGTGTCGTTGTCGGTTGCGGCGAACGCGAGGTGGAGGTGCTCGGTCGGCTCGCCCCCTGCGACGACCGAGAACGAGCCGCTGATGCAGGCGAACGAGGTCCGCTCGCCGGTCTCACGCCCGACGCGGAAGCCCGCCGCCGGTCCGACGACCTCATAGAAGCGTGTCGAGGCGGCGAGATCGGCGACCCGGATCCAGAGGTGGTCGACGTTGCCCTCCAGACGCATCGAGCCGTGATGAACCGCCTCGGCGCTGTTCCCGTCCGGGTCGAGCAGGAACGCGCCGTAGTAGTCCTCGGAATACTGCGGCCGCGGCCCGGGCTTGCCATCGTCCCGGTAACCGGCGTCGACGCCCGCGCGCCAGAACGCGTTCACGTGCTCGCGGGAGGGCGCAGCGAACCCGACGTGGAGCCCTCGCGTGACCGGGTGCTCGGGGTCGGCTTGCAGGAGCGCGAAGTCGTCCCATTCGATGAGGTCCTCGCCGTCGTAGGTGGCCTCGACGTTCAGCGCGCCCAGCACCGCCGCGTAGAAGCGTTCCGACGCCGCGCGCCCGGCGACGTGGATCTCGACGTGGTCGAACACAGATCGATGCTACTTCGCGGGGGCGGGCAGCCAGCCGGCGTGCTCGGACGAGCCGCTCAGGGTGGCCACTGCCGTCGGCTTCCCGCCCGTGCTCGCGACCGTCCAGATCGTCTGCCGGGTGTCGAAGGCGATCGTCTTCCCGTCCGGCGACCAGGCGGGATCGCGGCCCGGCGCGAGCAGCAGCTCGTTCCCGCTTGCGATGTTCGCGACGAAGACGCCGTTCTGGTCGTCCGCGATTGGACGCTGGAATGCGAGCCTCGCCCCGTCGGGCGCCAGGGACGGGAATCGGAAGCCGGGCGCCTCGCGACTACGCGTGCCGTCTCGGTCGATCAGCCAGATCCCGGCGCGCCCCTCGAAGGCCCCGTTGAACGCGAGCGTGCGACCGTCGCCGCTCCAAGCCGGCTCCCCGCCCTGAACGAGCTTCCGGGGGCTGCTGCCGCTCGCACCGACGAGATAGATGAACCCGTTCGACTCGAACGCGATCTCGCCCCGCGTGGACCAGGCCGGCGCGTTCTGCGGCGGGAAGGCCGGGTCGAGCAGGAGTCGCTTGCCGCTCCCGTCCGCGCGCATGACGGCGAGCACTCGCTTGCCGTCGGCCCGCGTCGTCACGTAGGCGATCCTGCGGCCGTCCGGCGAGCCAGTCGGGCGCAGATCCGGGACGCGATTCGCGGTGAGCGCCCGCGTGCCTGTGCCGTCCGCGTTCATGGCGAAGATCTCCCGGTCGTTCGCGGACACGCGCGTCGAGATCACGAGCCGCCCGTCCGCCCGCCAGCTCGGTGACCCAGCTGCCCGGCGCTCGGGCCACGACGAGAGCCTGTGCGCGGCTCCCCGCTTGCGGGTATCGACGATCCCCAGGAAGCCTCCCTCTCCCGCGACGGCGAGCCAACGGCCGTTCGGGCTCCAGGACTCGCCGTCGAGTTCGCCGCTCTCCCCGAGTGCTCCCGCGAGCCGCAGGAGCTTGCCGGACGCGACGCCGAGCGTCCACAGGCCAGGCTCGTATGAGTCGGACTCGCGCTGACCCGCAAAGGCGAGCCGACGCCCGTCCGGGGAGAAAATGGGGGTGAATGCCTCGATCCCCGGGTGGGAGAGCCGCCGGGCGGACCGTGTGCGCGGATCGACGAGCCAGATCCGGCGCTCGCGCGTGACCGCGATCAGCCGCCCGTCCGGAGACCATTCCGGCGCCGATCCGCCGGTGGCGATCCGGCGAGCGTCCGAGCCGTCCGCGCCGGCGAGGAAGAGCCCTCCCGCCTGCGTCGTGTACGCGATCGCCCTCCCGTCCGGCGACCACGCGGGCGAGATGGCGTACTCCGTCTCGACGTAGCGCACCGAGCTTCCGTCGACCGCGGCGATTCCGATCGTCGGGCCGAGGCGCAGGAACGCGATCGAACGGCCGTCGGGCGACCACGCGAGCGGGAAGTCGGCGAGGTTCGGTAGATCGGGCGTCTCCGTCAGCTGGCGCCTGCCCGAGCCGTCGGCGTGCATCACGTAGAGCTGCATCCCGTCGTCGCCCGGGTAGGCGTGGAGGAACGCGACGCGCCGACCGTCGGGCGAAGGTGCCGCGTGCGTCCCGGGGCCGAGATCACCCACGCGGCGAGGTCGTCCGCGCCCGTCGACCGCAACGACGTCGATGTGCTCCCCGAACTGGGGGCTGGTACTGCTCGCGAAGAGGATCCGGGCGGGAGCGGGGGCACCCGCTCCCGCGAGCGCCGCGGCCGCGCCGAGGAGCGCGGAGAGGGCGAGCACGAGCAGGAGAACCCGGCGGCGCACGGCGGCCAGAGTAGCGCCCATCCGCGTCGTGGCACGATGCGCCCGTGACCGAGCGCATCGTGGCACGATGCGCCCGTGACCGAGCGCGAAGGCTGGATCGAGTGGGAGGGGCACCGAACCTGGTTCCGAGTCGTAGGCGAGCTCGACTCCGGGCTCGATCCGCTCCTCTGCCTGCACGGCGGCCCGGGCTCGACGCACCACTACTTCGGGCCGCTCGAGCGGCTCGCGGAGGAAGGACGGGCGGTCGTGCTCTACGACCAGCTCGGCTGTGGCCGCTCCGATCGTCCCGCCGCGATCGAGTGGACGCTGCAGGTCTTCCTGGACGAGCTCGCGGCGCTCCGCGAGCAGCTCGGGCTCGCGCGCGTGCATCTCCTCGGAACCTCGTGGGGCGGGATGCTCGCGCTCGAGCACGCACTCTCGAATTCCGACGGGCTGACGACCCTCGTGCTCAGCTCGACGCTCGCGAGCGCGGCGGAGTGGGAGGTGGAGGTGAAGCGGCTGCGCGACGAGCTTCCCGCGGACGTGGTCGCGATCCTCGACGAGCACGAGCGCGCCGGCACCTACGACAGCCCCGAGTACGAAGCGGCCGAGGCCGTTCTCGGCGCCCGTCACTTCTTCCGCCGAGGCGCGAACCCCCCCGAGCTCGAGCGGATGCTGCCCGAGCGCGGGCGCGAGAGCTACCGCGCGATGTGGGGCCCCAACGAGTGGACGCTGACCGGGGCGCTTCGAGGCTGGGACGTCCGTCCGCG
Organism: Gaiellaceae bacterium; assembly: GCA_035575835.1. Lineage (GTDB taxonomy): Bacteria > Actinomycetota > Thermoleophilia > Gaiellales > Gaiellaceae > Gaiellasilicea. The sequence goes on from DATLXM010000162.1 coordinate 15,382, forward strand.
CCTGCACGAGCTCGACCTGCCCGCACTGGTGCTCCGGGGGCGCTACGACCTCTCCACCGAGTCGATCGCGGCCACGCTCCTCACCGGTCTCCCGCAGGCCCGCGAGGTCGTGTTCGAGCACAGCTCGCACACGCCGGTGCTCGAGGAGACCGAGCGTTACCTCCACGTCGTCGGCGACTTCCTCCGGGAGGCCGAGGCCGGGAGTTAACCCCGGCGCAATGAATCGCTCACAAACCGCTTGCAAAGCGGGGCTACTTTCCGGGCATGCGCCGGTTCGCCCTGCTGCTCGTCCTCCTCGCCGCCCTCGTCGGCTCGCCCGCGGCGATGGCCGGAATCGTGACCTCGACCGATCGGGTGGGGCGGACGATCACGTTCGACGTCCAGGCCGAGGGGGTGGACGTAGAGTGGTACGCAGAACTCCTTCGCAACGCGGCGCACGGAGCCGAGATCGAGCGGGTCACGATCCGGATCGTCACCCCAGACGCGCTCCGCCAGGTCTGTGGCCGCGAGGCGCTCGGCTGCTACGGCGGACGCAAGGAAGCGGCGCGGATCATCGTCCCGACCGGCGACTCGCAGACTCTCGTCCACACCGTCTACCACGAGTACGGCCATCACCTCGACGCGTGGCGCGGTGTCGCTGCGATCGAGCAGGAGCCGAACGGCAGCGCCACCTGGGCGGCCGTCCGGGGAATCCCCGCCCTCCTCGCCGCCGGCTCCGTCGCGCATGACTACTCGCTCGGCTGGGACCGCTCGATCGGCGAGATCTTCGCCGAGGACTACGCGCAGCTCCACCAGGAGGCGCCGTTCAAGATCTCCTGGCTCGCTCCGCCGAGCGACGAGGTCCGGGCCGCGCTCCGTAACGACCTCGAGAACGTCCCCGCCACTCCGACCCCGGTCGCAAACAGGCCGCCGGTCACGATCGCGAAGAACGGCATCCTCCGGACGGGCACCCCGGTGATCGTCCCGTTCGAGCTCCTCGGCCCGGGCCGGCGGGTCACCTTCAGCGCGACGCTCGCCCGCTCGACGCAGCGTGCCCGGATGGAGCTCCGCTGCACCGACGGACGGAGCGCTACCCGGCTCCTCGGCGGCGCGCGTCGCACCATCACGGTCGACGTTCGGAACCTCGGGCCCGCCCGCTGCACCGCCACTCTGCGGAGCACGGGCAAGATCGAGGCCCGTTACTCGGCGCGCGTTCGGCTAGCGGTCGAGCCTCCCGTCGCGTAGCGACGCCCCCGGGCCGCATCTCTGCCATCATTTCGGGGCTTGAGCGCCCAGCCCAGCGAGCCCATCCGCGTCCTGCTCGTGGACGACCACCAGCTCTTCGTCGAAGGGCTCACCGCCGTGCTCGCCGATGACGGGCGCTTCGACGTGGTCGGGACGGCGACGACGGGCCGTGACGCCGTCCGGCTCGCGCGCGAGACGCCCGCCGATGTCGTCCTGATGGACATGTCGATGCCGGGGCTCGACGGCGTCGCCGCGACCCGGCGCCTGCTCGACGCGGCCCCGTCACTGCGCGTGATCGCGCTTTCCGGGCACACAGACCGGCTCAGCCGCGCCGCGGCGCTCGAGTCGGGGGCGGCCGAGTTC
>DATLXM010000163.1:0-11614 GCA_035575835.1 Gaiellaceae bacterium
CGAGTGGCGGGACGCCGGGAATCACCGGCTCTGCGACGGTCGGGTCGACCTTGACGCGCGTCCAGGGGACATGGAGCGGGTCGACGCCGATCACCTACACCTACCAGTGGCGCAGCTGCGACTCGGCCGGCGCCAACTGCACCACCATCGCAGGCGCGACCTCGACGACCTACGTCGTCGCGAGCGGCGATCTCGGCAAGACGATCCGCGTCAACGAGACCGCCACCAACGCCTACGGCAACGCAACGGGCACTTCCGCCCAGACCGCCGTCGTCACATCCGGAGGCGCGACCTCGTGGACGGCGACGAGCTACTCGTGGGCACAGTTCAAGGCGTCGGACTACACGAGCATTCCGTACACCGCCTGGACGGGCGTTTGGAGGAACCCGGTGGACAGCAGCCTCTGGATGTCGTTCACCGAGTCCTCCGGCACGCAGAGCAGCTACACGCCGACCTGGGTGGAGACCCGGCTCGGATACAGCGTCCCCGCCGCCCGGGACCACTGGGCGCTCACCAACGTCACCGCGTACTACAAGTCGACCGACCACGGTGCGAACTGGAGTCAGGCGTACCCGAACAACGGCTCGACCGACGTGATGCGGACGTGGAACCCCGCCGTCAACGGCTGCGTCGACGGCGGCACGGGCTCGAACTGCCCGACCGTCCACCCCATCCCGTTCACGCCGCAGGCGAACATCGCCCTCAACGACGGCACGATCATCCGCCGCGTGAACGGCGAGGACATCGCTTACGACCAGGTGGTCAAGAAGACCGCGTTCATCCAGCGGCTCGCGCCCGGCGCCGGTCAGACGTGGGGCTCGCCCCAGTACCTGCTCGACCCGACGACATGCGCCTGCACGATCCAGATCAGCCGGATCAAGCGGCTGGCTGACGGACGGCTGATCGCAATGGGTCAGAAGTGGGATGCCTACGACCCCAAGGGGGCCGTCGCCCACCACCTGCTCATGGTCGGTGACAGCTCCGCCAACAACTGGACGGAGGCGCTGACCGGCAACGCCCTCGACGTCGTCGGCGCGAACGAGTGGGATGCGGCGGAGCTGCCGAGCGGCGATTTGATGGCTGCCCTCCGTGGGACGACCAAGTGCCCGTCGACGACGAACGGATGTTATCTCCGCTATCAGGCCGTGCTTCGCAAGAGCGGCTCGGCGTGGACCGTGACGTCGGCTGACGTGAAGCAAACGCCGTTCGCCCATTCGGGACATCCGGAAGTACTGGCGACGAGCTCGGGGGCAGTGCTGTACATCGCCCCGGTCGACACGCCACGCTTCGGCGAGACCTCGAAGCCGGGCATCTGGTACCTCTCCAACGCAAACGCGCAGGCCAGCAGCACGGGTTGGACGCTGCTGCCGTTCACGACGGGCTCCACCAGCACAAACTGCGTTGCTGCAGGCTCTCAGTGGAACTGCTCGACGCGGCACTATCCGCGGGCGATCGAGGACTGCTACCTCGGGACCTGCACGATCTACGTCTTCAGCCATTCCGGCGCCGACGACGACTACACCGAGGTCTCGAGCGGCGCGATCAACGAGTTCATCCTGCTGCAAAAGTTCGTGCTGACGAGTCCGTAGCCAACCGGGCGGCGCGTGCCTGCGCGGGCACGCGCCGCCCCATTCTCGGTCTGCCGCGCGGCGAGGCCTGCTACGAGCGAGTACGCAAGCGCTCGGTCCCGTCGCGCCGGTACTTCTCGGGGTGGAGGTACGGATCGAGGTGCTCGTACATCCGCTGCTTCGCAGCCTCGGGGTCGCGGGCCTTGACGGCCTCGAAGATCTGACGGTGCTGCTCGACCACACGGTGATCGTCGTCCGTGATCACGCCGGCGAGCTCGTGCGGGTCGATCAGCAAGTTCTCGCGCATGTGCTCCTCGATCAGCGGGAGCAGCGCGTCGACAGACCGGTTGCCAAGCGACCGCAGGAGCGCCGAGTGGAAGCGCACGTCTGCGATCGACAGTGGCTCGTCCTCAGCGATTCGTCTCTCGCCCTCGAGCACCCAGTGCTCGATCTCCTTCAGGTCGGCGTCCGAGGCGCGACCGACGATCGCCTCGATCGCTCCGAGCTCCACGAGCACTCGCAGCTCGACGAGCTCGCGGATCTTCGGCTCGTGATCGCTCAGCATCGACAGCTCCTGCGCAACCCGTGCGCGGTCGAAGTCGGCGACGGTCGGGGAGCGTGAGGGATCGCGCTGTACGAGTCCCTCGCCGACGAGCTGGTTGATCGCCTCGCGAAGCACCGTCCGGGAGACGTTGAGCGCCTCCGCCAGGCGCCGCTCCGGCGGTAGCCGGTCACCTGGATTCAGCGGCTCGCTGAGGAGATAGCGCTTGATGATCGTCGCGGAGCGGCTCGACAGGTTCTCGCGGCGCGCCATCGGCACGAAGACGCTTTCGACCTGGGGCTGCGTATCGGTCAAGGCTGTTCCAATGATATGCGCGGCCGCGGAAGGCGCGAATGCGTGAGGATGGGCAGGCGAGCAACGGCGGTCGGGCGGCGCAGCGTCTGTGGGTTGTTGGCCAAGTTAGCAACAATATCTGTCGGAGCCGAGTTTCGGAGGCACGCCGGGTCTCTGGTGCCCTTAGCGCGACTCGCTTCCACGGGAAGAGTCCTTGCGAAAGCCGTGTGAGCGGGGCTTTTTTCGGGGTCGAGGGCCGATGTTCACCGTCCTTTGACACGGTTGGACTAGTGGGATACCATCAGACCGTCCAGTGGAAATGCTGGGTCACGTCGTCGGATTGGCGCCCGTTCCGAACCGCCCTTGAGGACGCGAGGCACGAGCGATTTTTCTTGCGGGGCTCGACGAAAGGAGCACCACATGAACGGCCGCGATGCTCACGATGACCAAGCCGACTCGCCGACACTCAACCGGCGTGACCTGCTCAAGCTTGGCGCAGGCGGCGTCTTAACCGCGACGCTTGCGGGCACGCTCGTCGAAGGATCGGTCGCCGCCACGGGCGGCGGTAAGGAGGCGCCACAGCTCGCCGCGCTCGTCCGGCAGGGGAAGCTTCCCCCACTCGCAAAGCGCCTGCCGGCGAAGCCCGTCGTCGTTCAGACGGTCGAGCGGCTCGGACGGTACGGGGGAACCTGGGATACGGCCGGTGCAGGCGCCGAGGACGTGGGCTCGTGGATCCTGCTCACGATCTTCTACGAGAACGTCGTCGCGTTCAGACCTCCCTGGAAAGGCAATGGCAGTATCAAAGACGCGGTCCCGAACCTCGCGAAGTCCATCACCTACAACCGGGCCGGCACCGAGTACACGATCAGGCTGCGTAGCGGGATCAAGTGGTCGGACGGTGCTCCCCTCACCGCGGCCGACATCGTCTTCGCGGTCAAGGACATCATTCTCAACAAGACGCTGTCCCCGTCGACGAGCACCCGGTTCACCGGGCGCGGCGGGGAGCCGGTCCGGATCGAGCAGCTCGACAAGTGGACGGTGAAGCTCATCTTCCCGACCCCGAACGCACTCTTCCTCCAGGGCATGTGCTCGGCGGGAGGCTACGTCCTCTGCGCTCCGGCCCACTACTTGAAGCGGTTCCATCAGGACTTCAACCCGAACGTCGCCGATCTCGTCAAGGAAGCGAATCAGCCCAACTGGCGTGCGTTCTTCAATTCGAAGAACTTTCCGTTCGACCCGAACCGGCCCACCGTCGCTGCGTGGAAGTTCACGACACCCTTCGGCGTCGGCGCGCAGGTCGTCGCGGAGCGCAATCCGTACTACTGGAAGGTCGACCGGCAGGGGCGGCAGCTTCCGTACATCGACAAGGTCGTGTACAACCTCGCCTCCGATCCCGAGGTCGTCCTCGCGCAGGGGCTGAACGGGCAGCTCGACCTGCACGCGCGCCTCATCAACACCCCGCGGAACAAGCCGGTCCTCGCTGCCAATCGGAAGAAGGGCAACTACAAGTTCTTCGAGGTCAAGACCAGCTTCATGAACCAGGGTCTGATCATGTTGAACCAGACGGCACAGGATCCGGTTCTACGTCATATCTTCCGGAACAAGGAGTTTCGAAAGGCGCTCTCACACGCGATCAACCGTCGCGAGATCATCAACTCCGTGTATGCGGGCCAGGGCGAGCCCTGGCAGGCCGCGCCAGCCCGCACGTCGCCGTGGTTCAACCTGAACATGGCGAAGCAGTTCACGGAGTTCAACATGAACGCCGCCAACCAGATCCTCGACCGGGCCGGCTTCCAGCGGAGGGGCAGCTCTCGGGTGGGGCCCGACGGGAAGGCGATCGAGTTCTCGATCCTGGCCGCGACAACGAACCCGGATCACGCGCAAGCGCTCGAGTTCATCAAGCGCACGTGGAACAACCTCGGGATCGACATCCAGGTGCAGAACGTCGCGGAGAACCTCTTCCACACGCGTGTCACCTCGAACGCCCACCATGCGGCGATCTTCGGGGCCTCGGGCGGCGACAACCCGATCCTCTACCCGGCCAGTTACATCCCGACCTCCGCGCGTGCGTCGAACTACGCAACGCTGTGGGCGCTTTGGTCCGAGTCGAACGGCCGGCTGGGAGAAGCGCCCCCGCAGGTCGTTCGCGACCAGCTCACGCTCTACGCCGGCCTCAAGGGCACGACGCAGGAGAAGACGCAGTTCAACCTGATGGCCCGGATCCTGCGCGGCGTCGCGAAGGAGTTCCACTCGATCGGGATCGCACTCCCGCCGCCGAGCTACGGAATCGTGAAGAACAACTTCCACAACGTGCCGAAGTCGATTCCGGGGAACCTCGCGTTCCCGGGCATCGGCCCTGTTCACCCGGAGCAGTTCTTCATCCAGTAGGTGTTCGTCGACCACCCGCTGGTTCCGGGCCGCCGGTCCGGAACCAGCGATGTGGGGCTCGCGGAGGCGCCGGCCGCAGAGGTGATGGAATATCACTGCGGGTGTCAGAGACGAATGGGGGGAGCATGTCTGAGAGGGATGGCGTGACATGACGCGCTACATCATCCGCCGTCTTCTCTACGCCGTCCTGACGGTGATCGGCATCTCGATGGTCTCCTTCGCGATCATCCAGCTGCCGCCGGGAGACTTCCTCACGAGCACGATCAACCAGCTGACCCTCACGCAGGGCGAAGTGACGCAGGAGCAGGTCGAGGTGCTGCGAGCACAGTACGGCCTGAAGGACTCGATGATCAGTCAGTACTTCGACTGGATCTCGGGAATCGTGCTCCACGGCGACTTCGGGCAGTCGTACGTCTGGAACCAGCCGGTGGCCGACCTGATCTCGGAACGTCTGCCGCTGACGGTCATCCTCGCCTTCGCGACGTTGATGTTCACCTGGATGATCGCCGTGCCGATCGGGATCTACTCAGCCGCCCGCCAGTACTCCCCCGGCGACTACCTCGTCACGATCTTCGGCTTCATCGGCCTCGCCATCCCGAGCTTCCTCGTTGCGCTCGTGCTGCTGTATGTGTCGTTCAAGTACTTCGGCCAGAGCGTCGGCGGTCTCTTCTCGCCGGAGTACATCGATGCGCCGTGGAGCGTCGACAGGTTCGTCGACCTGCTCTCGCACCTCTGGATCCCGGTGATCATCGTCGGGCTCGCTGGAACGGCGGCGCTGATCCGTGTCCTGCGCGCGAACCTCCTGGACGAGCTTCGCAAGCCGTACGTCGTGGCTGCGCGCTCGCGCGGGCTCTCCGAGCCTCGGCTGCTCATCAAGTACCCGGTCAGGCTCGCGCTGAGCCCGCTCCTCAGCACCGTGGGCTGGGTGCTGCCGGCGCTCATCTCGTCCGGCGAGGTCGTGGCGATCGTCCTCAGCCTGCAGACGATCGGCCCGCTTCTCCTGCGTGCGCTCCAGGATCAGGACATGTACCTGGCCGGGAGCTTCATCTTCATGGTCAGCGTGCTGACCGTGATCGGAACCCTGATCTCCGACCTCCTGCTCGCATGGTCGGACCCGCGGATTCGGCACAGGTACGGGTAAGGGAATGCTCGAGGGAGCCCAACAACGCACACCCTTGCCGCCAGCGAGCGACCTCGAGCCGGCAGCAGCGGACCCGGCGAGCCCCGAGGTCGTCGAGCAGGGCGAGTCGCGGGTCTATGTCGCGTCGCAGTGGCGGCTCGTCTGGTGGCGGTTCCGCAGGCACAAGCTGGCGATGTTCGGCGCCGCCGTCCTGTTGATGATCGCTTTGACCGCGATCTTCGCCGAGGTGATCGCTCCGACAACGCTCGACGCCAACGATGCGTCGTACACCTACGCCCCGCCGCAGCGCCTCCACCTCCTGGATCGCAGTGGGGGCGGCACGGACATCGGCCCGTTCGTCTACGCCTACAAGATGAAGCGGGATCCGGAGACCTTCGCGGAGACGTTCGCCGTCGACCGCACGAAGAAGATCCCGCTCGGCTTCTTCGTTCACGGCTCCGAGTACAAGCTCTGGGGTCTCCTCAAGACGGACATCCACCTCTTCGGCCCGAAGAAGGAAGGTGCGCCGCTGTACCTGCTGGGCGCGAACGCGCAGGGCCAGGATCTCCTCTCCCGCGTGGTCTACGGCGCCCGAATCTCGATGTCGATCGGTCTCGTCGGCGTCGCCCTCAGCCTGCTCCTCGGGATCATGCTCGGCGGCATCTCCGGCTACTACGGCGGTGCAGCCGACACGATCATCCAGCGGATGATCGAGTTCCTGATCTCGATCCCGACGATCCCGCTGTGGATGGGGCTCGCGGCCGCCGTCCCCGCCGGCTGGTCGCCGGTGAAGTCCTACTTCGCGATCACCGTCATCCTCTCGCTGATCGGCTGGACCGAGCTCGCGCGAGTCGTCCGCGGACGCTTTCTCGGGATGCGGCAGGAGGACTTCGTCATGGCCGCGCTCCTCGACGGCGTCGGCGAGGCACGAGTGATGTGGCGGCACATGCTGCCGTCGATCATGAGCCACATCATCGCCGCGACGACCCTCGCGGTGCCGACGATGATCCTCGCGGAGACGACGCTGAGCTTCCTCGGGCTCGGGCTCCAGCCGCCGGTCGTCAGCTGGGGCGTTCTCCTCCAGGAGGCGCAGAACCTTCGCGCGATCTCGACCGCGCCCTGGCTCGTGATCTTCCCCGGGCTGGCCGTCGTCGCCGCCGTCCTGTCGCTCAATTTCGTCGGCGACGGGCTCCGAGACGCCGCCGACCCCTACGCCCGATGAGCATGGCTCGCGAGCGCGACGTGCTCCTTGAGGTCAAGAACCTCCGGACGCACTTCATGGTTCACGACGGCGTCGTCAAGGCTGTCGACGGGGTCGATTTCTCGATCGCCCGCCGCAAAACGCTGTGCATCGTCGGCGAGAGCGGATGCGGCAAGAGCGCCACCGCCCATTCGATTCTTCGGCTCGTGGAGGAGCCGGGCCGGATCGTCGGCGGCGAGATCCTCTTCCACCGCAACGACAGCTCGGTCGTCGACCTCGCGGCGCTGAAGCCGCACGGTCGGGAGATCCGGGCGATCCGCGGCGCCGAGATCTCCATGGTCTTCCAGGAGCCCATGAGCTCGCTGAGCCCGATTCACCGTGTCGGCGACCAGGTGACGGAGGCGATGCTGCTGCATCTTCCGATCGGGAAGCGCGAAGCCCACGAGCGCGCGGTCGACCTCCTCGCGCGTGTCGGGATCCCGAATCCGCAACGCCACATGGACTCCTATCCATACGAGCTCAGCGGCGGGATGCGGCAACGCGTCTCCCTCGCCGCCGCACTCTCGTGCGGCCCGGAGCTGCTGATCGCGGACGAACCGACGACTGCGCTCGACGTGACGACGCAGGCGCAGATCCTGGAACTCCTCGCCGAGCTTCAGGAGGAGATGGGAATGGCGATCGTGTTCATCACCCACGATCTCGGAGTCGTCGCGGCGATCGCGGACGAGGTCGTCGTCATGTACCTCGGCATTGTCGCGGAGCAGTCCGACGTCGACTCGCTCTTCCACGAGCCGCGGCATCCGTACACCCGCGCGCTCCTGGACTCGATTCCGAAGCCGGGTCGCGGGCGGCGGCGGCTCGCCCCGATCATGGGAAGTGTGCCGTCGCCCTACGAACGCCCGGCCGGGTGCCCCTTTCATCCACGGTGCGACGCGTTCATGGCGGGTATCTGCGACACGGTCTTCCCCCCGGTCGTCGCCGCCGGGCCTCGCACCGACGTTCGCTGCCTCCTCTACACGGAGGAGGTGACCGCGAATGGAAGCACTCTCCAGGGCTCGGGAGCACTCCGCTGAGTCGCCGATCCTAGAGCTCCGCGGCCTGACGATGCACTTTCCGATCGGGGGCGGGTTCTTCGGCCGTGCCACCGGCGCCGTTCGTGCCGTCGACGGTGTCGACCTGACTGTTCAGGACGGTGAGGCACTCGGCATCGTCGGCGAGACCGGCTGCGGCAAGACCACTCTCGGCCGCTGCATCGTTCGCGCCTACGACCCCACCGGCGGGCAGATGCTCTACCGGCAGCACGGCGGAGCGGTGGTCGATGCCGCGACGCTCGGGAAGAACGAGCTGAAGTCCTACAGACGCGAGGTGCGGGTCATCTTCCAGGATCCGTACGCATCGCTGAACCCCCGGATGACGCTGCTCCAGATCGTCGGCGAGCCGCTGAAGGTGCATGGCATCGCGACGGGCAAGGAGCTGGAGGAGCGCGTGGCCGAGCTCCTCCGCAAGGTCGGGTTGCGGCCCGAGTACATCCGGCGCTATCCCCACGCATTCTCCGGCGGCGAGCGCCAGCGGATCAGCATCGCACGAGCGCTCTCGCTCGGTCCGCGCCTCGTGGTCGCCGACGAGGCGGTCTCGGCGCTCGACGTCTCGGTGCGCGCGCAGATACTCAACCTGCTCGAAGACCTTCAGGCGGAGGGCGCACTCACGTACCTCCTGATCACCCACGACCTGAGCGTCGTCGACTACCTCTGCAACCGGGTTGCGGTCATGTACCTCGGCCGCATCGTCGAGCTCGCGCCGACGCAGTCGGCCTACGAGGATCCGCAGCATCCATACACCGAGGCGCTGCTCTCCGCGATACCGATACCCGACCCACGCGAGCGAAACCGGCGGCAGCGAATCAAGTCGAGCGGCGAGCTCCCCGACCCGAGCAAGCAGATCGCCGGGTGCCCGTTCCACACACGCTGCGCCTACGCCCGCGACGTCTGCGCGACGGAGACGCCGTTGCTGCGGCCCGTGAAGAGCGGCCACTGGGCCGCGTGTCACTTCTCGGAGGAGCTATCCCTCGAGGGCGTCGGTGCAACGGGCGGCACGACGGGCGCCGTGCCTGCGATTCGCTGAGGCGTCTCTTCGAGGGCATCGATATGGCTCTGCACCTCGGCGCGCGCTCGAGCCGGTCGAGCGCGCTCAGGTGGTTTTGGGGGTGCGCCGGGCGCAGAAGGCCGCCGACGCGGGCATGGCCGCCGCTGCGGCGATGATCGCCGCGGCACGCGTCGACGGCGACCGTGCCGTGCTCGAGGGCGAGCCGCTCACGTCGGAGCGCCTCAAGCGGAGGATCGAGGCGGCCCCGAGCACCGCCAGTTCCTCGCCGCCGCGCTCGGGTTCGCGATCGATCTCCAGCTCTCGCCGCTTGATGGTCTTCTTCCGCTACGACGATGTGCCCGGCGTGATCGGGCTCGTCGGCTCGACGTTCGGGTCGGGCGGGGGTCAACATCGCCAACATGGCCGTCTCCCGCACCAAAGCTGGCGGCAAGGCGCTGATGGCGCTCTCGGTCGATTCGGAGCCGCCACCCGAGCTCGTCGAGCGGATCCGCGGTGCGGGCTTCGACGACGCCCGCTTCATCGTCCTCGGCTGAGGCTCTAGCCACAGAGCAGCGCGAGCAGGGCCTTCGCGGTGTGGAGGCGGTTCTCGGCCTCGTCCCAGACGGCCGACTGGGGGCCGTAGAGGACGTCTGCCGCGATCTCCTCGCCGGGGTGCGCGGGGAGACAGTGGAGGACGATCACGTCCGGGTCCGCGAGCGCGAGCAGGGTCGAGTCGAGCGCGTAGGGCGCGAGGTCGCGGGCCCGGCGCGCGCGCTCGGACTCCTGCCCCATGCTCGCCCAGACGTCAGTGACGAGGACGTGGGCGCCGCGGACAGCCTCACGCGGGTCGAGCACCGCTTCGCCCGCTGCCGCCTCGTATCCCGGCGGGGAGGCCGAGAAGAACGGAACGCCGAGCAGTGCGCAGCCGGCCGCGAGCGAGGCACAGACGTTCGAGCCGTCGCCGACCCAGGCGATCTTGAGCCCGTCGAGCGTGCCGAAGCGCTCCCGGATCGTCTGGAGGTCGGCGAGGGCCTGGAGCGGGTGCCCCTCGTCGGTGAGCGCGTTCACGATCGGGACCGACGCGGCCCCGGCGAGCTCGTCCACCTCGGCCTGGGCGTGCGTGCGGACGGCGATCGCGTCGAGGTAGCGCGAGAGGACGCGGGCGGTGTCGGCGATCGACTCGCCGCGCGCGAGCTGGAGCTCCTCGGGCGGCAGCTGGACGGCGACGCCGCCGAGCTGGGCGATCGCGACCTCGAGCGAGACGCGCGTCCGCGTCGAGTGCTTGCGGAAGAGGAGGCCGAGTGCGCGGCCCTCGAGGAGGCGGTGCGGCTCGCGGGCGGCCTGGAGCCGCTTCAGCTCGTCGGCCCGGTCGAGAATCGCCTCGAGCTCAGCCGCGCTCAGGTCGTCGATCCGGGTCAGCGAGCGGCCGCGTAGGTCGATCCGGAGCGGGATCGGGAGCACGGTCATCCCAGTCGCTCCCGCGCGGCCGCGAGGGCGGCGCGGACGTCGGCCGGCCCCGGCGCGACGCGAGGCGCAGGCTCGGGCGGCACGAACGTCCCGGCGCGCACCTGCGCGGCGATCGCCCCGTGGGCGTCGCGGAACGGCACGCCCTCGCGAACGAGCGCCTCGGCGGCGTCGGTCGCGAGGAGGAGCGGGTCCGAGGCGGCGGCCCTGAGCCGCTCGCGGTCGAGCTCGAGCCCGCCGACCAGGATCGCGAGCGCCCCGAGCGCGCCGGCGACGTCGCGGCGAGCGGCGAAGACGGGAGCCTTGTCCTCTTGGAGGTCGCGGTCGTACGCGAGCGGCAGCCCCTTCAGGACGGCGAGGAGGCCCGTCAGGCGGCCGATCGCCGTGCCGGCCTTGCCGCGGGCCAGCTCGGCGACATCGGGATTGAGCTTCTGCGGCATCATCGACGAGCCCGTGGCGGCCGCCTCGGGCAGGCGGGCGAAACCGAACTCCGCGCTCGTCCAGAGGCAGAGCTCCTCGCCGATCCGCGAGAGGTGCCCGAAGAGGACGGCGACGGCGTACAGGTAGTCGAGCGCGAAGTCGCGGTCGGCGACGGCGTCGAGGGAGTTGCGCACGTCGCCGGCGGCGAGCGGCAGCGTGGAGCCGGCGAGGGCTCCCGACCCGAGCGGCGAGGGCTCCGACTGGCCGCGCGCGAAGGCGAAGCGGGCGAGATCCCGCTCGAGCATCTCCACCCACGCGAGCAGGTGGTGGCCGACCGTCACGGGCTGCGCCCGCTGGAGGTGCGTGTAGCCGGGCATCGGCGTCTCCGCGTCGCGCTCGGCGCGATCGAGCAGGACGGCGGCGAAGCCGCGGATCGCCTCCGCCGCCTCCGCGCAGGCGGCCGCAACGTAGAGCCGGAAGGCCGCGGCGACCTGGTCGTTCCGCGAGCGGCCCGCGTGGATCTTGCGCCCGACCGC